>CAKTXN010000001.1 GCA_934630905.1 uncultured Eggerthellaceae bacterium
GAGTCCGTTCGGCGAATCCCGTGCCGCCTTCGTCGCAAGCAGGCAACTGAATTCATGTTGTTGAGTTTTGGGGTCGAAATTCGAAGTTGTGATAGGTTGGAAGTAGGTTGCACTTCGACTTTTATCAAGAAACTAAATGTGCCTCAATTGGGAATAATTTTGAACTGGCGATTTCCTAAGGCTTATTTTTCGCAAGCAACACGCACGGCAAAAAACACCCCGATTCGCGCCCTTGACCTACTTCCAACCTGCATCAACTTCGAATTAGGGAGCACTTTTTCAACAACATGAATCTCGCGCGGCGGCAGAATCCAAAAGCCGGAATTGTTGACAAAAGGTGGGGTAATTTGTCAACAAAGTTTGCCTTGAACCAGGGCCAGGATGCTGCCATCGTCCATGCCGAAGTTGCGCGCAGCATGCACCAGGTCATCGGCCATAGCGTCGATGGTGCGATACTCCGCCTCGTTCGCCACAATATTGCTACCCGTAACGAACGTCCCCTTACCACGCCGCGACGCAATGTAGCCTTCGCGCTCCAAATCCATGTAAGCGCGATTCACCGTGTTGTAGCTTATGTCCAGGTCAGCGGCAAGTCCGCGCACCGTGGGCAACTTATCCCCTTCGCAATAAGCGCCCGAAGTCACCAGATACGCAATCCTATTCCGGATTTGCAACCAAACGGGCAGACCATCATTGTGATCAACCCGAAACGATATCAAAGGATCCACGCGCTACATCCTTCGGTGCGCCAAGCGCGCTTGCACCATGGCTACAATGTCATCATCGGCTAAACCGGCGTTTGAACAGGCACGAATCATGTCGTCGATTACAAGCTCAATGGGGCTATCGGTGGCACGGTCGGCGCCAATTTCGCGACGCGGCGCCACAAACGTACCACGCCCCTTGCGCGTGGCAATGTAGCCTTCACGTTCCAAATCCATATAGGCGCGATTCACCGTGTTGTAGCTTATGTCCAGCTCAGCGGCAAGTCCGCGTACCGTGGGAAGCTGTTCGCCTTCCGCAAACGAACCCGAACCAATCAAGTAAGCAATGCGGTTTTTAATTTGTATCCAAACGGGCAGGCCACCCGCGTAATCTATCTCAAATGACTTCAATGAATTCATATGCTATTCGCCTCTACCCTTTGTAAACCCATCGCTCACCGCCGTAGGCACCGTAACCACCGAACCGCCCGAGCGCTTCACCGTCTCGTACTGCATGAGCATGGCGCGCAGCTTGAACGCCGCCTCGGGGTCGCCATACACGTCGGCCGCCTCGGACAGCATGGCGGCAACATCGGCTTCCACGCCCGCCACCGAAGCACGCGCGCTGCGCTCGCGATCGGCCTGAGCCTCTAAGCTCATAACTTCCTGCAGCTCTTCGGGGATCACAATGTCGCGCACTTTCACGGAAATGATATCAACGCCCCAGCTCGCGGCCTCGTGCTCGATATCTTCCTTGATCTCGGCATCAAGCTGATCACGCCGCACCGCCACCTCGGCCAGCTGCGAGCGTCCCACCGCTTCGCGCATGGCGGTCTGCGCCAAAAACGACACCGACGCGTAGTAGTCCTCAACCTCGGCGCAGGCTTTTTCGGCATCCCACACCATCCAAAACAGCACCGCATCGATATTCACCGGCACCAAGTCGGCCGTAAGCGTGCGCTCGGCGTAAAACGGCGTGGCAATAACGCGCTGATCCACGCGAATTGTGCCGTGCTCGATAATGGGAATGGTAAAGTACAAGCCCGGTCCCACTACGCGATTCAGTTTGCCGAAGCGCAAAACAACAACCTTTTCCCAGTTCAGAGCCATATGCGTAGAGGAAAGCGCCAACAAACCCACCAGCAGCGCCACCAGCAGACCCGCCGGATCAATGCTGCCCGTGGCCAGCGTCCACGCCAAGAGCACCAGCATGCACGCCAGCAAAAACACCACAACGCTGAAGATGGTCGCGCCGTTACGCGACGACTTGCGCGGCACATAGCTGGTTGCCGCACGAATCTCGGCTTCTTTGTCAGTCATCTCATACGGCGCATCGTAGCGCACGTCTTTCTTTTTTCTGTTCCTCATAACTTCCCCCTTGGAAGGTCAGTTCAAAACCATGGCGAAGGCGTCGGCGCACTCACAAGCCTACGACCTGGCGAAACACTCGCCAGGCGTCTTTCGAGCACGCAGTGAGCGTGCAGCAAGCGCATCGTAATCTGCAACGCCGCTCCCGCTATCGCCACTCCACAGGCAAACCGGCATCAGCCCGCCCATTCGCCCATGATTCCGCTGGCAACGCTTCCTGCTTGCGTTGCATCGTACAGCCCTGCATCTACAAAGCACAAACGCATGATAAAGCCGCCAAGCAACACCGCGGCCGCTATCCAAACAAGCTGGGACCGGTAATTCCCATACGCAACGAATCGCTCCATAACGAACGGCACCACCAGACCAACAGTCACCAAGCCGCCCCAAAAGAGCCACGCAAGGTCTCCTGCTATCAGGGCATATGCCGCACACGCAGTAGCATCTCCCCACATGCCCCACGTCAGATATGCCGTCAGCACCACAGCTTCCGCCAAAATGACAAAGCCGTCGATGTGCGCCAAGCGCGCCAAAGGTGCCACCACGGGCTGCCGCGCTTCAACGAACACACCCGAAAACAGCACGCACGCAATGCCGCACGACAGCGACGACACCGCAAAAAGCACCGGCAGCAACGGTGTTTGCCAGAAACGTACCGATGCCAAACTGCTCAACAGCACGCCGGTGTAAACCATGGTGGCAACGCCGACAAGCACACCCACCGCCGAAAGGACATACACAAACCCGGGACCAGGAAAAACGTTATCCAGCAAAGCAAGTGCGGCAAAAACCGCCGCGATTGCAAACGATACCGCCAGCACATACGCTCCCACCGTCATGATGGACAACCGCGGCGTGAACAGCAAGTTGAACAGACGGTCAAAACGCCCCAGGTCAAAGGCAAGGCACGCAATCGCGCAGGCAAGCACCACCAGGCATACCAACCACGCGCGCGCGAAGAACTCTCCCGGCAGCGCAAACGCGCCCGAGACCCTGCCTTGGCGACCAGTCGCCCGCGGCGGCATTGCACGCCCCGAAAACGAAAGGCCCAAACGAGTTCGCTCCGCTAGACTACCGAAACGTCGGCGGGCGTTTACGCACTCCAGCAGGCACAACACCATCAGCGTACCTGCACCGGTGCCGCCTAAAAACAGATACCCTATGACAAAATCGCTGAACACGAGTGCCTTTCTGCCAGCAGTTTTTCGTTCACGCATCTGCGCTGCGTCCTGCACGTTTGCGTTCGCGCTGCCACAACGCGCCGGGAACGCATCCGCGCGCAAGGCGCATTCACGTGCAAACTTGTCAGGCGACAATGCGATTACTGCAGCTTCCCAGTATAAAGCATCGCCGCCTTCCTGCAGAAAAACTACAGCACGGGAAGGTAAGCGCACAAAAGTTGCCCCGCAGCGCAGTAGAACGGATGACGCGCCTGTTCACACAGCTTTTCCGCAAACTTAGGAAGCCACGTTGAAACATGTTCAGCCAAGAATTGCCCGTAAGCAGCAGCCGCTGATCCGCCGGGCAAATCCGCCGCTGCCGGTGCACCTTCCGCTGGTTCCACGAGCCCCGCCTCAAGCGACGCCAAATACTGCAGCAGCTCCAACTCGGTGGGCACAAAATCCAGCGGCTCATTTGTCCCCTGAGGACGCCCCAGGCCACACGCATGGCAAAAACGCTCAACTTCCATAGAGTGCGGGTTCACGAAAAGTAGCGGATCCACACCGTCGTCCGCCGCACGCCACACACCCTCGAACGGGCTTACTGCAGGCTCGGGCGAACCCACAAACAGACGTGTTGCATCGGCGCGCATGGCATGAAGGAGCGCGTCTGCTTGCGCGTCTGCTTGCGCTTCGGCACTTCCCTCACCTGCGCAAACGGTCGCATTGCCGTCACTGGCAGAAACACCGCCAGCAAGCTCAGCCGCGAAATCGACAGGCAGAGCAACACCAAGCGCGTCTGCAATTTCCTGCGCCGCAGCAACCCATTCTCCGCTCGCAACGGCACCCGCCACATCGGCCGTGGGGTAGCGCAGCGAAAACGCCAACAGCTCACAAGCCGAAGCCTTCAAAGACCAGATATCCATATTGTTTCCTTCCGTAGCCTGCAGCGCAACCGACTGCACCAAACCGGCATTTTCCACTAATTCCAGCTTAACCTCACGCACGACCAGGCTTTTTCCCTTTTGCTCAATAACGTCGTACGAGCGCGCGAAAACCGCCGGCACCTGCGCCACATGCTGCACATGGCGCGGCGCAAACGACAAGCTTCCCTCGTCGAAATCCTGCTCGTACGGATACCCTTGCTGGTCAAGACACCGCTTGACCAAGGCAACATCCGCATCGAACACCTTTATCGTTTTATAGAAGAAGTCTTGCGCATCAAGCTCCCACGTGCGCGCGTCCAATTTTGCTAGTCGATTTTGTTGCAAAATCTGATCGCGATGCTTGTTTTCCAGCGAACAGTAATGCACACCCAACGAAAGTCCCTGGTCAAGCGCAAATTCAAGCAAACGAAGGCACAGCGCTTCGCTTCCCGCAACGGGAAGTCCCGCTGCATATTCGTAATCGTACGCCACAGGAAACAGCGGATTTGCAACCGTGAATCCACGGCGCGCGAACTCCGCCCAATCGTTCATGGGATAGCCGAATTCCAGCAAATTGATGCCGAACGCACCCGCCGCATCAAGCCCCAAAAGCAACTTGCGCATGGCTTGCTCGGTGCCGGGAATCGCCGGCATTTCCACCATAACGTCGCGGATGAAACGCTTCGCCTGCGCAACGCGAGCCGAAGCCTCGTCGATAGCTGCATCTTGCTGCGCCTTGGAATCCAACACATCCAACTTTACGCTCAAACGCAGCTCCTGCAGCCCTGCGTCGCGCAGCTGCGCAAGCAGCCCGTCGGTCAGCAAGTCGCCATCGGTATACAGACGCAAATGCGCCTGGGGAAATGCCTGATGGACGCGCTGGAAAAACGCTACCGCTTCATGCGGATGCAACAGCGGCTCGCCTCCGGTAAGCGCCACGTGAGTGACATCCCCCTTTGCCAGAAACGCATCAAGCTCATTTTGCCAGTTCGTTTTCAACGCGCGCGAAGTGCTGTAATCCGCCTGGTTTGCGTTGAAGCAGAAGTAGCAATGGCGGTTACATGCCGTGGACAACGTGAACGTTTTGCTGCCGCGCCCACCTGTGCAGGCAACGCAGGCGCTGGAAAGCGGACCTGTCACTATGCTCGCTCCCCCATTGCGAAAACACGCGCCTTTTTCTTGCAAGCGTACGCGCAACGCCGCCGCTTCTTCTTGTGCGCGGCCCTTTTCATCCAAGTCAACGCCGCGCGCACGCAATGCGGCAACGTATTCCGTCTGGATAGACTCATATTCGGAAAGCCACGCTGCCAAATTCGGACGCTGCGCCAAAAGCTCCGCAAGGCTCTGCGACGATGAAAGCACGGCGCGCGATGCCGCAGGCACGTCAACTGCGCTCAGGACTTCCTCGCCCGATGATAAGCGCTCTTCACTCACGGGCGCCTCCTTCCCCATGGTTTTCTTCTGCGTATTTCCCCTGCTCATTGTCGTTGTCAGCCGCGTTATTAGCAAGAGCGCACGATGGCTTTTCGCCACCGTCGTTCGCAGACAAAAAGCTTTTGACGCGCCCCGCGTTCAAAGCGGCATGGACCAACAGCACCGCCAACAGCACGGTTGCGGTGGCCGCGTGTAAGGGGCTCCAGAAATAATACCCTGTTGCGTAATATCCGAAAAACGGAAGAACCGATCCCGAGATCATCAACCCGGAAACAACACACACGGCAAGCGTCACTAGCAGAGCAACATCAACGACCAGGCGCGCAGCGCTCCGTGCGTTTTTCACCGTGGTGAGCACACGCTTTCCTGCATGCGCAAGCAGCGCAACAGCCAGAACGATTCCCAGCCATTCGTGCGCGGGAACACCCGTTACCCCTGGTAGTTCGCATGCGATGAATAAACCGGCAAGCACGGCATCGGCAACAAGTATGGTCTTAGCGGTTTTCATTACTGCCGCCTTCCTTTGCCGAGTCAGTTCTGCTCTTTGGCCCTTTGAACAGGCCCATCATAAACAGCAGTGCAATCACGAACACCACGGGCGCCAGAATCCATAACATGAGCGACGTTGAACTGGCCTGATGATAGCGGTTTTGCAGTGTCTCCCACGCATGGCACGACGTTGACGCGCAGCCCACTTCGGGGCAAATCATTTCATGGACGCCGTCAGGTTCGGGAATAGCATCGTAACCATGGCACGATTCCGACACGCACCCCACCACAGGACACGGCGACGTGGGCTCAATGCGATGAACGCCCGAATCACCCTCAAGCGCCGCACCCAACAGCAGCGCACACGTAGCCACCACGGCGAAAAAAGCCGTAACAGCAGCAATACCTTTCGCCATGGATTATTCTCCTTTCGTCTCTTAAAAGGTCGTTCACCTGCGCAAACGCAAACGAACTCTCAATAAACGAACCACAAACAACCCCAATGCACCCACAAGCCTGGCGCCGGCGCCTTCCCCGCGCTCCGCAAACAATGGGCCCGCCCCAAACGAAGCGAGCCCGTTGCGAGAAAAGAGGCCTAGTGAGATTCAGTCATAGGCTTCAGGGGAAGGTACTTCAGGCCCAGCAGCAAAAGCAGCGCGCCCAGGCCAATCACGCCCAGCACAACGCCGAACTCAAGCGGCGTGGGGCCGTAGACCAGACCATCGTAGACGCCCGCCCAGCCATTTACGCTGTTCGTGGCAGTCAATGCCGTTACGGGGCTTGCGAAATCCAGGTTGTGCAGCTGGAAGCCGCCGTCCAACAGCTGGAAGCGCTTGCAGAAGATAGCCACAATTGCCAGCGCAGATGCGCCAACCAGCAGACCGTTCTTGCGCGCGGTAGGTACGAAGCACACCACAGCAGCAACAATCGTGCAAATGATCTCCGCCCAGAAGAACGGGGCCAACGGGCCACCGACCAGCATGGATACAACCTCGGCACCGGAACCGCCGGGGAAACCTGCCGTCAGCAAGTCGCAACCGAAGAAGTACAGGTCAACCATGCAGAAGGCACCCAGCATCTTCGCCAGCTTCACAACGTAGCGCTGGTCCAGATTCATATAGCCTACCTTGCGCAGTGCAATGACCACAATCATGACCAACGCGGTGCCGCATACCAAGGCCGACGACACAAACCACGGCGCCAGAAGCGCGGTGTGCCAGAACTCATGCGATGCCTGCAGGCCAAAGATCCATGCGGTAACGGAGTGCACCAACACGGCAACAACCAGGGCAATCACGCTGATCACACGCAGAGTGGTGGCCTTGACCAGGCCCTTCTCTTCGCGCAGCGTGGCCCACAGGTACACGCAGGACAGAATCAGGTACGTGGCCAACACAATGATGTCCCACATCAGCGGCGAGGTCAGGTTCGAGTACAGGAACAGCTCCCAAATGCGCAGGGGCTGGCCCAGGTCAACCACAACAAAGCCGATAGCCATCACGGTAGCGCAAATGGACGTCCACACAGCCACCTTCGAGATGCCACCGAAGCCTTCCATGCCGAATGCGCGCGGAATGGAGCTGATGATCAGGCCGCCTGCAGACAAACCAACCAGGAACATGAACATGGTAATGTACAGGCCCCACGAGTCAAGGTTGCGCATGCCGGTGTTCACCATGCCGCTGACCAGCTGAAACACCCACAAACCAATGCCAAGAACGGTAATAACGGCCGCCACGGCAATGGCAATGTTCATCGTTTTACCCCCGAATTGAGCGGTCGGGGACGTTTTAGTCTCTTCAGACATTTTTCTATCTCCTTTCCGCTTACACCAGGTAGTAAACGTTCGGCTGCGTGCCGCGCTCGGTCAAAAGCTGCTCGTACGGGCGGCTTGCAATGATCTGGGAAATCTCGGAATTCGGATCGTCCAGGTCGCCCCAATGACGAGCGCGCGCCGGGCACAGGTCCATGCAAGCAGGCGTTTCGCCCTTGCTGGTACGCTGATAGCAGAACGTGCACTTCTCCACCGTGTGCTTCTGATGCTTCGGAGCATCGGCGTCGCCAATCGCGAAGCCCATCTGATTCTTCGGCTCCTGCCAGTTGAAGGAACGCACGCCCGTGTAAGGGCAAGCGGCCATACACATGCGGCAACCAATGCAGCGGTCGTAGTCCTGGCGCACAATGCCCGTCTCGGGGTCCTTGTACGTTGCGCCCACGGGGCACGCCTTCACGCAGGCGGGATTTTCGCAATGCTGGCAACCCACCGTGTAGTAGCGCATGCTCAAGTTGGGGAAGGTGCCGGCGGGCGTGTCAACTTCATCGCCGCCCCTGGTCAGAGCACGTGTCCAGAAAATGTCATCCGGCACGTTATTTGCCATTTTGCAGGCAGTCGTGCAAGCGTTGCAGCCTACGCAGCGCTTGGTGTCAATCGCCATACCATAGCGAGCCATTATTTACCCCCTTTGTACTTCTCGACCTCGCACAGGAAGTCGTAGAAAGCGCTGTTGTCGCAGAAATCGTTCATGTAGATGTTCGTCAGGTCCTGAGCGTGACCCTCGATGAACTGTTCCTCCTGGAAGCCATGGGGAATAGAGATAACGCCCGGCTTGATTCCTTCGGTGACCAGGGCTTTCAGCACAACGTAGCCGTGATCGTTGTAAGCGCGCACCACATCGCCCTGTTTAATGCCACGTGCGGCGGCGTCGCTGGCGTTGATCTTGATCTGCGGCTCGGGCTCAAGCTCGCGCATCATGGGAGTGTACGCAAGCTGGGAATGAACGTGATACTTGTGATGCTGGCTGCATCCCATCAGGGGATACTTCTCGCGCATCGGATTCTCCCAGTAAGCTTCGTGCGCCGGTTCGTAGTAGGGACGCTTCTCGTAGTCGGCAATCTTCTGGCCAACGTAGCCACGCGGCGTGGGCTTTTCCAGGTAGAACTTCACGCGTGCCGTTTCCGCAGAACCCGTTGCGGCAACCGGAGCCGTAGAGGTGTACAGCGGCGTGCGCACCATGGAATCCTTCTGGAAGCGGTCGTAGTTGATACCGAACTTCTCGTTCAGGCCGTTTGCATCTTTGAGCACAGCGTCAATGAGCTCTTTGTTCGATGCGCCGTTGCCGTAGATGGCACCCATACCCAGCGTTTCAGCAATGGAGCGCATGATTTCCAGGTCGGTCTTGCATTCGAACGCAGGCTCCACAGCCTTCTGCTGGAACATAAGGTAAGGCGTGGGGCAACCGCTGTCGTAATCTTCCGTTTCAAAGATGTGCGGAACGGGAAGCACCAGGTCAGCGTACTTGGCGGTGTCGGTCATGTTGACGTCGGCACACACCACGTAGGGGACCTTCTTCACGGCTTCAATAAGCTCTCGACGGCCCGATTCGCAGCACAGCATGTTGCCGTTGCAGCACCACAGAACCTGAATGTCGCATTCTTTTCCGCCCCAGCTCTTCTTCTCCAGGATTTCCGGAAGATGCGTGCCAGTGGTGTTAACGCCCAGCTTGCCCATGAAGAAAGCGGTGTTGTTGACTAGCGAGTTGAACGGCGAGGTGTTGCCGCAGATAGCGCCACCGGGAACACCGTAGTTGCCCGTCTGGCAGGCAATGAGCGCCAAATTCTTGAAATTGTGATGAGAGTTCACATGATGACCGAAGCCCTGGAACGTCATAACGAAGCTGGGGCCATCGGCGTACATCTGCGCAAGCTTGATGATGTCTTCTTCAGGAATGTCGCAGATTTCAGCAGCCTTAGCAACGGTGTATTCCTTGATGTTGTCCAGGCAAACCTGATAGCAGGTCTTAACTTTCCTACCGTCGGACAGCGTATATTCGCCCAGGATAGCGGGCTTTTCCGCCTGCTCCAACGGAGCCTGCGCGCCCGTGGCTTCGTCCCAAACCACAATGGGGTCAATCACCGTAGGCATGCCGTAAGCGTTCAGCGGGCCTTCCTTGGCAGCCTGACCATATGCGCTCATGCGAACGTACGTACCGTCTTCGCCCACCAGGAACGGAGCAACGGTAAGCGTGCGCATGTATTCTTCGTTGTACAGCTTGTTCTCGTGGATGTAGTTTGCCATGGCCAGCATCAAAGCGCCGTCCGTACCAGGACGAATAGGCACATACATGTCGGAATGCGCGGCAGAAGCCGTGTACTGCGGGTCAATGGTGATCAGCTTAGCGCCCTTTTCGCGCGCCTGGCACACGAACTGCCATGCGTGGATGTAGGCCTCGGCAGGGTTGCCGCCCCACGAGAAGATGTATTTCGAATTCACCGCGTCGGCGAAGCTGTTGCCCGTGTTGCCCAGAGCAATCATCTGCTCGTAAATCTGGGCGTAGTCGGCGCTTGCGCCCAAAACGGTGCCACCAATAGCGGTCAGGAAGCGGCCGTATGCAACGGACATATAGCCAGCTTGAGCGCCATTCAAAACGCCGTAAGAGGCATAAGACGACCACACTGCGAACGACGTGCCACCATACTGCTTGATTGCTGCGCCAATCTTGCCGCTTACTTCGGCAATGGCTTCATCCCAGCTGATGCGTTCCCACTGGCCAGCACCACGCTCGGTGCCCTCCACGCGACGCATGGGGTACTTCAAACGGTCCGGATCGTACAAACGCTGGGGCTGCGTATAGCCCTTTACGCAGATACGACGCCACTGAGCATCGGCCTCGGGGTACTGCGCCGCCGCAACTTTGACGACCTTGCCCTCGCGCACCGTAACGTCCATATGGCATTTGCTTCCGCAGTTGCCACGGCAACCGCTGTGGAATACCGATTCCTCGGTGGCAAGCTCTCCGGCCTCAGCAACGGGAGCCAACGTGCCTGTAACCGCAGTTCCAGCTACCGCAGCCACGCCCGCAACTGCAGCGGTGGTCTTGAGAAAGCTTCTGCGAGTAAGCCCAGCTGTCGAGCCATTCATTCCCGACATCTCTCCTCCTTTAAAGATATGGGGCTTTTTTCGCGTTTTACTGCGGGCGCGCTCGATCGCGAATTCAAGCAAGCCGCTGCGCAGGGAAGCCCCTCTTTCCTCCATTACAGAATCGGCCTGATTCTTCTTGAGCGTCATATTATCGCAATGCTCTGCGACTTTCAAGCACTAAAGGCGACTTTCTGCGGGTGATTGCAAGCAAGCCACGCGATGACGTGGGTTTTCGGGAAAGAGCGGCGGCGCTTACGGGACGCGGGCTTAAACGGCGGCGGCAAACACGGAAAACAGCAAACTGGGATTCCAAAAGGTGAAAAAGACCCCGTCACTTTTTCACCCTCGACGGCGGCTTGCGGGGCGGCGGAACTTGCCCGGCAGCAGCTACGGCGGCTTGCGGGCGGCGCTTACAAACACGGAAAACAACTTTGGGTTCACGTAGTTATAAAAACGGGGTGAAATTCGAAGCTGTGGTAGGTTGAGGGTAGGTGAAGGGCGCGATTTAGACCCTTTTTCGAAAAATGTGTTGCGCGTAGAAAATGAACATTAACAAAACACCAGTTCAAAGCTATTCTTTATTGGGCAGGTTTCAGTTTCCGATAAAAGCCTCGGTGCGACCTACCCCCAACCTATCGCAACTTCGAATTTGGGACCCAAAATCCAACAACGTGAATCCTGCGAGACAGCAGATACCAAAAAAACGAAAACGTTGACACCGCCAAGGCAATTTGTCGCGAAAATGCTCGCTTCGAAGCCTAAACAGGTCACCCGATTGGCAAAAACCCAAATGGCGTTACCATGGCATGGGGCACGCACGCAGCAAGCCAGACATACGACGCCGCAATTCCCCGAAAGAGGGCGGGAGCCGATGGGCACCTACCCCTCAAACAAACCCGTACCGCTAAATCGGTCAATAAAAGCTTTGATTCTCCTAATGATGCGCAGGCGCTTTCCCGCATAATCTCCCGCAGGAGCAAATCGCGACGTCTTTGTCGCCATAAGCTCCGAGATTGCCGTGCCACTTTCGGAAACTTCACCGTCAAGAAACGCACGCTCAACGAACGCGCGCGTCTCTTCTGGCTTGAGCCGCTCATCCGTGATAATGCGCTCCAGTTCCTTTTCGCTTTCTGCCTTAATATAAGCACGCCAATCAGCATCCACATCATTTGAACCATTAATGGAGTCGATGAATCGCTCAATCAGGTCACGCTTATTGCGCAATTCGTAGCTGGCATTAATAGCGCTCATAATGTCGGCAATCAACACCTTGTCGCGGCAATTGTCATCGTGATACTTCTTAACCAGCATCAAAATGTAATCGATACCTATATCAACAGTTTTTAGCAACTCAATCTCGAACACCAGGTCGTCGTTTATAAGTACGCCGTCAACATCGGGTTTACGATACTTTTCTCGCAGATCAACGTAAACACTGCGGTAGTCCTGCTCATCACGAGGCAACAACGTGTCATCGGCGGCAAACTCATCAAAGCTGGTAAGAATGTTGCGCAGTCGAAGCAAAATGCCGAATAGCCTGATGAACGCCTTTTCATTTTCTTCGCCAAAGGGCATCTCGCCCGGAGCCCATCGCGCCTGCAGTTCAGCTAATCTATCTCGATACTCGCCCAAATACTCCTTGTAAGGCTTCAGCAGCACAATGCCATGCGCGTCTTTGTCGCCAAACAGGCTGACCGCCTTGTTGACTTCGTCCTCCAAATTGCGGAAGCACACGATATTGCCGTAATCCTTAACGGCATTCAGAATGCGATTCGTGCGACTAAACGCCTGAATCAGGCCATGCAAACGCAAATCCTTGTCAACCCACAGGGTGTTCAGCGTAGTGGCGTCAAAACCCGTAAGGAACATATTTACCACAATAACCAGGTCAACCTCACGATTCTTCATGCGAAGACTCAAATCCTTGTAGTAGTTTTGGAAGCCGTCTTCGCCGCCGCTGGTACTGAAATTCGTAGAGAAGCAGGCGTTGTAGTCCTGAATAGCCGACTCTAGAAAATCGCGACTTGGCGCATCAAGGCTCGCAACGTCGAAGCTCTCGTCGGGTAGACCGCAGCCGTCGTCGGCCTCGTTGGAACCAAACGAGTAAATCAGCGCCACCTTCAGCTTCTGTCCGCCGCGCTCTTCCTGAATGCGCTTAAAGGCCGAGTAGTACACTTTGGCAATATCGATGCTCGCTACGCAAAACAGGCTATTGAAACCCATGACGCGTCGCCCTTTGAGCAGATACGAGTAACCTCCCTTGGTCTTTTGGTCGTAGTGATCAAGAATGTAGTTCACAATCATGTCAATGCGCGCTTGGGTCTTCAAGGCGCTTTCGCGATAAATCGCATACACCTTCTCGTCTTCCATGCGGTCGCGCTCGCGCAGCGTGGAAATATAGTCGATTCGGAAAGGCAGCACGTTGCCATCGCGGATGGCGTCAACAATCGTGTAGGTATGCAGCTTATCACCGAATGCCTGCTCAGTCGTGCGCAGCTGTGGGCTGCCCGATGCGCTAGCGTTTTCGGCAAAGATAGGCGTGCCCGTGAAACCAAAGATGTGGTACTTTCTGAAGTGCTTCACAATTGATGTATGCATATCGCCGAACTGGCTTCTGTGGCACTCGTCAAAAATCAGCACTACATGCTTATCGTAAACAGGATGCTTGGGGTTCTTGTCAATGAAGATTGACAGCTTCTGGATAGTGGTCACCAGAATCTTGTACTCATGCGGCGCGCCGCGCTCGTCTTTGTCCTCCAGCTGACGCTGCAGGATGGACGTATTCTTCGAGCCGTTGGCGGCACCTTTTTCGAACTTGTCGTATTCGCGCATGGTCTGATAGTCCAGATCCTTGCGGTCAACCACAAAGATAACCTTATCCACACCTTCCATGCCGCTGGCAAGACGAGCGGTCTTGAAGCTGGTAAGCGTTTTACCAGAACCCGTGGTATGCCACACGTAACCACCTGCCGCTGTTGTACCCAGCATAGCCTTATTGTTTTCGGAAATCAGAATGCGATTCAGAATGCGCTCAGTTGCTACAATCTGATAAGGGCGCATAACCATAAGCGTGCCATCTTCGGTGAAGATGCAGTACTTGGTCAGAATATTCAGCAACGTGTGCTTTGCGAAGAACGTTTTGGTGAAGGGCACCAGGTCCATGATGGGCTTGTTATCCGCAGCTGCCCACCAGCTAGTAAACTCAAAAGAGTTGGAAGTTTTTTTGATGCTGCCTTTTGCTTTCGTCGTCTCTTCCACGTGATTCATACGCGTAGAGTTTGAGTAGTATTTTGTTTGCGTACCATTGGAGATAACGAAGATTTGAACGTACTCATATAGCCCGCAACCACTCCAGAAACTATCACGTTTATAGCGCTCTATCTGGTTAAACGCTTCTTTAATTGCTACGCCACGTCGCTTTAATTCGATATGCACCAAAGGCAATCCATTAACCAGGACGGTCACGTCGTAGCGATTCTCGTAATTGCCATCGATGGTGGTGTACTGGTTAAGCACTTGCAGCGAGTTGTTATGGACATTCTTCTTGTCAATCAGACGAATGTTCTTGGTGGAGCCGTCGTCGCGAGAAAACGCCTGAATATAGTCTTCCTGAATGCGGCGTGTCTTTTCCAGCGGACCTTCATTCTCGCTGGCAATGCTTTGCCTGAAAAAGCGCTTCCATTCGCCATCCGTAAAGGTAATGTCGTTCAATTGCTCCAATTTGGAGCGCAAGTTCACAATCAAATCCGTTTCACTTGAAATGGAAACGTATTCATAGGCTTGTTTTTGAAGTTGTCTGATAAAAGCTGCTTCAAGAGCCGCTTCGGACTGGTAGGAGTCGGAACGAGCATTATCGATGGGCGTGGTTGCGCACACGGTGGACCGACCGCCGAAGGCCATAAGATCGAAGCTCACATCTTTGGGAAGACTATCCAAAACCGAGGATGCAGAATCAACATCGGGGAACGCCACAGCAGCATGCTCCACGTAACCAGGGCCATCCGCCTTGGTATAAACATTCAGCTCATCGGTCATGCAATCTTCCCTTTCCGTTCAAGACAAGGCAAAAGAAACCCCGCCTTATCGTTCCAGCCCATCAATGAAATTCATTACCAAGGAAACCATAATCTCCTTTTCTTCGGACTTCAATTCGGCAATCATGATAGCCAGCGCCACCAACGTACTGTAAGCAATGCCGCATCCCAGCAGAAAGACAAACGATATCACCATCGCATTAGACGCTTAGATTCAGATTGCCATCATCTGATTCGAAGAGGACGATTTCGTTACCCATAAACCCGCCCTTCCGACTAAGCCGTTTTTTCCTTAAAGGTCAGAAGCTTATCGCGATAGTACTCATACTGCTTCCTACGAGCGGCAATTTCAGCAGGAAGACCTGCGGAAATGTCGTTGGCAAGAGCGTCAAATCGATCGAGGATTTTTACTATCCTTTGCTGTTCGTTTAGCGGAGGTAAAGGAATCTCCAATGACTTTACCCTCGATGAATTCAAATCCCCTCTTGCGCCTTCTTTCTTTGAAAGGAGCTCCCCATATTGATTGCAAACGCAATAGAAAACATAGCGATACGATGCAACTGCAGCGTCGATTTCAAGATTTAGGCAGTGCTGATTCGTAGTCAATGGAATCTTGTTAATGGCACAACGACCAGCCGTCGCGCCCGAAATAGCTACAATTACACAATTCGCAGGAATCCATTTTGCTGACGTTTCTTTCACTGCCTTCTCGGTAATAAAAGCACTTGTTTCCCAAATCTCATTAAACGTGACTTCTTGCGTTCTGAGCCAGGGAGCAGTCCCTCCTTCGTAATATAACGGCTGTTTTTTGCTCGGCGTAGATCCGGACTTCACGCTTTTACAGACAGAACCCAGCGGAACCCACCTTACTCTCTCTCTCTCTCTAAAAGTCAAGAGTTGATCCCGATAGTAGGCATACTGGCGCCTGCGCGCCTCCAGCTCCGCCTCCAGCTCCGCCTCCAGCTCCGCCTCCAGCTCCGCGAAGGAGTCTAGCACACGTACAATCTCTTCCTGCACTTCCATAGGAGGAACAGGAATACGCGCCTGCCCAACACCCTTTGCAGAAATAGACGATATTTTTCCACTCGAAACAAAACGCCTAAGTTGATTATGATACGAAGCGGTTCTGCAATAGTATGAAACAAATTTTGGGTTCATAGCATGACGGAAAATATAGCAGGCATCATGCACGGCCACATCGAAATCACCCAACCACGCAACTGCAATACCGATATCTTCTGTTTTCTCACCCGCACCAACAATAATCACATCGTTTTTTGTCGCATATCTAAGTTGCGGTGCAAGGTCTTCCCTGATATGCGATTTTACCTGCTTGGCCCAAACGCCATAATGAGTGTAAAGTTCACCATAATGGATGCACGGTAAACCGTTATCGACTGCGTCTTTATGGACAAAACGCTTTCCACGTGTCAGCGTACCAATCTCATCAAAACGTTTATACTCCACCCCACCAGGGCAAAGACATTCAATCAATTCATCGATGCGACTCATTCCGCATCCTTCCCTTCATCGCCAAGACGGGCAACATCTACCAACAACTGCGCGAAATCCAGCGCGTTCATACTGGTTACCACAGGCTTTCCCGTTTGTTCTTCAATCTGCTTGCGCGCATTGCCCGCCACGGTGCCGCCACGCTTCGCAACATCGCGATTCTGATCCAGCCCTTCCGGCTGCTCCACGCGAGAGATTTCAGTGGTGGTGGCTTCCGCTAACATGTTCAGCACCAATTCGGTATTGCTCATGTTGTCGCGAAGGTTTTCCTTCTTCAAACCCTTCAGATTCTTGTACTCACGGGTAGAAAGCCCACTCCACGCGCGCGTGATGTCATTAGTTAGAATGGCGAACTCTTTTCCCTGTTCAACTCCGCGTTGGCGCCACTCATCGGTGAGCTCCTTGCGGATGTCAATTGCCAGCAGGCGTTGGCGAATCCACCCTTCGGAGTAGCCCTTTTTCAGGTACGTTTCCAGCGCGCGGTTTATGGCAAGCTCGGGGTCGATAGTCTCATCGATGCGCTCCGCACCCACCTGGGCAAGCCACAGCTTAAAAGGCTCCGCCTTCTTAGAGGGAATAGACTGGATGATACGCAAAATGCCCTGCGTGGTGGCAACGTCGGTTGCACGTTTTTTGCCGTCTGCAGCGACCAATTTCAACTGGTGACAATCTGTCACCAGTTGACTACCTTCTTTGTTCAGACGTTCCTTGAGTTTGTTCCAATACTTTCTTGCTTGCTGATAGTCGGCGCTGTCGGTAAGCGCCCCCACCACATCAACAATGGAGAAGTACCACTCCTGCTCATCGTCGTTCCACGCAGAGCGAATCTGCCTGCTTTCGAATAATTTGATACTCTCTGCTTGATTGTGTGCTACTCGTGTCTGATGTGTCATGGTATCCCTCCTTCGCGTTTATCTGAAGAGCGCCCTATGCGCCCTTGATTTTTACCGTAGTGACGCAGACTGGGAATCACTTTCCTTCCAGATCGGCTACAATGGCGTCGATTTTTTCGCGAAGCTCCTGTTCACGTGCCACAATGTGAGCAATCTCCGCGTTCAGGACTTTGATATCAACTTGCTCGCGTGTGTCTTCCTTTTCCACATAGCTGCTCACGCTCAGATTGGCATCGTTGGCAACAATGTCATCGTTGGAAACAGCCTTGCAGAAATAATCCACATCTTCACGCGCTTCAATGGCGGCGATGATGTGCTCAATATTCTCGGGCTCCACATGGTTGCGCGTGTCATAGCGCTTGAATTCGCTCGACGCGTCAATAAAAAGAACGTCGCTCGTCTTCTTCGCCTTCTTTAAGACGATGATGCACGTTGCGATTGACGTACCAAAGAAACAGTCGGGCGGCAGCTGGATAACGGTATCCACAAAGTTGTTGGCAATAAGATACTTTCGTATTTTGCCCTCGGCGCCACCACGGTAGAGCACGCCCGGAAACTCGACAATCGCTGCCGTGCCGTCCGTAGAAAGCCAGCTGAGCATATGCATGGCAAACGCGAGGTCCGCTTTTGACTTTGGCGCCAGCACGCCTGCGGGGCTAAAGCGCGGATCGTTGATATTGAGCGGATTAGAGTCGCCTTCCCACTTGATAGAATAGGGGGGATTCGAAACGATTGCATCGAATGGCTCATCATCCCAGTGTTTAGGGTCCTTCAACGTATCGCCCAGCTGGATATCGAACTTGTCGAAATTGATGTCATGCAGGAACATATTGATGCGTGCCAGGTTGAACGAGGTCAGGTTGATTTCCTGGCCGAAATAGCCCTTGCGCACCTTGTCCTGACCCAAGATTTTCTCAAACTTCAGCAAAAGCGATCCCGAACCGCAGGCTGGGTCGTACACCTTATTGACCTCATCGCGGCCGATGAGCACGATGCGCGCCAAAAGCTCGCCAATTTCCTGCGGCGTAAAGAACTCGCCGCCCGATTTACCCGCATTGGTGGCATACATGTTCATGAGGAATTCGTAGGCATCGCCAAAAGCATCAATGCGATTGTCCTTGAAGCTTCCCCCAAAATCCAAGCTGCCGATTTTTTGAAGCAAGGCCGCAAGCTTTGCGTTCTTCTCGACGACGGTGTTGCCCAATTTGGCAGAGTTTACGTCCATGTCGTCGAACAGGCCTTTAAGATCGTTTTCTGATTCGGTGCCCACCGCACTGCCTTCAATGTTCTTGAACACGCGCTCCAAGGTTTCGTTGAGGTTTTCGTCGTTGGCAGCGTTGGCGGTAACATTGCAAAAAAGCTCACTGGGCAGAATAAAGAAGCCTTTATCCTTCACAGTCACTTCGCGCCCATATTCTGCCTCTTCGTCGGGAAGCTTCGCGTAGTCGAAGTCGAAGTTGCCCGCCGCTGCCTCTTCTGCGTTCAGGTAATCACATAAGTTTTCGCTGATGAATCGGTAAAAGAGCGTACCTAAGACGTACTGTTTGAAGTCCCAGCCATCCACACTGCCGCGCAAATCGTCGGCGATGGACCAGATGGTCTTGTGAAGTTCAGCGCGCTGCGCCTCGTTGGTAGCATTTGCCATGGGATTCCTCTCGAAACGAGGGTCTAGTTGCACATTTTTTCATTTTACTACTCCCCCGCCAACCGCAACAAAGAAAGCTTCCCTACCTGACCGCGATTCCCTTAAGGACGGAACCTCAACGTCCCGCACGCAAAAAAGGCGACCGGCGAGGGCGGAGCCGACGTGCGACGTTTTGGATGGGCCGAGCGAGTTACAAACCAGAAGAAGCACTATCCAAGCGAAGTCCGTTCGGCGAATCCCGTGCCGCCTTCGTCGCAAGCAGGCAACTGATCGCAAAAGGTGAAAAAGACCCCGTCACTTTTTCACCTTTGTTGACAAAAGGTGGGGTAATTTGTCAACAAAAAAGCCGCTCGTGTGAACGGCTTTTTGAGTTTTAGATTAGTGATGCAAATGGCGCAACTCTTCTTTGCACCAGGGCGGATATACGCGCTCGCCCGCAGAGTTCGTCAAGTGATACGAGCAGAATGGAATCGCGCGCCCATCGGGCATAGCAACGGTCATGGAGCACTCGCGCAAGCGCTGGATATCCATGGTCCACGCATCCATGTAGTCCATGATCACAATGGACAGGCCATCGCGCACATACACGCCCTTCTTCGCAAGAATGTCCAGGAACACGGAACCTTGCGGCGAATCGGGGCTGAAGCCTGCCGTGTATTCTTCGTAGCTCATGCGACGCGATGCCGGATAAAATCCACTGGGATGCTCGGCGGCTTCTGCATCTTTTACCAGGAAAACGCCCGTATCGCACAAGGGATTGCTTGTACCCAGCGGCCAAATGTCGTACACGTCCAGCAAGCCATCGGACTGCGCTGCAAGCTCTTGAATAACGTCGCCGGCATTGATGTTGTCAACAAATTCCGTGTCGAAGCGACCCGACGAGAACGCCGGCTGCAACGCAAGACCCGCAATAACATCGGAGTTGTCCATGGCATAGCGCAGCACGTCGCCCAGCTGGCCAACGTTTAGACCCTCCAGGATAGTCATGCACAGCACCACTTGCACACCCGCTTGGCGGCAACGCTCGATGCACTTCAGCTTGATGTCCAGAATGTCGCGTCCGCACGTTTCTTCGTACACCTTGCCCGTCAAGCCATCGAAGGACAGGAAGATGCCGGTAATTCCCGCATCGCGCAGCTGCTCAATGTAGCCATCGCGCGCAGCAATGACCAGGCCGTTTGTATTCAACTCAACACCCCAGAAGCCCATTTCGCGTGCCATGCGGATAATATCCATCAAGTCCTTGCGACACGTGGGCTCGCCACCGGTGATTTGCACGGCGCCATCGGTTCCCACGGCATTTGCAATCACTTGATACATGGCGCGGATCTCGTCGAGCGTGGGATCGTGCTTATTCGTATCGGCGCTCATAAAACACACGGGGCACTTCAAGTTGCAGCTCGTGGTGACCTCGATTTCGATAAGCGTGCCGCGACGCTCGTGGCGCGCGCACGTACCGCACCCATACGGGCACGGCGCCGTGGCGGGCAGCGTGTTACGCGGCGCAACTTTCGGCATGGCGCCGCTTGTTATCCACTTGAAGTGCTCTTTTTCGGGCCACACGCGCGTAGTAATGGGGCCATGCTCGGGGCAGGTACGCGCCATACGCACCACGCCCTGGTCATCGGCGTAAATATCCGCCTTGAGCGATTTCAAACAATGCGGGCACAACGCCAGCGTGTTATAGAGATGTTCCACGAAAAGTCGCCTTTCGTTCAATCATTTAAATCTTGAAGCTCCTGTTCAACACCACGTTTCGCTCCTGCAGCAACAAAATTGCCGCATTCGCAAGGCCGCCTTACCCACAAGTGCAGCCCGACGCAAAGAAGAGCCGCTACTCCGCTGCAGGCGCGCCTTCCTCTTCCCCTTCGGGGTAATAATGCGTGCCGTCGGGGTTATCCAGATACTGACGCGGATCATGCTCGTCGTTGGGCGGCGTGGAAATGGTGATACCCATGAAATCAACCCAATCCAGCACGCGCTGCGCCACGCGAATGGTTGGCTGATACTGAGCAGCACGCTTCATGGCCTTCAGGCACGAAATGGCGTGAGCCAGATCGGTCACCTCGTCAACGTCGGCGATAGGCGCAAAGTACGCACACGGAAGGTTCTCGGCATCAATCTTCTCAACGTAGGCATCCAACGCGGGCTTGCCGTCCAGATTGTAGTAAACGCCCTGATGGTTGATGGGGGTGTCGCAATGGAAGCCCACAAGCGACGTACCGCATTCCTGGCACGGCGCCAGCACCACGCCCGGTGTACCCTGCGCGCGGAAGTATTCGAGCCACTGGAAGCTTTGCGACAGATGGTCCTTCGGCAACGTGGGAATGTCGCCACCCACGGACACGATGCAGTCGTAGCCCATGTCAAAAATCTGGCCAAATGCGTCGTCGAAGTGGTCGTCGAATGTCTTGCCGTGGTCGGTCACGTAATGAATTTCCATGGGCCACGGACCAATTTCGTTGAACGTGTCCTTCATCAGCTGCAAATGGTCCTCGGGGCAACCAATGAAGAAGTCATACTGGATTTTCTGTGCGGCAGGATCGGCAGCAATTGCGTCATCGTTTGCGTACTGAAGCTCAATCAGGGCATGCATGCACGTCTCAGCCACGTCATATAGGCAACGCTTGAAGAACTCAGCCGCCTGCTTATCGTTCAAAAAACCGCCAAACTTCCTGGTCAGACGCGTTTTTACCTTACCAGGAATGGGAGGCTTGCTAAAAAGCAGCAATGCTTCCTTCTGTACTGTTTGTTCCGTCATGCGACTTCCTTTCTATTGCACTTGCGCGCCCGCGTCCGGCTCAACTTCCGTCCACGGCGCGCCCGTATACGAGTGCCCCTCTTCATACGAGAAGGTCAGCGGCTCGTCCGATTTCCAAATAACACAGTCGATATTATTATACGACCACGTGCCAATCATTTCCTCGCCTTCGGCACGAGCGCACGAGGTCAGGCAGTTGATGTTAGACTCCCACATGCCGCCAAAATCCGGCGCCCCCGGCGTATATTCCGGGTGCCACCAGCCATAATCGGCGCTCAACAAGTCGTCGCGCATCTTCGCCAACTTCACCTGGAAGCGCGCCTGACCGTTATCGGTGCCCAAATACACACAATCGCCCGCCGCAAATCCCAGCTTCTCGGCCGTGGCGGCGCTCATCTCCACCACAGGAACGCTCACTTGCTTACGGAACGCCGCGTTGTTGAAGTACATGGACGCGTTATACGGCTGCTTGCGCGAACCAGTAACCAGTTTCAAGTGCGCACCCTTCGCAAGCGTGTCGCCCGTGCACAGAACAGCGGGCTCGCCCGGCAGGGGAAGACGCTGCCCGCCCAGCGCAGCCAACTCTTCGCTTGCAAGCTCTACCAAGCCCGTTGACGTGCCAAAGCCCAGGTAGCGACCCGATTCGTCCACACGCAAATGCTTGTAATAATCGGGCTTGCGCGTGTAGATGCCCGTCTCGCAGTACTCTTCGTAGCTCATGCCCGCAGGCGCCAGCGTGGTGCGCAGCGCATTCGCAAACGTCTCATCGGGCCAAAACTCTGCCTGACCCAGGCGCAGACCCAAAAGGCGAAAGAAATCGTAATCCGTCTTGCGCTCGTAATACGGCTCAACAGCCGCCGGGCCACCGTACCCGATGTTCGCCACGCCGCCGTGCGCCTGGAACGTGGGGCGCTCCATGGCCTGCGCAGCCGGCAGCACGTAATCAGCAATCGACGCCGTTACCGACATGAAGTAATCCAGCACCACAATCAGGTCCAACGACATAAGCGCGTTGAACACACGATGCGTATCGCCATACGTCAACAGCGGATTCGTGGCCTCCACAATCAACGCGCGCACGGGATACGGCTCGCCGGTCTCCATGGCGTGCAACACGAAATCGGGGTGCGCCGCCGTAAGGTAACGCTCAGGAAGCACCTTGCCATCAATGCGCTCCGTGAACTTGCGGATGAACTCGAAGCCAGGGTAACTCTGCAGCGGCGTGCCATCGGGGCGCAGCGAGTTCAAACTGCGCGCGCGATGCTCGGGTGCCAGGTGATCGGCCATTTCCAGATCGACTTCGGGCACGAAATCGCTCTTGTCCATAATTACGCACGAACCGGGCTTGTCCAAGTTGCCGGTAATGGCACGCAAGCAGCAAATTGCACGATGACAAGGGGAAACGTTGCGACCCACCTGATCAATGCCACGACCGGAAACAAGGGCAGATGCGCGCGCATTCGCAAACGTGCGAGCCGCGAAATAAATGTCATCTTCGGAAACACCGCAGCGCGGTGCGGCAACAGCCGGCGGGAACGCCTTCACATGCTCTGCCAGCTCGCCAAAGCCATGGCACCACGTTTCAACGAACTCGTGGTCGTATAGATCTTCCTCGATTATCACGTTGAGCAGGCTCAACGCAAAAACAACATCGGTGCCGGGCAACACGGGAATCCAGCGCGCGGCAAGCGACGCCATGCGCGTATAGCACGGGTCAATGACCACGAGCGTTCCCATTTCTTCCTTCGAGTACTCGCGCAAGAATTGCCAAAACGATGAATTATCGGAATCGGCTGGGTTCGTGCCCCAAATGAACAGGCATTCCGTAAGCCCCGGGATAATATCGGCTTCCACCGTCCAACCAAACGTAATGACGTCCATCCAGATGCGCGGGTTCCAGCAAATCTGCCCAATACCCATGTTGTTCGGCGTGCCGAACAAGTTCAGGAAACGGTGCAGCGGCCAAAACGACGTATGCGGGCCGCCAATCATGGACGCAAGCGTTTCGGGGCCGTGCTTTTCCGCTAAATCTTGCAGGCGCGTGGCAATGTCATCGAGCGCTTCATCCCAGCTCACGCGTTGCCACCTGTTGCTGCCGCGGTCGCCCACGCGCTTCAGGGGATAATTCACGCGATCAGGAGCGTCGAGCGTTTGCAAATTCATGCGCCAACGGCGGCACCCCGCCAGCGTTTTCTCGCTGTACGGATAGCGCGTAGGGTCCACTTTCAAGTCTACAATGCGGCCGTTCTCCACCGTGGCAAGAAAACCGCAAAGATAGCCGCAGAAGTGACAGTTCGTGCGTTTGACCTGGCGGTTCGGTGTTTCTTCCGCAGCGCCGCCATCTGCAGGCACATCGCTTGCCACGGCGCCGGCTACGTCGTACGCATCCGCAACAGCGCCTTCGCCGCACGCGGCGCATTCCATGTTTTCGTCCACATTGCGCTCAATCATGTTATCTTGCTCCTGCATTTATTCATTCTCCATCGCGGGCATCGCGTCCGACCCGGCGTCTGCCGCGACCGTATTCGCCGCAGCGTCACCGGCGTCAGCGCCATCCGCAGCATTGCTGGAACGCGCCGCATCCGCAGCGCCGCCCAGCGCGACAAACGCGCGATTGCTTGCTTGCGCGCCCGTCTTATGAGGCACGTCATCGAACAAGAATCGCAGCTTCATGTACATATCCGCATGCGCCCAATCAATGCGCCAATCATAAAGAAGCTCCAGGTAATGGAACACGGGAACCTCGTGCTGCGCCACCGTCAGCTGAAACGAGCAGCTCACGCACGGTGTGATAATGGCTGACGCACCTGCAGCAGCGCTCTCGGAACCGCACAACTGCGCGCATTTGTCAGCCGCATCGAACTTTCCTGCCGCACGCGGAAGCGATCCACAACACACGGACTTGCGCCCATGATGCGCCGCCTCAACCACGGGAAGATTCTCCGCTAAAAGACGCATGCCTTCCGCAAATTCCCCCATCTCACGATCGGGGCAGGAATCGTGCGGGCAAAACACCACGTTATTGGGCGCCGCTCCTTCGGGGTAACCCAATACCGCCACGTTTTGCGCCACACTGGGGTCAATGCGATATCCCAAGCGCGCCAACTCTTGCGGCAACGCCACTACCTGTATGTCTTTCGTGGCGGGGTCGGCCGCACACGCGGTACGCAACGCCACAACGCAGTTCGGACATGCCGCCACCAGGCGCTTCACGCCCGCCGCCTTCAGATGATCGCGAAACTGCTGCTCGAAATGAGCGCGCAGCTCATCGCCGCCCGGCTCGTACGACAAAATTTTCCCGCAGCACAAAAGCGAGATTCCCTGCACGCTTCCCGCTTGACGCAGCGTGTCGTACACCGCCTTGACCAGGGGCAACCCGTAATTGATGAAACTGCAACCAGGGAAAAACACCGACTCACACGGAATCGCGCCCGCAGACTTCTCCACATAATGGCTCTGCAAATACGGATACCCACATGCAACGGTTGCACCCGTAAGCACATCTTCGAATGAATACGTGGTCTCCATCGGAACCTTCCCCTTCCCTTTTCATCACTCCAAAATCTACCAAATGCCCAGGTCATTTCACAGATTTCGAGGTGATTCGACACGAACGCCGCCTGCTCCGCGGCACCAACAGCGCCGCGCATGCGCCGTCCCGCAAAACGCATGGCTTTTGACCAAACGCACCCGGCGCCATAGCGCCCTAAAGAGCCAGCCTTAGCAAGCAACCCCGCAAAAGCACACACCCGATTCTAGCAAAAAGGAGCCCGACTCGCAGCGTGAGTCAGGCCCCTTTGAGTTAAGCCAGAAACGTCTTAGTAGATGTTCTCGCCGTCAGCCCACTTCGTCATGAATTCCGTACCAGGCTGCTTCAGACGGCTGAAGTACCTGGTCTCGCCAGGAATCTCCGCGCGGTCATCGGTGAACACGATAAGGAAGCGAAGCAGCAAGCCGCCGCACAGAGCCAGCACAGCAGCGGGCGTGCTCATGCCAATGATGTTCAGCAGCAGCGGAAGCACCAGGCCGCAGCACACCATGCCCAGCCAGAACAGCGGAGCGTAGGAGCCGCGCACCCAGCGAGCAGCTGCGTCGTGAGCAACCTTGTTGCCCGCGCACATCAGCGACAGAACCAGCAGCAACAGCACGGTCAGCTCGGCAAGAATCAAAATGATGTCCAGCGTGTGCAACAGTTCGTGAATCTCAAAGCCCACGAACGCAATGGCAGCCTGACCAAAGATGCCCACGTTCGGGTACAGACCCGTGAAGCCCAGGCACAGCATGGTGCAAGCGCATGCGGTGGACAGAGCGGAAACCGTGAACAGCACCGGCAGTGCCGGGGTTGCCCAGAAGGAGTGAGCCTTCAGGGTAGAGAACAGAATGCCGGTGTAGAGCATGATGCAGAAACCAGCAAGGCCAGCCAGTGCCAGATTGAGCACACGGAACGTGGCGAAGAAGCCTGCCAGCGGCGCAATCCATTCCCACGGCAGATAAGAAATCCACCAGAACAGGCCGAAGATCAACGCAACGCACAGCAAACGCGCGCCGTGGCCGATAACCGAGGTCATCGAGTTAAAGAACACGTACACGAACGCGTAGTGCTGACCCAACTCGAAAACCAGCAAGAAGCAGCCAACAGCCAGCCACACCAACGCAAAGAACGTCGGCCATGCCAGAGCGGAGCCAACCAAGGCTGCCTGCTCGGGCATAACAAAGAACGAAAGCACAGCGGCCAAGAAGAACATGCCGCCGCCCATACCACCAAGGAACAGATAGGTGGCAATGGGCCATTCCCAATAATGATGACGCATTAGAGCCTACCTCCCATGTCAGGTACGTAATAGATTTGCGGCTCGGTGCCCAAATCCTCCAGCAAGCGCTCCGTTTTCACGGAAGCGACAATCTTCGAAACCTCAGAGTTCGGGTCGTCCAGGTCGCCGAAGATACGCGCCTTCTGATGGCACGTCTTCACGCAGTACGGCTGCGCATCGGGGTCAAGCTGACGCGCGTTGCGGCAGAACGTGCACTTGCGCACGAAACGATGGAAGAACTCTTCGGTCTTGGATACATCGCGCATGCCATAGGGGCAGGCGTTGACGCACACCTTGCAGGCCATGCACTTCTTGTAGTCAACCCAAACGGTACCGTCTTCGTCCTGGATGCTTGCGCCGGTGGGGCAAGCAGGAACGCATGCGGGCTTTGCGCAGTGCTGGCACAGCATGGGGGTCCACTCGCGATGAACGTTGGGCCACGTGCCCTTAACGCCCTCGGTCAGAACCGGGTTGTAGATAATATCAATCGGCAGTTTGTTCCACGTACGGCAGGCAACCGTGCAGGAATGACAACCGATGCAGCGACGCTTGTCGATGACCATAGCGTAACGGGTCATGTTAATTCCTTCCTACTCGATCGCTTCTAAGACAAGGGGTTGTAAGACATGTCGTACTTTGCACCCGTGGCATCGTCTACCAGGCACTGACCTGCGGCATCGTAACGATAACCGTAGTTCGCATCGTGGTAAGCCATGGTGGCCGGATCCATCAACCAACCGCTGTTGGGATCGTAGATGTAAGGCTTGTCGCCCAGACGAGCGTAGCCTGCTTCCCTATCCCAGGTCAGGTTCTCAGGAACCGCATACGGAGCATCCTGGTTCGGATACGTCTGAACGCCCGCGATTACGGGAGCCAGCTTGTTGTAGGACATGTCGTAGCGATCGCCCGTGGCATCGTCTACCAGGCACTGCGCGTTCGCATCGTAGCGATAGCAGTACGTTGCATCGTGGTAGCCCTTGGTGCGCGGGTTAATCAACCAGCCCGAAGCGTCCAACCTAAAGTGGTTGTCCTTGCGATACAGCGAGTTGTTCTGCCACACCCACTCGTAGCCTTCCGGCACTTCGATTTCAGGCTGCGGCCATTCGAAGGGAACGTCCTCGCGCGCCTTGATGAAGTCGCTGGGCATACGATGCACGGCTTCCTTCACGTCCATGCTCTTCACAGGGTCGGAACCCGGAATAGAGAAGGCGTTGTCGGCAGCGGTCCGCTCGTTTTCTTCGGTGACCTTGTAGACCTTGCACATCAGGCCACGGTTGGCCCAAGAGCCGCCCATGGGGTCGCAGTGCTCGTCATCGACTGAGGTCAGAACGTTAACGTTGGACTCCAAGCAGCCGAACGGGTTGTCCAGGTCAGCGGAGCCATCGCGCTCGGGGAACCACCAGCCACGCGGCGCGAAGACCACGCGCGGGTCGCATACGGGCTCAACGTCGGCGCGCATCTTAATGCGGCCACGACGCGTTTCGAGCCAGCACCAGTCGCCCTGCTTGATGCCCAGCTTCTCGGCCAGCTCGGGGTTGATGCTGAAGTACGGATCCGGAGACAGGTAGCGAATCTCGGGCATGTTGAAATGCTCGGAGTGGTGATACGGCATGAAGCCGCCACCGGTGGTAAGAACAATGGGGTACTCGGCGGCCACTTCGGGGTCGTCGATTTCGTTCTCGGAGCAACCCAAGTAGGTGGGCATGCCCGGATAACCCAGCTCACGCAGAATGGAGGAGTTGCACTCGACCTTGCCGGAAGGAGTCCAGAAGCCGCCGTTCGTAATGAACTTGTTCTGGTGCAGCGGCGGATAGTACATGCGAATGTTCTCAACGAACTCATCCCACGAGCTCACCGGCAGGCCAATAGGCTGCATGATGGCGTAGTAGGCTTCTTCTTCGGTTTCCCAAGGCCAGTTCGCCGGATCTTGACCGCAGGCCAGACCCAGCTTGCGGAAGAACGTCATGTCGGTGTGACGGTCGTACTTCGGCTGGATTGCGCGGCGGCCGCCCATGAGCGAGTCGGTAGCGCCGTAGTGGGTCACGATGACCGGACGCTCCAGCGCGCCAGCTGCCGGGAACACGTAGTCGGCGAACAGCGCAGTGGGGGTCATCCAGTAATCAACAACAACCAGGAATTCAACCTTCTTGATTGCCTGCAGAACCATCTTGGAGTCACCGTAGGACATCATGGGGTTGGTAGCGCAGTTGATCAGGGCGCGCACCGGGTACGGATCGCCGGTCAAAATTGCCTTGAACACGCTGGGGCCGTGTGCTTCGCAGAACCATTCTGCCGGAAGCGTTTTGCCCCACGTACGCTTAGCGTTGTCGGAAATCAGCTGATAGCCAGGCCAAGAAGCCAGCTTGAACTTGTTGGAGCCGATCTGCTTTGCCTTCTGCTCTTCGGGCAAAAGCTCGTTGAGTTCCAGCTCTTCGTCGGTCAGGTAGTTCAGTGCCGGACCAGGCATGCCGTCGCCACCGGGAACTTCCAGGTTGCCGCAGACGGCGCGAATCAAAGCCAGCGCATGAGAAGCGGTGGTCGAAGAACGACCCAGCTGGTCCCACGTGCAGCCCCACTGGATGCAGCCAGGGGTATTCTTGGCGTACAGGCGAGCTGCCTGCTTGATTTGGTCGGCAGAAAGCCAGGTGATGGGCGCAGCCCAACGTGCGTTGTAAGGCTTCACGTGCTCTTTGAGCTCTTCGAAGCCGTCGCACCAAGTTGCCACGAAATCTTTGTCGTACAAACGCTCCATGATAATGGTGTTCAACATGGCCAGCGCCAGGGCGGCGTCGGAACCGGGACGCAGCGGCAGCCACAAGTCGGCCTTTGCAGCGGTCTCGGAGTAGCGCGGGTCAACAACGATAGTCTTCATGCCATCGTGGCACAGATCCCAGTAACCGTGCATGGACGGCAGGCTGGAAGCGCCGGGGTTCATGCCCCACAGAATCAAGCAACGTGCACCGCCCAGGTCGGTTTCGAACGGAGACCAACCAGCAACGCAGGTTTCAGCCATGAACGTGGGGATCCAGCACAGAAGTGCATTGTGGAAACCGTTAGGCGTGCCGAACTGGTTCAGGAAGCGGCGACGCGCCCAGTCGTCGGTACGGGTGGTACCACCGGCGGAAGCAACAGCTTCTGCGCCGCTTTCGGCCTTGATCTGGTTGAGCTTTTCGGCAACCTCTTTGATAGCGGTGTCGTAGTCAACCTGCTCCCACTTGCCTTCGCCCTTTTCGCCCACGCGCTTAAGCACGTGATTCACGCGAGCGGGGTGATTGACGTGCTTCAAAGCGCTCGTGCCACGGCAGCAAAGGCCGCCCTGGTTGGAGTAATTCGGATCGCCTTCGATCTTAATTACGTCGCCATCTTTGACATAAGCGATGACGCCGCAGTTAGCATGGCAGAAATAGCAAAGCGACTTTACTACTTCAACACCCGGGGCATTGACATCCACCTCGGTGTCCATGCTAGGCTTTTTCACGATACGCTGAAAAAGCCCTTGCTTTTCACCTTTAGTCATCTACCTTTCCTCTTCTTCTCGCTTCTCTCGTTTTTTCCTATCACTTTTACGTGCCTGCGGAACGAGAAAATACCGCAAGCGAAACACGATGTTCGCGGTTTACGCTGGGCTTATGTCGCAAAGAGCCAAGCTCGCGCCGTTCCTGGCAATTTCATGCAGGCGCCTGCCGCATCAAGTTCGCACGCGTTTGCATGAAGCGCCTTAAAAATGAACAGGGTGCTCCAGGTGGTGGATTATATCTAATAGCTGCGATTCATGCAGGGGAAATGGGTTATCTGTGGAGAAATGCGCGATTTAAACGGGCAGCGGCGGACAAGCGGCGGGAGTTCGAAGGACGGGCGGCAAGAGCAGGCGCTCGATGGCGGCTGCGTGGGTTGCCAGCGACGGGAGCAATGGGAACGACGGGGCAAGCGGCCAGTGACGGCGCCGCAAGAAACAAGCAGCGGGAATCCAAGAAGCACCCCACGTAAAAGCGATATACTTCTACGGAATGAACTCGCGAAAGCGAAGGGACAAACTCGCAAGCCGCCAGCACTGCTACACGCGAGTACAGGCAGCACCGCAGAAAGGCAAGGTCAGCCATGAAAAAGCACATCTTCACGTTTATGGGAACCGGAGCCGGATGCGGCATTCCCGCCTTCTTCTGCGACTGCGCCGCCTGCCAAGAAGCGCGCGAGAATCCCGCCATTCGCCGCGGCGACTGCGGCGTTATGGTGCGCGGAGCAGGCGCTCCCAGCGTGAGCGCTGAGTTGCGCGCGCAGTTGGGACTTACCGCGGGCGACGCCTTCCCCGCCGAAGCCAGTAGCGCGACCGCAAGCGACACCTTCCCCGCCTCCGCCGCTGCGTTTCCCACCAGCAACAATCTCACTTCCGCCGCCGAGACCTTCCCCACTGGCACGCTGCTTATCGATACGCCGCCCGACACGCGCCACCAGCTTATTCGCGAAAACGTGCGCGCCGTTGACCAGCTGCTTTTCACGCATTGCCACTCCGATCACGTAAGCGGCCTGTGCGAAATGGAGTACATGATGCAGCTGCGCACGCGCCATGCCATCCCCACATTCGGCAGCGCACTTACGCTCAACGAGATCAACACCGAGTTCCATTACATGAGTTATGCGCTCGACGAGCACGTGGTGGAGCCGTTTGCCACTCACGAGTTCGACGGCGTGCGCTACACCGCTCTGCCGGTAACGCACACAGCGGGAACGTATGGCTACCTGATTGAAACCAGCGACACGCGTCTGTTCTACGCAAGCGATACGGGGCGTCTACCTGCAGAAACAGCAGAACGCGTGCGCGGCGTTGACATACTTGCCATGGATGCAACGTATTGGAAAGACTGCCCCGCGCAACAAGCGCACCACAGTGTGCAAAGCTGCATTGAAGAGGGCTTTGAGCTAGATGCAAAGAAAATATACCTCACGCATTTGGCCATGCATTACATGGAGCCCATCACCCTGCGCGAACTCAACGTCTACCTGGAACAATACAACGGGCGCGTACAAGCTGCCGCCGATGGATTGAGCTTTGCCATTTAGTGCAACGCGCTTTCCTTCACCGCATTCCTGCGCCACCTTCTCCCGCGCCACCTTCAAAAAAGCTGGCAAGCCGGGCGCTACTCCGCGCGCTTCACACGAGAGAACTTTTGCAGCAAAAGCGCAGCTCCAAGCGAGATAACCACAAAAATAAAGGGAAGATCGAAGGCAATTTGCGACCCCACAATCTCAATGGCGTTTCCCGCTAACAACGCCCCCAGAGAAATACCAGCGCTTGTTGCCGTATTAAGCCACGAGAACATCTCGGCATGCTGGCAATCGGGAGCCTGCTGACCGCCCACCTGGTAGTGCAAATTCGTGCAAGGCGATACGAACACGCCAACAAGCGTCATGCATACGCAAAGCGCCCAAAAGCCATCGCCCGAAATGAACACAACCGCCGTGGTGGGCAATAAATACAGCGCTGTGAACAGCACTAACTGCTTGGCAAGGCTCAAGCGCGAAAGCGCTGGTTGAATGCGAACGAAGCCTAAAACGCCCACGATTGACCCCACCGACCACAAGGAGATAAGCACGCTTCCTTCGGCCGATGCCCCCTTTGCGCTGAAATGCAGCGGGATAAGCGTTTCCATCCAACCGGAAAACATCATTGCGCCCATGCAGGCAATAAGAACCGCCCATACCGCCGGATGGCGCAAGAGCGTCACCTGGCCCGTTGGCGTATTTTTCACTTGCGCGTTATCCGATTGCGCCTGGTCATTCTGCGTTTGTTCAAGCCATGTATCGTGACCCCACTGCGCATAACGCTTCACCGGTTTGGAAGCCGCAAGCACAATTGTTCCCACAACTAAACAGACCGTTGTGGCCGCCATGCCCACCTGGGGAATGCCAAAAGCAATGAACACGCTTGCCAGAAGCGGACCGGAAACATAGAGCGTATCAATAAGCAAAATCTCAAAGCTATACGCAACTGGCAAAAGCTCATCACCCACCAGCATCTTCCACAAAGACCGCGTTGTTCCCGACACCGGAGGATTCAGCGCCCCGCTCAAAAAAGAAGCGATGAGAACCGTCCACGCAGGCGCCTGGAAGAAAACAAGGGCGATAAGGGCCGCTATCGAAAGGGCGTCCGCAACCGCGGTGATGCGCAGTGTGCGCGGCCCGAAACCATGATCAACTAATCTTCCCAGGTAGGGGGCAAGAATCGCCAACCCTATCGTCCAGGCCGCCGAAGCAGCGCCTGCCGTTGCCGCACCGTAATCCATGCCCACGAAAAGCACCAAAAGCATGGTGGTGCACCCCGTGGGCATGCGGGCAACAATCATGGCAAGAACAAGCGGCGCCACGCCGGGCGCGCGGAAAAGATCGGCGTATTGCCGCACAACCGATCTTCCCCGCAGCGACGATTCTTTTCCCGATGCATGGGCGGCAGACCGCGACTCGGCTGCTTTGTGCGCGCTACCCGCGGCCCGACCTTCCGCCGAACCGCTTGCAGTCCGATTGTCCGCAACAGCGCATTCACCTGCCACAACGCCCGTCGATTCGCAACATATGTCTTTCGAAGAAAACGACATCACAACCTCATTAATTGAACACGCGTGGAATTATTTCAGTATGTGACTCGCAATGAATGAGCTTTTCGTCTTCGTACACCTTGGTGTCGGTCGTAATGACAAAATCGTCGTAAGTGCAGCTCATGCAAGAATCCACTTCGCTTACCACAACCCAGTCGTCGCGTTTGAACGTGGTGCAGCGAACGCTTTCCATGGTGGCAGAAAGCGGATCGTTTTCGTTGATGCAGTAACGCGTGTGCTTTTTGTCACCAAAGATCATGCCGCTTGGATTACGCTGCAGCGAATCGTCGTCGGTCGAACGCGAAAACTCCATGGTGCCCGTTTCTTCGTTGTACGTGCGCACTGTAAACGGCGATCCCTTTTTCACGCATTCGCACGAAACGCCTCGTGCAATCTGACCAGGCGCGAAGGGTTCGCCCAGCGCAACGTCCGAATCGGCTGGGGCCGGCAAAAGCAAAGCGCTTCCAGCTGTATCAACGGCAATCGCCGCAGGCTGCCTTGAGGGCCAGATCCACGGCCAGTAGCTCGTAGAAATCGCCAGGCGAATCTTGTGTCCCGCCGGAACCGTTTGCGCAATCACTTTCAGCGGAATATCAACCTCATAGAACTGTCCAGGAACCAAATCTTCGGGGAATTGATGCGACAAATAATGGGTCAGATTCATGTTTCCGCGCGTGATTTGATGGCTGGTGCCATCGGGCCACACATCGCTCAAGCGCGCAAAGGCAAACGCCCACGGCTGGCTTGCCGCAACGCGCAAATGCACAACAGGTTGACCGGCAATAGCAAAATCGCTGGTCAACTCACTGGTATCGAAGCAAAGCGAACGCACGTCATCGGGAGTTTGCTCGCTTGGCAAATCAATGGGGCTGCCCATAGGAAGCCACGTGTCAACTTGCGTACCCGTAAGCAAAGAGCTGGCATGAACGCAATACTGGGCCGGATCAAGCGCATCGAAAAGCGATGCATCGATTCCCAGATGCTCATCGATACCTGGATTTATCGTGCTGCCGGGCGCCGCCGCAACGGGCGCCTCCGCAGCAGGTGCGCCGGACGCAGCAGCATTCGCTGCACGCGTCGCACTGCTTCCCTTAGCACCAGGGCACACGAGTCCTTCGCTCGCGTCAAAAGCCAAGCGCGCAATGCGCCTTCCCTTTCCCAGGCTTTCCGTTCCCATCCAATGCCCCGAACGATAATCCAGGTCAGGCGTAAGTTTGCACGCATCCATTTGGTAGTAACGGATTTTCGGCTCTTTCTCAATGCCGGTTTCTTCGCCCTTCAGGAAATGATCCCAAAAACGCAAGCACTCCTGCAAAAAACCAATAACGGGGCCGGGAATTCCGCGCTCGGGCCACGTGTGCCCCCACGGTCCAATAAGACCCCAGGTAGGAGCTGTGTCGTTGTCAACCAAACGCATAATGGCGTCGGTGTAGCCATCATGCCAGCCGCCTACTGCCAAAACGGGGCACTCAATTGCGCTGTAATCCTGGCACACCGAGCCGGGGAACCAATAATAATCGCGCGTTTGATGCGCCGTCCAAATGGACGTAAGCTGCGAGTTCTTGTTCATGCGATCGATCTGCATCGGGCGCCACTTGTCGCCCACCTGCAAGGGGTCGGCTGGGCGAATGTTGAACGCATGCATAATAGAGCCCCACCAATTCTGGTAGAACGCAAGAAGTGAGCCGCCCATATAATGCACGTCGTTATCGTAGCGGTCATCGGTTGAACATACGGTGATGATTCCTTTCAGCGCCGCGGGACGATGCTGTGCTACCTGCAAGCAGTTGAAACCGCTCCAAGAAATGCCCGTCATGCCCACGTTACCGTTGCTTTCGGGCAAATCCGCCAACCACGCAATGGCGCTGCAAATGTCCAGCTGCTCGCGAACGCAATATTCGTCTTCAAGCGCGCCTTCGGAGTCTCCACTGCCGCGCAAGTCCAAACGAGCGCAAATATAGCCATGACCTGCGAAGTAATCAAAACGAACGGTATCGTCAAGCAGGCACACGTCGTCTTTTCTGTACGGAATGGCCTCAAGAACCACGGGGAATTTTTCGCCGGGCGTCTGCGCCACGGGCTTCCAAAGCTTCACGGAAAGCCGAATGCCATCGGGCATGGGAATCCAAACATGATCTTCCGTGGAAAACTCGTACGGAAATGTTTCCACGACATTAGGTTGTAGCTGTGTATTCATAGTTGTTGCTCTTTTCTTTCTTAGCTTTCCTAGATTCGCAACGTGCAAAACCATACGGGCAAACGCGCGCCCAAAAAAGACAATCCGAGCTCAGGGGTGCCCACAAAGCACCCCAAAACAGCAACCGTAAAAGCGGTTTATTGATTAGTTTTCGCGGAAAAGGGACTAGCGAACGATCCAAATATCCTTCGTATCCCACGATGCCACAGCAGCCTGAGCACCGGAAATGCTGGGATCAACGGTAAACGCATGGGAAAGAATCTCCTGCTCGCCCGCCTTTGCGGCAATCTTGTTGTACCCGCCCAAAAACGTTTGGCTGACAATCTGCACGGGGACGGTCATAACGCTGTCGGAATCGCCCGAAGGTGCGTCTTCGAGAAGGGAAACGCGCACCATTTGGGGTCGAACCACGCCCGAAACGCGCGCGCCGGCAATCATGTACGGCGTTCCTTTGACCACGTAGGATTTGCCGGTCACATCGAAACGAACGCGATAGATGCCCGCAGGTCGATCGATGGCTTCTTCGATCACGCCTTCAAAGATATTCGAAGCACCCACAAACGTTGCAACAAAACGCGTCTTTGGCTGGGTGTACAGCTGGTACGGCGTTGACACCTGTTCCAACATACCGCTGGTCATAACGCCAATGCGGTCGGACATTGAAAACGCTTCTTCTTGGTCGTGGGTAACATACACAAAGGTAATGCCGACTTTCTGATGGATGTCTTTCAGCACTTCTTGCATATGGTGGCGCAACTTCAAGTCCAAAGCGCCCAACGGCTCATCCAGCAGCAACGCACGTGGCTCAAGCACCAAGGCACGCGCCAAGGCAACACGCTGCTGCATGCCGCCGGAAAGCTCGCCCGGCTTATCGTTTTCATGGCCGCCCAACTCCACCAAATCAATCATGCGCGCTACACGCTTCGCAATATCGTCCTTGGGAATGCGACGCCCTTCCAAGCCGTAAGCAATGTTTTTCTGGACGCTCATATGGGGAAACAGCGCATAATTCTGAAACACCGTGTGCACGTCGCGCTTGTTGGCAGGCACGTTGGTGATAATCTTTCCATCAAGCCTGATAATGCCCGTTGTGGCAAATTCCAAACCCGAGAGCATCTTGAGCATGGTAGTTTTGCCCGAACCCGATGACCCCAACAACGAAAAGAATTCTCCCTGCTCAATCTTAAGATACGTGGGATGTACGGCTTCGAATCCATTGCTATACGTTTTAGTAACGCCATCAAGAATAATACCGCGCTCTCCCTCATAAGGATCTTTGCGTTCAGGGGGCATCTCACTCTTATTCTCAATGTTCTTGCTCAACATTGTGCAATCCTTTCTGCTTATTCGGCTTTCCTAAGCAGCCTTTTCAGAAGATCCGCCCATAGCCGAAACCACCGAACGGAAACCAGCAAATTTCACGATAATCGCCAGAACAACCAGGTTAAACAACGTAACCACAACACCAATGGCATTCACTTCAGGCGTAATGCCCTTCTTCAACATGTTCATGATCAAAATAGGCACGGTTTCGGTGCGTGGGCCGCCCAAAAAGACAACGCTAACCACCGCATCAAGCGAAAACGTGAACACCATAAGCGCGGCAACCAGAATAGAAGGCGCCAGCAGCGGCAGTACCACCGTCTTCATGCAACGCCACGTTGTTGCGCCCAAGTCGTAAGCGGCGTTTTCATACAAATCGGCAATAGTAGATAAGCGCGCCTGAATGATCACCATCGCATACGCTGAATAAATAAGCGCCTGGCCAAAAACAACCCAGGGAGCGCCCAGGTTAACGCCCAAAAGGCGCGCAATGGCAAGCGTTCCCACCACCAGCACGATCTCGGGCAGTGTGAGGCGCAGATACATCGACGAGCTTTGGAAGATCTGCGCTTTGTCGCCCCATTCGCGAAAACCGATAACGGCGGAAAGCGCAACAATGATAGAAACAACCATTACAACGGCAGCAATGGTAAGCCCCTGCGAAAATGAGTTAAGGAACTCCTTCGAAGTGAGCGTTTCTTCGAACCACTGCAACGTGAAACCGCCCCACGATAGCAAATGTTCATTCGCGTTGAACGCATTTGCCCCCACATTGACAATGGGAAGGTACAAGAACACCAAGATACCAACGGTGAGAAGTCCCATGAATTTATGATTACGCACGCTTTTCATTGCTTCTCCTCCTGCGTTGCTTTCAGTGCGGCTTCGCGCGCTCTTTTTGCCGCCACGCGCTGTACGATCTGCGTTATGGCGATAACAAGAAGCACGATGATCAGAAGAATGGCAGCAAGCGCCGCGCCGCGCGAATAATTACCTGTGGTGGTAAATTCGCTGGCAATCACGTTGCCAATCATGAGCGTTTTTCCGCCGCCCAAAATTGCGGGAATGGTATATTCGCCCAGCGCCGGAATAGCAACCAGCAAACAACCTGCCGCAATGCCACCCTTCGCCTGGGGGACAACCACCTGGAAAAACGTCCGCACCGAGCTTTTCCCCAGATCGGCCGCAGCAGCAAGCAAGTTCGTGTCCAGCTTTTCAAGCGTTGCGTACAGCGGCAAAATCATCATGGGCAGGTAGCTGTAAATCATGCCAACGCAAATGGCCGTCTGCGAATAACGCAAGTCGGTACCCTCGGCAATAATATGCAAGGACACCAGCCAATTATTCACCATGCCATCGGGCGCAAGCAAGGTCAGCCACGCATACGTGCGCACCACGAACGAGGTCCAAAAAGGAATCATGATTGCCAAGAGCAGCAGAATTTGCAATTTACTGGGCGATTGCGAAATGAAATACGCAATAGGAAAGCCCAGAAGAATGCATCCCACCACGGTGACCAGGGTAATCCACAAAGAACGCCCAAGCGCTTGAAGGTAAATCGGCTGCATGATGCTTGCAAAGTTATCAAGAGTGAAGGGCGGCGCCACCGTCAACGTGGTGGCGTTGGTCGTCCAGACCGAGTACAACAACACAATGAACAGCGGGATAATCAACAAGCACACGGTGATAACGGTATCGGGAGCCGCCAAAATAAGACGTTCCGCAAAACCCATTTTCGGCGTGCCGTCCACCAATCCTTCATTGCGCGGAAGTGGGGCCTGGGCGACAGCGGTTGAAGAAGACGCCGCTGCCGCTTCAGGTGTGCTAGGCATTTTGGATCGCCTGCCAAGCTGCTGCATATTGCGCGGTCTTGTCGGCATCATTTTGCGTGTAGAACGTACCCGGGTTCTTCTCGGGGTCAAGCGCTTCACAGTTGGCCACATCGGGGTCAAGCAGGCTCTTTACCTCGGGAACAATCCAAGAAGCCATGGTGGTGTTGATGAAGTCGGCGTAGTTTTCATCTTCCAGATGGAAATTGAAGAACTGGTACACCGCGTCAAGGTTCTTCGAGCCAGCCAGCGGCACCCAGCCGTCAAGGTAGCCCGGGCAGCCTTCGGAAGGAGCAATCCAGCCAATGTCTTCGCTTTCAGGCGCCGCATAGGCATAGTCGTAATCGTATCCAACGGCAATAGCTGCGGATCCGTCGATGATCTGAGAAGGAGCACCCGAGTCGATGAACGCCTTGACGTACGGCTTAATGGAAATCACCGCATCGCGCGCTTCCTCGATTTGTGCAGCCGTTGCCGAGTTAACATCGTAACCCAAAGCAAGCAGGCCGGCGTCAAGCACGTCGCCGTCATACGCGGGGAAAAGAATCTTGCCCGCCAGAGCATCGCTTGAAGCCTGAGCAAAAAGTTCTTTGTACGAGGTCGGAGGCGTGCTCAAGAGCTTCTTGTTGTAATAGAAACCGATCTTGCCCTGCTCGCACGGAATGCCGTAAGGGAATTCGGACGTGTACGTAGAAGCAACCTTGCTCAAATTCGGAACTTTGCTTGCATCGAAATCGGCCAGCAAGTTGTTTTCCTTCAGGCGCTTGGCAACATTGTTTCCCGCCAGAGCGAAATCGTAAGTGCCTTTGTTCGAGGTAAGCGTGTTGACCCATGCCGTAGTTCCGCCATCGGGCGTTGGCAGCTCTTCAATGGTAAAGCCATATTGCTTCGCGAAGCTCTCCACCTCGTTTACGCCCATCCAGTCGGCGTAGTTGAGCATGGTCAGCGTGCCACCGCTTGAACTGCCCGCCGCAGCGCTGCTGGCGGCGCTTGATGAGCTGCATCCTGCCAAGCCAACGATGGTCGCACCGAAAGCAGTGACAGCGGAAAGCCTGAAAAAGGTTCTTCTCGTGAGCTGAGCGTTAGCGAGTTCGTTGGTTTTCATGATACCTACTCCTGTCTTTTTCATGCCAATGGTTTGATCCTTGGTCCCGTTTCGGACGACTTGATCTTGAGGTCAGTTTCACAAGTGAACGTTACAAAAAAGCATCGTTTTTGATTTGTTACAAAGCGTACTCATAGATGAAATCGTTTATTAATTATTCGTCTATCAAGCCTGTGAACAGGAAAAATACTTTGCCTAACGTAACAATAAGGAAATAAATCAGTGCTTGTATTTCCCCTGAGCAATTACCAGCACGCCGCAAAATTCAATCAAAAAAGGAGAAGTCATGAGTGTTAAACTGCGTCGCGTTATGGACCTGATTCCCATCTACCGCCCCGGTGGGTGCCCCGAAGAACAAGGCGGCAAAACCGCAGTGAAGCTCTCATCAAACGAGTGCCCTTGGGAACCACCTGCTGCCGTGATTAAGGCAATAAGCAAGGCCGCAACAACGCTGAACCGCTACCCCGATTTTTACAAGGAAGAACTTTGCGCAAAGCTTGCAAAGCACAACGGCCTGCCTGCCGAAATGGTTTCGGTTGACAACGGATCGGGAACCATTCTGCAAGACATCGTGCGCATTGTGTGCGATGCCGGCGACGAAGTGGTTTTTTGCGCGCCTTCCTTCGCCGCTTACGATATCGATATCCAACTAGCGGGCGCAACGCCTGTCCACGTTCCCCTGGACGAGAACTATTGCTACGATCTTGAGGGAATGGCGCAGGCCATTACCGACCGCACCCGCATGGTGATTATTTGCAACCCGAACAACCCAACCGGCACGTTTTTGCCTACTGCAAAAATCGCGCAATTTGTTAGCGCCATTCGAGACGATATTCTTGTTGCCATTGATGAAGCATATCGCGATTTCGCCGACAGCGAGCCCTACGAAGCGTCTTTGGACCTGCTTAAACAGTTCGAAAACGTGGCGCTTATCCGAACGTTCTCCAAGGCATACGGCCTGGCTGGCATGCGTATTGGCTACTGCCTTGCCGCGCCCGATATTGTTGACGCCATCAATAAAACCATTGCCGAGTTCTCCGTTTCCACCGTAGGCCAGGCGGCCGCGCTTGCCTGCCTTGAGCCCGAAACGAATCGCATTATCTTTGATCGCATGGAGGAAATTGTCGCGCAGCGCAACCTTTTCCAAAAGCACCTTACGGCGGCGGGGATTCCTTTTATTCCCAGCCAAGCGAATTTCGTTATGCTACCTGGATCAATTATGGACCGATTCGATGCCTGCAAGGAAGCGGGAGTCATCGTGCGTCCCTTCGATAACCCTGCTGGTATTCGCATTACCATTGGCAGCGCCGAGCAAATGGAGCTTGTCGAAAAAGGGTTGGGGTGCTAGATGATTGAGACAGCGAATCGGCGCAAGATTGCAGTTGTTACGTCAGACGAGGTGGGAAAGCCCTTCTTGGGATCACTGCATAACCACGCTGACCTGGCGTTTTCGAATGAAGTAGGAATTGAGGCCGCTCTTGAAGGCGCCCAAGCCGTTTTTCTGTGGGACGTGGCGCTCATCGATGAAATCCGCGCCCATTGGGACCTTATGAAAGACGTGCAATGGATGCATGTCGCCGTAACGGGGGTTGACGAGATGTGCTTTGATGAAATGCGCGCGTCATCGCTTGTACTCACCCACGTATCCGGCGTGTACAATTATGCGATATCGGAGTACGTTACCAGCGCCGTTATCAATTTCGAGCGCAACTTCCCCCGCCTGCGTTTCCAGAAAGAACGCCATGAATGGAAACCTTTTACAACTTCAAGCTCACAAGGAAAGAATGCACTCATCATTGGACCAGGTCAAATTGGCCGAACTTGCGCTCGATCCCTTGCCTCGCTGGGCATGCATGTGCGCGGAGTTGGCACCCATGCGCGCGATAACGATCCTGATTTCGAAAAAATCGATACATTCTACGAGCTCGAAGACATTATCGGGTGGGCCCACCACGTGATTGTCTGCGCGCCTCTTACCAAAGACACGTACCACCTGTTGGATGCATACATGCTCAAGCAGTGCCGCCCCAAGGTGCATATCGTGAACGTGGGACGCGGCCCCATTATCTCAACGACCGACCTTATTTTCGCCCTTAATCAGGGAATTGTCGGCGGTGCAACGCTTGATGTGTTCGAGGAAGAGCCATTGAGCCCCTTGAGTCCTTTATGGGATATGTCAAATGTTGTCATAACGCCCCATATTGCCGGCGAGGTCACTGGGTTTGAAGAGGCCCTGATCAGCCAATTCAAAGAGAACGCTTATCGCTGGCTCAGAGATGAACCACTGAAATACGTTGTGGACAAGGAAAGCGGCTACTCCTTTATCGCAAAATAGCGCAGTAATTGCAACGGGCGCAGAGCAGACCAATGGTGAGTTGGAAAAACGCGCGGCGAAAAAGGGCACTAGTTGGAAAAACGGGGTCAAACTCGGGCAAATCGACGTGCGCTCCGAAACGAGCTGCCCGATAACCGGCGACTCGTTCCGACCACTCGTCAGACGACTCCGCTTTTTCTGCGTCCACGGCCTTGCATTCCCACATGCAAGGACTACAACTCAAGCAGCGCTAACGCCTGATCGGGGCGCAAAGTGGAAACCTGGGCATCCTCACGCAGCTTTGCATCGTTTGTGACCAGATGACTTGCACCCACCCGCATGCAGGCGACGATAATCATGTTATCTTCGAAGTCTTCGTGGAGCGATCGACACTTGGCGGCAATCCAAACATCAGATGCATCGGAAGCAACAGGCTGGGCTATATCACGAATTCGCTCAAGCATACCCCAGGCAATCTCGCTCGATACGCCTTCGTTTCTTTTACCCTCTTTGCTAAGCGCGTTACGAATAGCACGCTCTATCAGGTAAAACACATCTTTCAACGATGAGATTGCGCAGTACAAAGGAATATCTCTCCTAAGGCAAGCATCGATAAGCTTGAAGGATGTTTCATGTCCCGCACGATTTGGAAGGCAATAATCAAGCCAGACATTCGTATCCAGCAATAGACCGTTTTGAAACGTTGCCATTTACGCATCACACTCGCCATATCGCTCGGTCATGAAAGCGTCTTTCATTGCAGCCTGCTCGCTTTCTGCAGGAAGCGCGGCGACCGAAACGCCATACTGCTCAAGAGATCGCGCGATGAACTGCGCGCCTTCCCTGGCTCGATTGTCAAGGAAGCGATTCGCGTCCTGCCCTTCGGGAGCAGCGGCAGTTAGAATACGCCGAACTGTATCCTCATCGCTTTCAGGACGCGCAAGCTGGTCCCAAAGCACACGCAAGAATTGCGTTGTGGTATAACCCGCCTGCTCAATGAGCTGGTCAGCTCGCTTTTTCGTCTGCGCATTTAGACGGATATTCATCTGGACGACTTCAGCAGCCATAACCCACCTTCCCTTTTCTTACGTCTACCTGCATTTTTGATTTGCTAGCATTGATAGCATTTATATACTAGCAAGTTAGCTTTGAAATTGCAACAAACACGAGGCCGATAGCAAATCTAAAGAAAGGGTCTCAAAAGAAAGAGAGTGCTTGTTGAAAAAACGGGGTCAAACTCGGGCAAATCGACGATATTCGGTGGTTCAAGCTTCAATAAACTTGCCCGGCGCATCGATGAGCTCTCACCCTTGAATCGTCGTATCGCTCTGAACTGGGATTATGCAAAAAGTGATTTTCATTCGCCGCTTTAAGCCGTTAAAAAAGGCCCTTTAAGCAATCCCCAACCACCGAATATCGTCGATTTGCCCGAATCCGAGGGCGTTTTCGCAACAAGAGGTAAGGAAGGCAGCAGTAAAACCTAGAGAGACTGCAAAGAATAGAAGCTTTGTTTCTTTTACTGAAGGACGGGCGCAGAAAGGAGCGGCCAGTTCCAAGGGAAGATACCGCCGCGACCGTCGGAGCAGGCGTTGCCCTCGCTTACGGTCACGATGAACTTTCCCATAGTCAGTTCCTTTCTATTCGATTCCAAGAAACTCGAACAGCTTAGTGAACAGCTTCCAAAAAACAACGCACAGAACGGGTACACCTATCGCAATCAACGGTTGGTCGATAAGAAAGAGGATAGGTATAGCAATTACGAACAGCATTATTGCAACCATCAGTTGCTCCTTTCCATGTCTTCGCGTCCTCTCAACATCCCTCCCGTGATTCTACCACGGACAGAGCATCAAAAAGGATAGCGATCAAATCAAAAACCCACCGCAAGACGCGCTTCCGGCGGGGTTGAAAAAACGCCACCTCCGCACTAAAGTCACTATAGAGGCAGATCGGTGGAGCGAATTGGCGTGAAAGGTTCCGCAACACGAGCTAAGCGGCCTTCGCGCCGTGTGCGAGGGAGCGGGTTCTTGGAGCGCCAATTCGCCCACCTAGCTGCCTCTATACGTAGAAGAGCATGTTGTTGTATGAGGGCACCGGCCACACATCGCGGCTGGTGATGATCTCAAGCGCGTCAATCTCCTTGCGCAAGTTTTCCATGGCAGGAACAACGTTCGCAGCGTAGAAATTGGCTTTGGCCTGGGGAATTCGAATCGCCTCGGCTTGCGCGTGAATAGCAAGCAGCTCCTGCGTTGCGGCCGTCGCCTTCTTCAGGCCACTTCCCAGCTGCGCCGCAAGAATCACGGACGTCTCGTTTTCCACACCAATGGCTTCAAGCGCCGTGGCCGCCTCGGCCGTTTCGCGCGCGAAACGCGTGATAGCCGGCAGGTACGTACGACGCGCCATGCGCTCCATCACGCGAGCTTCAATATTGAGCAGCTTCGTGTATTTCTCCAGCTTAATCTCGTAACGACTGCGTACCTCGGCTTCGTCAAGCACGTTGAATTCCGCGAACAGGTCGAATGTCTTCTGCTCAATCATGCACGGCAGCGCTTCCGCCGTGTTCTTGTGATTCGCCAGACCGCGACGCGCCGCTTCCTCTTCCCATTCGCGCGCATATCCATTGCCGTTGAAGATGATGCGCTCGTGAGCACGCAACGTATCCTTCACGTACTGCAGCGCCTTTTCGCGCGCCTCTTTCAGGGAATAATCGTCCAGAGCGTCGGCGAAGCGCTTCAAGCTTTTCGCCACAGCAGTGTTCAACACAGCGTTCGCGTCGGACAGGTTCACATTCGAACCAGGCATGCGGAACTCGAACTTGTTGCCCGTGAAGGCGAAGGGGCTCGTGCGGTTGCGGTCGGACGTGTCCAGCAGGAAGTTCGGAATAACATCCACGCCCAAGTCCATTTCCGTGCGCTCAACGCGGCTGTATTCTGCATCAGACACCAGGGCTTCTACGACTTTACCCAGTTCATCGCCAAGATAAATAGACACGATTGCGGGAGGCGCCTCGTTACCGCCCAGGCGATGATCATTTCCCGCCGATGCAATAACAGCACGCAGCAGCTCCTGATAATCGTCAACGGCTTCCACAATTGCCGCCAAAAGCACCAGAAAGCGCAAATTACCCATGGGGTTCTCGCCCGGATCAAGCAGGTTCTTCTTACCCATGGAAAGCGACCAGTTATTATGCTTGCCGCTGCCGTTGATGCCTTCAAACGGCTTTTCGTGCAGCAGGCACGCCAAGCCGTGATGGCTAGCCAGAAGGCGCATCTTCTCCATGGTAAGCAGGTTCTCATCGATGCCGCGGTTCGCGTTCGTGAAGATGGGCGCCAGCTCGTGCTGCGCCGGTGCGACCTCGTTGTGCTTCGTGCGTGCGGAAATGCCCAGCGCCCACAGCTCATTGTCCAGCTCTTTCATGAACTCGTTCACGGTGGGGCGGATGGAGCCAAAGTAGTGCTCCTCAAGCTCTTGGCCCTTGCACGGCGCGCTACCAAACAGCGTGCGGCCGGTCATTACCAGGTCTTCGCGAGCAGCGTAATCGCGCTCGGGAATCAGGAAAAACTCCTGCTCAGCGCCAACTGTTACCATAATGCGCTCGCCGCTGTTTTCACCCAGCACATCCAACACGCGGCGCGTTTGCTCTTCAATGGCATGCATCGAGCGCAAAAGCGGCGTTTTCTTATCAAGCGCCTCGCCTGTGTAGCTGCAAAACGCCGTGGGGATGCACAGCACTTCGTCCTTGATGAACGCGTACGACGTGGGGTCCCAAGCCGTGTAACCGCGCGCCTCAAACGTGGCGCGCAAACCGCCCGAGGGGAAGCTCGACGCATCGGGCTCGCCCTGGATCAGCTCTTTTCCCGAAAACTTTGCAATGGCAGAGCCATCTTCCTGCGGATCCAGGAACGCATCGTGCTTTTCGGATGTAGTGCCCGAAAGCGGCTGGAACCAATGCGTGTAGTGAGTAGCGCCGCGCTCCATGGCCCATTCTTTCATAGCCTGTGCCACGGCATTCGCAACGTCAATATTCAACGGCTCGCCATCGTGGATAGTCTTGCGCAGCGCCTCGTACACATCGGGCGAAAGCGTCTTCTCCATGGCGCGCTGGTCGTAAACCATGGTGCCGTAAATTTCAGCAATTTTATTCATGGGGAAACTTCCTTTTCTTGCGCCGATGCGTCACAGCAGGATGCATCAAGCACGCTCGGTGTCGCGCGGCAAATTGCGCGAACGCAGGTAACGTTCCTATTTTACATGATGCAGACCATACCGCACACGCGTTTTATGAGCAAAAGCACGGGCGGCGAAGGACGACAAAGCAGCCGCGGCGCGCGGGAGCAGGACTGGCAAACGCAAACTGCGCCCCATGTTGTTGAAAAAGGGGCTCCGCATTCGAAGTTGTGGCAGACGCAAACCCCACACCACACACTCCGGGAAAGAAAAGCCCCGCTCGGGTGAGCAGGGCTTTTCTGGTGCAAATAAATTCCAGCAGCAAATTAACGCTTGGAGAACTGAGGACGCTTACGAGCTTTCTTCAGACCGTACTTCTTGCGCTCAACCACACGAGCGTCGCGCGTAAGGAAGCCAGCCTTCTTCAGCTCGGCGCGGTATTCGCCAGCCTCAAGAAGCGCACGGGAGATGCCATGACGCAAAGCACCTGCCTGGCCGGAAATGCCACCGCCGTTGATGCGGGCAATGACATCGAAGTGATCAACGGTGTCGGTAACCTTGAACGGGGTCAGAGCCATGTTCAGAAGAGCTTCACGACCGAAGTACTCCTTGCCATCGCGACCGTTAACGGTAACCTTACCAGTGCCCGGAACAAGGCGAACACGAGCGACAGCGTTCTTACGACGACCGGTGCCGTAATACAATGCTTCACCTGCCATGATTAACCCTCCAACTCAATCTTACGGGGCTTCTGGGCTGCATGCGGATGCTCAGAACCAGTGTAAACCTTCAACTTCTTGCCCATTGCACGGCCAAGCGTGTTCTTGGGGAGCATGCCCTTAACAGCGTGCTCAATAACGCGCTCGGGATGCTTCTGCATGGCCTCGGCGAACGTCTCGCACTTCAGACCACCGGGATAACCGCTGTGGCGGTAGTATTCCTTGGAAGAAGCCTTGGTGCCCGTAACCCTGATCTTGTCGGCGTTGATGATGATGACGAAGTCACCCGTGTCAACATGCGGGGTGTACTGCGGCTTGTGCTTACCCTTGAGAAGCTGTGCAGCCTTGGTAGCAACGCGGCCAAGGACCTGATCCTCGGCATCGATAACCAGCCATTCGCGCTCAACTTCAAGCGGCTTTGCCTGATACGTTTTCACTTTAAATCCTCCACTAACTGTGATTCGCCTGTTGAAGCTACAGACGAAAAGGTGTTTGTCTTCAAAAGTGCAAGTCTTACGGACGATGGTTTCCTACGCCATCTTACGCTGCCTCCGGCCTGGACTCCCTTGGCAAAACGCTCCGAGTTACCCTGCAATACGGGGCTTTTGAAAGCGAACTTTTGTATTTTATAAAGGTCGGTGCGGAAAGTCAACGATAAAACAGAAAACTCAACTTTGCACGTTTATGACGGCGCACAACGAGTTTCTCTTTTCTGCCATTTATGACACTGCGGAAACATTCCACGCAAACAGAATGCATCGTCAGAAGACGATATAAACAGGGCACAATAAATTGGAGACCCCCCTGTTGCATAACTTTCTATGGATTAAACCGACAAGGGAAGATGTCTATTCAGCCGCAGCCGCAACATCACACCCATGGTAAGGGCTCTTGTAATCAATGCTACCGCTCTCGTAAGTCTGGAGGTATACACAAGCTCGCCGACAACCACGCTTAACATCATGACCAGAAAAACGTGGTGCCACAGCGCTAAGCCGCGGCCCTAAGCCGCAACGCTAAGCCGCGATGCCACGCCTACACAGCGTCACACCTATACGGCATTGCGCCTGCACAGCACAATCGCTTTTTCCAGGGCATCAATGCAAAGATCAATCTCCTCAAATGAATTGTAAAATGCAGGTGAAATACGCGTAACACGCTCTATATCGTACGCCTCGCTTAGAAGCGGCTGCGCACATTGCGTGCCCGACCTAACAGCTACACCCATCGCATCCATAAGAGTAGACAAATCAAACGAATGCACCCCTTCAACGGAAAATGAAATGCAACCGGCTCGCTGGCGTGGCGAGCCAAGAATCTGAACAAGGGGAACGCTGGATAGGGCCTTTTGGGCGTAATCAATTAGCGCATGCTCGTACTGGCAGATATCGTCTCTTCCAATACGCTCAATGAATTCAAGCGCAGTATTCAGCCCAATGGCCCCTACGTAATTAGGAGTGCCCGCTTCGAACTTAATCGGCGCACGTTCAAAGCTTGTCGCTGCTGCACGTACGGTGTCAACCATTTCTCCACCAAAAGCGGTAGGAGGAAGCTCATCAAGCAGCTCCTTTTTCCCGTAAAGAACGCCAATGCCCGTTGGTCCTAAAGTTTTGTGACCAGAAAAAGCCAAAAAGTCGCAATCAAGATTTTGCACGTCTATCCGTTCATGGCGGATGCTCTGTGCTGCATCAACAAGCACTTTCGCGCCATGGCGGTGCGCGCAGGCAACAATACTTTTAATCGGGCTAACGGTGCCCAGCACATTAGAGACATGCGCTACGGCAATTAAATTGATAGGGTAACTGCTAAGCAACGCTTCAAGAGAATCAAGTTCAATATCGCCATTGTCGTCAAGCGGTATAACGTAAAAATTGCCATCTAGGCGTTTGGCATGCTGCTGCCAGGGAACAAAATTCGAATGGTGCTCTAAGGCGCTTGCTGCTACGCAATAATTCTCGGGGTGGGCATAGGCCCAGGCCTGCGCGACGACATTAATAGAGTCCGTTGTTCCTCTAGTGAAAACGATACAATCTGCAGACGGCGCATTAAGATAGCGAGCCACGCCTTCACGGGCGTTCTCGTAGGCGATAGTCGATCTATTGCTAAGCGTATGCGTGGCACGATGCACATTCGCGTTGTCGTGCTGATAATGCTGCAAAATCCTTTCGACTACGCATGAAGGCGTTTGCGTGGTGGCCGCGTTATCAAGATATATAAGCCGCTTCCCATTAACTGTCTCATTAAGTATGGGAAACTCTTCAAAAAAATTGGAGGGGAATTGAATTGAACTCTGTCCGTTGGCCATGTCTTCGTCTCGTTTCTTAAGAATTGCTGCCTCGCTTGCGTTTTTACACGCCCGCCCGTTTGCCGGTCAAACGAGCGGGCTTCATGCTAGGCTTTGAGCTAGGTTTTGCGTTAGCCAAGCGCATTCGATATTCGCTTATTTAGACATGTTCTTTTGCAAATTGTCGAATTGCCTTTACGATAGACTCTATTCCGCTCCTTCGCGAAGCAGTGAAAGTAGCCATAAGATCCGCTTTCTCAAGAAAGAACAAGTCCGCGTTAGCCACGGCGTAAAGCGCTTGCCCATCTAAAACGTTGATGAGCAGATGGAGAATGCCTCGAACAATAAGCGTATCGGAATCGGCTTTAAGCGAAATATTCCCATTGCATGCTTCCATGACAAGCCAAGCGCGAGATTGACATCCTTTTGCTAAATTATCTTCGGTTTTGAGTTCTTCGGAAAGATGAGGGAGGCTTGCTGCGAACTCAATGAGATATTCATACTGGGAAAAAGGGTCGCCTATCGACAGGAAATCCTCAACGATGTCTTCCTGTAGCTTGTCAATAGAAGGTATGGGTTTCGAACCAACAATTTCTTCGGTTGTGCCGTTCATAGCCGTTTCTCCTCGTAGTTCAGGCATACTTTCACAAGATGCCGCCCTTCTCCGCAAACCGCAGAAGGGCAAGACCCTGTGCTACACGGTTTCTATCACTTGGAATCAAGGTGGGGCCAGAGGACTTTTGCTGCATCCTCAATGGTTTCTATCGCCATAAGTTCTTGCAGCGAAAGGCGGACATCAAATGATTTCTGGATTTTTACGAGCAGAAGCGTTCTCTTCACGTCGGAGGATGTTGCCCCCTCACAATTTTCCCCTGCTTCATAATCGGCAACCAGGTCCTTAGAAACCTTCAGTGCCTTGCTCACGCTTATCTGAGCTAAATCATCTAAATTGTCCGTCTCTTCCAAGTCAGAAACCGACAAAGCAAATTTCTTCATCACGAAGGCGCGCAAATGCTCAAGAAAAAAGGGGTAAGTAAGCGCCGCTTCACCAAGGATAAGTGCAATTTCCGTCTCTGCTTCGGCTTCTTTTCTCAAGATGCTTTCTCGCGACATAGCACGCCTTTCGCTTCTGATTCTATTTGAAGGATGTCTTATTCAACAACAAGGGGTTCAACGCCAATCGCATCGGCAAGCGCGATAAGCTCTTTGGTGTAGTCGCCATACACCAAGGCGACATGGATGCCCACTTCGCACTGGGCACGATGTGCCTTGAGTGAATCGTTCAGGCGATAGAACACCAACTGCGTGCAGTTTTCCCTGTTCTGGCCGCTGCTTTCAACAATTTCGCCCTTACCGATAAGCATCTTGCCCACATCGGGAGAGAACTTGCAAAGTGTGATGGTTTTGCCTGCATCGCGCGAGAAGTCGTAGCGCATTGTGGCGCCGAACTTCTGGTCGTATGCGAACGGCGCAATGCCGTAAGGCGCGTTCTTGTCCGGATCAGGCAGATGACGATGAGCAACAGAATGCTGAGTCATCCACAGATGGTCGGCGTTCGCTGGATCTTTCGCCAGTTCAGCAAGTTGCTCTTTGGTGGCTCCAAAGACCTGCTTGAATTCGCCGTTGATCAGCGGAATGGGGCACGTGTTGCCCATGTAGGGAGAATGACCCGAAACCGCAATCAAAGCCTGCTGAGAAAGCGCTGCGGGCAAATCGTATTCGCAAGCGGAAGGAATACCAGACTCCATGTTGAGCGCATGGGTAAGACACATGGTGAATTTCTCCTGGTTGATACGGCGCGTTGAGCACATATCAGGGCAAGGAATAGAGAACGCGTTGCAGTCGAAACGGTCCATGAACTTGCGCGTGGCAACAAAAGCAATAACAGAAGGAAGCATGAGTTCGCGAGACATGCTGCAGCTCTCGGCGCCATTGATAAGCTCGTCGCACAGTTCATTCGCGCGCTTAAGATCCTCTTCGTCGATGTTAGGGGTTTTGCGACCAGGGGTGGTATAGTTGCCCTCGGGGGTTGCCGGCTTCATGCAGTCCATGAACTCATGCAGGTTGACCACATGGAAACGGGTGCCCAAACGACGGGTAACGTTATCCAGGCTGGTGAACGAGTCAGGGCGGCTAACAGATGTTGTCGCATCGAAGCGAGTAACCAAAAGATACTTGGTATTGGCCAAAATCTTCTTACCACGCAGGGCAATCATGCGCAGTTTGAAATCTTCCCATCGGTATTCTGAGAAGCACTCAACGTCCAGGTCGCGAGCAGCAATGCCTGCGGGAACGTCAGGCACATTGAACTGACCAGAAGCAGGGCAGTAGCACATGGTCTTCTTGAAACGCATTGCAAACTTCAGACCAAGATCTTGCACGCCAGCGCCAGCCATAGGCACTACAACGTCGGCCGCATTCACGGCATCTTCCATAGCGCGCCACTGCTCTTCTGGCTCATCCCAGTCATCAGTGCGATGGAAGAGCACCGGATCCATTACGTTAACGCCTTCGGGGACATTTTCTTTGATGCTCTCAACGAACTCTTTTGCACGCTTTGCGAACGCAACTTTATCGTAGCCCGGCTTCAGAGCGTCTCCGCTGCCAAAACGGCAGGGTCCCTCGTAGTAATACAGATGCTCGCAGAACAATTCCAGGGGAAGAACATTGAGCTTTATGTCTTTCGCGGTCTCAATCATGGTGTATCCTTTCTTGTCTACTTCTTTTTTTCGGAAAAAGGGAGTTGTATGGGTTCTGGCGCGCGAAATAAGGGATTGCGCGCCAGGACTTCCTTTGGAAAGCTGCGCTTATGCGCACTCGATGACTTCAAAGCCCATCAGTTTTGCAAAATCAATCACCAAGTCGTACACATCGCCATACACAAGCGGAATATGGTTGCCAACTTGCAGCGAGCCGTCAAAGAACTTCTTGCCATCAGATACCTTGAAGAAGACACCTTCCGTGCAGTTCTCGGTTTCGTATCCTGCACCTGCTACAATTTCGCCGCGTGCAACGAACAATTTGGAGCAAGTCGGGTCAAAACGGCACATGGTAACGGTTTGGCCGATATCCTGGTTAAAGTCGTAACGAATGGTGGCACCCCAGCGTCCCCCCATGGCGAACGGACGAAGGGAGTAAACGGAATCCTCGCTGTCGTAACCCTTGAATTTACGGTTAGGAACAGCATGGAAGGTGTATCCGATACCACCCTGTCCTTCAAGCTCTTCGGAAACGTGCTCAAAGCCTTCCTTGTCCTTCTTCAGCAGCGGCGAGGTGGCCAACATGTCGCTGGCGTTCATTTTTCCGAGCGACGTGTTGCCCATATACGGTGCACTGAAAGAAAGGCTCGAAAGAAGAACCATCGATACCAAAGCGGAAACATCGTATTCGCAGGCAGAGCAGATGCCGCATTCGTTGTTTAGCGAGTGGTTAAGGCAAAGAGTGAATTGCTCCTGATTCAAACGACGAGTAGCGCACATATCGGGGCACGGTGCCGTGAATGCGTTGCAATCAAGCTTAGCCATGAGCTTTTGGGCAAGATAGTTGGCTTTAACGGAATTGAACACGAACTTCTCATCGATATCAACTACCTCGGCGTTGGCGATAAGTTTATCGACAATAGCTTTGATTTCCTTCGCGTCCTCTTCGTTGATATTGTCGCACTTGCGGCCAGGCAACGTCGGGTTGCTGCTAGGATCAACCATCTGGGTCTGATCAAGGAATTCGTGCATGTTGTAGTAACGGAACTCAACGCCTAAGCGGTTAGTTACCTCCCTGTGGTCAAGGAACGAATCGCATGCACTAATGGAAATCGTTGAGTTTGCGCGGGGAAGGCACAGAATGCGCGTATGGTCAAGCACCTTGCGAGCGCGCATAACCTTCAGGGTACAGGGCGCATCTTCCCAGGTGTACCAACAATAGGCCTCGTAACCGCGTGCGGTAAGCGCCGAAACGAAGATAGCGTCGTTGCTTCCGAAGTGCAAAAGCGCCATAGGCTTGTTGTAGCGCTTCTCGAACTCAAGAAGCCAATCAACACCGAAGGGGAAGATGTTCATGATGTACAAATCGACATCATTCACGTCCTTGGCAACCTCTTCCAGCGCCTCATCGGTAACAGGGAACGTCTCGTCTCGCTGAATCATGATAGGATCCATGATGTTCACGTAGTCAAGACCGCCAAGCTGCTCCTGCACGGAGTTGACGAATTTGCGATTCAACTCAGCAGCATTCATCAAATCGAACTCTTTAGTTAATTGATCGCCTGTACCGAAACGGCAGGGTCCCTCGAATACATATTCGTGGTACACGCAAACGGTGACAGGACGAACATTAAGCTTTATGTCCTTTCCTTTCTTGATGTTGAACTCCACTAGTCTCTCCTTTCTCGCTTCTCTACTATGCACACACCGGACGACCAAAGTCGTTACCGTGCTGTAGCCTTAATTGATGTTCTTCAGAACCGTTTGGGCAATGCGCTCTTCCAAAAGCGAAAGCGTGGTAATGTCAGCCGATTCTTCTGGGGAAACACCAAGCCCAAGTTCCCTGTTCAAGCTAATCATCAGAAGGATTTTCTTTGTGAGCGCAGGCGATGCCGCATCGCAACGCGCGTGAAGATCTCCGCTCATTACTTCCGCTATATCCATCCCCGTAGCGCGAGCTATGCTCATTTGACCGAGCGCATTGAACGAATCAAGCGCAAGATCTTCTTCCTCTAGAAAGTAGCGCGCCTTAACATATGCACGGACAAGCTTTTTGATTTCATCTTTCGTTGTTGCATTGCTAATCTGCGCGAGAATCTTTGCAGCTTCGTTTTCCGCGTGAGAGATCTTCTGCTCCATGCTTTGCCCCCGCCTGTTTCGCTGGTTCTCGTCTTCCCGTATCGAGGTCTCTTCCTCCTCGAATTTTCTCTGCGACGTCCAGCTATCCCTTTGGCTTTGGTTCGGCGAACCTATCATCCTCCAGCCACCATTCTATTTTGCGGAACGGCCATCTATAATGGGCTAAGTGCACAAAAACTGATATATTATTGTGCAAATAGCTTATTTATCAGGAGAAACTCTATGATTTCACTAGGAATTATATTGGACTGGATTCGTCCTCTTTCCAGCAAAGTTGTAAGCCGTAGATTCTATCCCGAAGCTATAGAGTGGATCGATGCTTCGCCTTCCTGCGCAGATGAATGGCCTATCGTGCTAACCCCAGGAGTTATCGTTGTGTGCAACGGCGCTGATGAAGCCACGGCATTAAACGAAAGCATTCCTGTCATCATCCTTGGTCATCTTGATTCCGACGACCCCGGAACAGAGCTAAGAAACAATACCTTATTTGTAGATTCCCCCTATTCGAAGCAAGCATTCGCATCTCTACTACAAAGGCGCATTCTTGACATTCGCGAATGGGAACACGAGCTTGATCGCATTTCCGCCGAAAGAGGAAGCTATCAGGAGATGCTGGATGCTTCACGCGATATTCTTGGCAATCTGATTACAATGACCGATTCCGCCTACCGCCTAATCGCTTATACGTCTGACATGCCAACAGACGATCCCGTAACCAATGAGCTTATAGAGCAGGGCTTTCATGGCGAGCGCGCCCTTGCGCGATTCCGAGAAACAAGAGCATTTGCAAAGTGGGCAAAGCAGCGGAAAACCCATTATTCGGAGCACGGCATAACGCCATATCCATCGATGAACTATGTATTCGCGCTGAACAACACCTACTTCATCCAGATGGTCATGTCTTGCACTAATGTGCCCTATTCTCAGGGATTGCTTAACACGTTTGACATTTTAGTGTCACATATCAAGGCTCACATTCGCCGATGCCAAACGTCGGAATCGAAAACGTATGCCAAGGGCACAGAACTTTTGCTTGATTTGATTGAAGGCAAGCAGGTTTCCCGAAAAATCATTGCTCAGCAGATGAAAGGCTTGGGTCTAACGGAAAAAGAGACGGGACGTCTTTACGCCATACGGGAAAAATTCAAAGATTCAGAAAACCTGGAATATCTTGCTGGGGTAATCAGATCAACCCTGTCCGGTTGTTACGTTCTTTCTAAAAAGGACATTATCTACATTGTTGTTTGCTCGGAGAAATGCGATGACGTTTTGCGAAACAAGGTGGAGTCAGCTTTATCGTCTCTTGTCAACTTCTCCTACGTTGATGTTGCGGTTTCTGGTGCATTTCCAGCCCTTTCCAACTTGAATATGGCATCGCGGCAAATTGACATAGCTTACAAGTACGGAAAAGGAAGGCCCTACCTTGCTCGGGACAGAATGGACAGACCCGATTCGTTTTTTCGGTTTGAGAACAGCCTGTTCGACTACCTTCTGTTCGAGGAGCATCGCGATATTGACCTTTTGAAATTCTGTCTTAGAACCAGCGTTCTTGCACACATAGAAACCAGCGACCAGAAAAGCCCTTCCGATGCCACTGTCGTCCGCTGCTACCTTAAACATGAGTGCAGTCTCTCCTTGACGGCAGAAGCTCTTGGCGTTCATCGAAACACAATTTTAAACAGGATTGGAAGCATCGCAAAGCGAGTACCCATCGATTTCGCCGATCCAAAAGAACGGCTTAACCTTATTACGTTGTTTCATCTTTCCGACTTTTTGGAAGCAAACGGAAATACGGCACGCTAATAACAGGCGAATTACCCATAGTGCCATAGCGCGCATCACAAGCCACGAACGCCAGCGCACTGGTGCCTATTGCTACACCCTTGCCTGAACTGCTAAGTGCACTGCTCCGAAGCCCGTCGATGAATTCTGCATGTGCTACACTCTTTTGTCGTAGCAATGAGCGACATGCTCTACATTGCGATGAAGGGTTTGAAGGGGCTCATTCTTGCAAGAAGAGCAAGGAAGGATTGAGCACGTTGAAAGGTTTGGTATCACTACGACCGAAACCATTCGAATTGCGCTTCGCGCATCCGTCGCGAAGAGGATCTTCACCGTCGCATCGGGCGTGGGAGCAGCGCGTGAGTAACCGCTACTATAAAAATACCCAATTCCGTTACCCGTCCAACCATCTGGAGGTGGTATCGGAAATCCGTACCGAATTCGCCCCTGCGGTTCGCGCTCCGTTCCTCTATAATGGCGACAGATCTCATCGCCGACCTGCACAAGGCGGTCTAGATGGCGTACAAGCTGCAATTGGAGCGGAACTTCGCCAGGCATTACAAGAAGCTTGCCCCAAACGAGCGCGATATGGTCGACGACAAGCTGCGCACCTTGGCGCGCACGGACGTGAGCGCCTCGAAGGCCCCGAGGTCCTCCGTTTTGACGAGTTCCGCGTAGAAACACTCGGCCGCGGCGTCCGCAACCCTTTCCATGATGATAGGATCTGCTATTGCGAGAACCTTTCTATTTTTTGGCTTCGACACCTATAGGATATCGAAAGGTTCTCTTCCCGTATCGAGCGCAGGTTCTTGAATGTCTCCCCGATTAACTTAACTCGCACACAGCAGAAACACACTTCTCATCAGGAGAAAAATCAAAATGCCGCGTTTTCTGGGCTCGCTTATGCGGCGCCACCCCCTCAAGCGCGGACAATTGTGGAGAAGCAAGCGGCGAATCAACACAATTGGGTCTTTCTTCATTTTCTTATTGATATTTAATATCAAATAGATATACTTATCGTTAATCAGAAAGGAGGGCGAAATGGCAACACGCAACACCGTACAGAAAAGCATTGTTTTGCAAGCGCTCAATGAACTGGCAAACCATCCCACGGCGGATGCGGTCTACGACCGTGTACACGCATCTCACCCGAGTATTAGCAAGGCAACCGTTTATCGCGTTTTGAACAAAATGTCCGACGAAAATCAGGTTTTGCGCGTGCGTATCAACAACGGCGCCGACCACTTCGACCATCAGGTTTTCCCGCATTATCACGTGCGCTGCATTGAGTGCGGGCGCGTGGACGACGTGATTATTCCCCTTCTTTCCGAAGTCGAAGAGCAAGCGGCAGAAGCGTCCTTATATCTGATTACCGGGTGCTCGCTGCAGTTCGATGGCATTTGCCCTGCTTGCCAAGCGGCAGGTTTCGACAAAGAAACCGCAGGTCACGGTGCAGAAGGAGAAGGTGCCGACACGACAGCTGCCGGCGAAGGGCCCGCAAACGCAGAGGAATCCGAAGCCGAAGCAATCGGCGAAGGCTCCCCCGCCGCAGTAGCCGCACCCTTCACAGCGGCATCCCCAGAAGCCGTCGCATCCACCGGAAAGGAAGGTCGCTCATGAGCACGGAAAACAGCGCATCGACTGGCACCGTAACAGCAACGCCCAGTGCCGCAATTGACAAGTCGGCCTTCTACGCCATGAGTTACGGGCTGTACCTACTTACCGCAAGCGATGGAACGCGCGACAACGGCTGCATTGTGGACGCCACCATGCAATCCGCCGCAAGCCCCGCGCACATCACGCTGAGTTGCATGAAGCAAAACTTCACGCCTGAACTCATCCAGGAAACGGGCGCGTTCAACCTGTCCATTTTGCCCAATGACACGCCGCTTGAGTATTTCCGGCACTTCGGCATGCAATCGGGTCGCAACGTGGACAAGTTCGCAAGCGAACCAGCGAGCGGTGCAAACAGCCTGATCAGCGGCATGAAACGCAGTGAGAACGGCTTGCTGTACGATGCGAATTCCTGCGGCTTCATCTCGTGCGAGATTATTGCCACGCAAGATCTGGGCAGTCACATCCAGTTTACGGCGCTGGTCACGCAGGCGCAGGCGCTCTCCGACAAGCCGCCCATCACGTACGCGGGTTATCGAGCGCGCATGAAGCAACAAGCGGCAACTTCGGCAACGCAGACGCAAGCGGCACAAACGTCGCAAGCGAAAAGCTACAACGCCCCCAGCAATACGGGCGAAGCAATAAAATACGAGAATCCAAAAGCAGAAGAGACAAAAGGAGAAACGATCATGACGAAATGGGTTTGCAAAGTTTGCGGTTACATCTACGAAGGCGAAGAGCTTCCCGCTGATTTCAAGTGCCCCACCTGCGGCGCTGGTGCTGAAATGTTCGAGAAGGTCGAAGGCGAAATGAAGCTTGCCGCCGAGCACAAGTTCGGCATTTACGCTGAAACCGTCAAGGACAACCCCAACGTGTCCGACGAGGACAAGGACTACATTCTGAAGCAGCTGAAGGCGAACTTCGCGGGCGAGTGCTCTGAAGTGGGCATGTACCTGTGCATGGCCCGCATCGCTCATCGCGAGGGCTACCCCGAAATCGGCCTGTACTGGGAAAAGGCTGCTTACGAAGAGGCCGAGCATGCCGCTAAGTTCGCTGAGCTTTTGGGCAGCGAGTGCGAAGCGAACATGACCGACTCCACCAAGAAGAACCTGGCTTGGCGCGTTGAGTGCGAGTTCGGCGCAACCGCCGGCAAGACCGAGCTGGCTACCTGCGCAAAGAAGAACGGCCTGGATGCCATCCACGACACCGTTCATGAAATGGCGCGCGACGAAGCTCGTCACGGCAAGGCGCTGAAGGGCATGCTGGAGCGCTACTTCTAATAGGGCTTCCTAGAGCGGCGGAAAAGCTCTTTCACGCTCCTCGTCGTGTAGCGTTAGTACACTCGGTCGCGTGACGCGCTTTTCCGCTCGCTCGATAAAGCCCTATTCGGCTTGGCGGAAGCGCATGCTCGGTCGCACGACAAGGCCAAAGCAGCATTTTCAACCCCGCAGGATTCTTTCGAATTCTTCGGAATTTCGAATCCTTCGGGGAACTCTAAAGAATTCCCCGAACAAACAGGTGGAGAACCTGCATTCTTAACCCTCGTACATCTCACATTGAGAGACGTGCGAGGGTTTTCGTTTTGGCGCATTCGATATATCTTGTCCCAAGTCCTTGCTTCAGCGCATGTTTCATCTTCCGTGGCGGATGCGATAGCAGACAAGAAAGGCGTGCGGTTCCGTTTTGATGTAGACCGCTTCAGGACGCTTTGCTTCGCATCTTGCCTCAACTCGCTCTACTTCGCACTCTTCGCATCGTCGAAAGCAAAAACCAAATCGAGAAACTCCTGTTTCGAGTGAACGCCCGCTTTGGTATAGATATTGTGCATGTGCCCCTTTATGGTATTTTGAGATAAGGTAAGCTGTTCGCTTATTACCGCACGGCTGCGTCCCATAGCCATAAGGCGCGCAACCTCAACCTCGCGTTCAGTTAAACCGTAGAACTGGGAGAACGCATCAAATGTCCGCCCCTGTGCATCGTGCGCAATGTCATCTTGCGGGTCAATCACAGCACTGTCTTGCACAGCGTGCACAACAGCACCTTGCGCGCTAACGCCCTGCAACTCATGCGCTTCGTTTCGGGCAGCGAGCGTGTCGCATGAACTGCCGGACGTACCGCATATATCATCCCACGTGCCGCTTGAACCGTCGGGCGCGCCGCACGCATCGCTCCACGTGTTGCCTTGCGCATTCGCCTGAGACGCGCTTATCTGCAGCTCCCGGAACATAAAACACATACCACCTGTACGACGATTCGACAAGATAAATGCCATGCCAAGAATTAGCACAACCATAATAAGCGCACCTGCAACCAGCAGCACGCTTTCCGCTTCAAGCAGAAAGCCAAGGCGCAGAACAAGTAATCGTCCCAGTTCACGTGGAAGAAGGAAGCAAATCCACGCAATACCGAACACCACATAGGGGTGCTGTGAGCTGTGCCGCGCGAAGTCGTAAGCGCAATACCACATACCTGCCACGCCCAACGAATTAGCAATGGTAACAAGCACCGCTCCCGCAGAACCGAACGCATGAGGACTCGCCGCGATAAGAGCCACACCAACCGATGCAAAAGCGCAGATAATGCCGCCGATTAAAAACAAAGTGAAGCGATGCCCCTTCACTAAAACCCATCAAACCAAGCATGCAGACAACACCATGACGGTAGCGTTATGAAACGCCTGGCAAGTCAAATCAAGAGGAATGGAAAGCCCGCTGGGATACCCGCGCGCAACGCCAATAGAAAAATTCACCAAACATACGCCAAGCAACTTCGACAGCACCGCATTGCGCGGCAAATCATCGTTCAAGGCATCGCGCGTATCGCAGCGTTGATTTAAAGGCCGCTCATCAAGGAGGGCAGTTGCGTTGTGGGCCGAAGTAATGGCAGCATACGGCATCGCTATGCACATAGCATACGCGACTGACGTGCCTAAAACGCCTAGCGCAAACACGACAACAGCGGAAAGTCCCATAGCAAGAATAGCATATAGAAACGCCTCACCCGGTTGAAGCCGCATGAACACGCGAATCCAGGTGGTGGCAATCCATGCCATACCCACACTGCCAACCAAAGAGGCAACAAGGGAAAGAGGAACGTCGCTAAAAGCAGGCTGAACGAAATACAGACCCGCAGCAATCGTCATGAAAATACAAGATACCTGGTCAAGCCTTTGCTCGACACTTTCTGAAAACCCTTGTGCCAGGCAAATAGCAACAAGAATTGCAATCACGGTTGCCCGTACAAGCGTTCCGGCAACCGTAAGAAACCCATAATCGGTATACACGAAGCAATCGTACTGGCAGCACTGCAACCAGATTCTCAACGTTGCAAGTCCCAAAAACATAAACGAGAAGCGTGATCCGCATACAGAGCAAAACTGCTTCCACGTGCTCACGCGGGGCTCCGCGCAGCAGCAATTATCATGCGCCATCTTTTCCAAAATCGTTCGTTTCCCTCTTTGTTTTTCTTTCTTGCGCTGCCGCTTCGCTCGGACCAAACACTTTGCTTGCAGAAGTCGGCTTCCCCTTCGTCGCAAGAAAACGTTTAATTTTGATTCTAACATCAAGGGCGCTCCGGAAAAAACAGTTGCGCTGCTGATTCACCCAAAGTTTTGCATTGCAACCATGCGGAAGCGATTGAACGAGCAGACATTCAAAAGGGAAAGGCTGTGGCTTTTCGCGCAAGCACCAAAGCTACAGCTTGGTAGCTTGCGCGCCCGCCTTGGAACGAAATCGTGATTCTTCGCAAGAGCACCGGATCTATCGTTGAAAGTACAGGCGCGAAAACGCAAAACGACCCCGCAAGAAGGCGGGGTCGCAAAAGAAAGGCACCTGTTGTCAAGCACGCGGCGGATGCATGTGCAAACATCGCGCGCAACGTATATCATCCGCAGGGCGCGCCTGAATGCTTATTTATTCACCGTGGGAATAACACCTTTCTCCTGAGCAGATGCCATATCAAGCCAGCCATCGGGCACCGGTGCAGACGCATGGCATTCCGTGCACACGTTCACCGATTGAGAATGGCCCTTGTGGCACATTCCGCAATCAACTTCGCCGTGGCGCATCAAATGCGGGTTGTACGTGCCCAAATACTCCGTTTTCGCAATCAGACTCTCTCGATCGGGCGTATCGGCATGGCACGTATCGTTTTGACAGAACTCGGTCTTCGCAACGCCACGCGCCTCGGTCAAATCAGACAAAGAGCGTGCCTCAATAAGGGCATCGCCGTTGGCATTCGTGCCCGTGATGTAGTAATCCCCGGAAAGCCACGCCATGCCTTCGCCCACCTGTTCGCTTAACGTGGGCACATGGCAGCCCATGCAGGTCGTTCCCGCCAGATTTGCATGTTGATATGCAAGCATAGAGCTTGCCTCGGTTGCATCAAGCTTGTTGCCTTGAAAATCCTGGCTGCCATCGTATGTTTTGCCGTAAGCATCCATAGGAGTGTGGCAGATGGCACTACAGAAGCTAGGCTGCTCATGCCATACCCAAAAACCGGCGCCGGCAACCACAAGAACCGCCGCAACAATGCCAATAACTATAGGAGCTTTGCGCTTGTTCTTTGTTTTAGGAAAAGCGTTTTGAATCTCTTCGCTCATGCTGTTTCCTCCTTAAGCTTTCGCCGCCGCTGCCGCAGCGTTGGCGCCAGCAAACCGTCCCGACGTGTAAGCAAAATTCAAACCACAGCCGCCTGCTGGATAATCGTCGTAGATGAAAGACCCGCAAGCAACTTCGCCTGCTGCATAGTAATTGGGAATGGGATTACCCTTCGTGTCAAGCACGCGGAAGTCGGTATCAACTTTGTAACCACCGAAGCTTCCGTGCGTGCAAACTCCCATGGTAAGCACGTAGAAGGGACCTTCCGTTAGCGGAACCAGCAGAGATTCCTTCTTGTTGAACTGGGTGTCTTTACCTGCAGCAGCCATTTCGTTGTATTGGTCAAGCTGTTCTTGCGCGGCCGTGCCGTTGATGCCCAGCGCATCGGCGGCTTCCTTAACGGTTTCGCCTTTCTTGAAGATACCTTGCTTCATGCCCAGATCAAACTGCGCTTTCAGCGTATCGTTTAATGCATCCACCATTTTTTGATCATACACGGCATAGAAATGCTGATCTTTGAAGTTCGCAACTTGATAGTAGATGTCGTGGGTTTGGCCACCTTCGTTGTTGAAGCGCACGCCATCAGAATTGATCCACATTGCCTTATTGCTAATAAGCTTGCTTTGACCTGCAGCAACAGAGCAATATAGAATGCCGTTCGTGCCACCGTGGCCAATGTAGTCGGCCCCAATGTCCAAGCCCATCTGAAGCCCTTCGCCGGTGCAACCAAGACCAACTTCGGTATAAACACCGGAATAGTTTGGCATGTACTGATCGATCATGGCCGAATTGCGACAGAAACCGCCCGACGCCATAACGGTCTTCTTCGCTTTGTATGCAACATACGTTTCGGCATCGTGGCGTGCTAATACGCCTTTAACCGCTCCGTCCTCTACGATAAGACTTTGCGCGGCCATTTCGAAGTCGTAGCGTGCACCTGCTTTTTGCGCCTGCTCGTACATTGCGGTAAGAGCGACATTGGCATTCGGGTTGATGTTATGCCCGCGCGCCACCGTATCGGTACCTTTCACAGAGACTGCGTCTTTGAACGGGATGCCCAGCTCAACGTTCATCCAATCAATGGTTTTGCCGTATTCCTCGGCGCAAAAACGCTGCATGGCATCATCCATTTTGTCGCCACCGCGCGTCAGGAAGTACTCATACAAACCTTGCGGATTATCCTCGATACCCGCTTTTTTCTGCAGCTGCGTTCCCGCTCCGTACAACGTGCCAATAGCAAGCGAGCTTGAACCGCCCGAAAGCCATGCCATTTTCTCTATCACAATAGTATTCGCACCCGCCTGCGCCGCCTTCGTGGCTGCCGTGGTGCCCGCCGCGCCGCTACCTACGATAAGCACATCGCATTCAACGGTCTTGCTGGCTTTTGCGATCGCCTCGCTGCCGCTGATGGTCTTTGGCGCGCAACCAGCGACGCCCGCAAGCGAGGCAGCAGCAAATGTCCCTGCCGCCAGCTTCACAAAGTCGCGCCGCGAAAGTGCAGATTTCCGAGCTGTGCCTTGCACTGCGGCTACATGCGCATCGTGCATTGTGCCTTGAGTTGTGTTCTCGCCCATCAACCTTCCCCTTTCTCTTTTCTCTCTTCGCTCTCTTGCTTCTCGCGTCGATCTGCCTTTTACCGCCGCAAGCCACAAAGCCGCAGCGTTATCGTCATGTGGTCGCAAGCCCGTTCGCAAGCAACATTAGGCGGCAACGCATCTACATATGTAGCATAACCACACTACGCTGCGTAACCACACGATGGCAGACGAATCACTATCACGAAGATTTTGGGTTTTCGCATAATGCATCGCAAGACCCATAGTGGGTAAAACAATTTTGAAAAGGGGGCCCAAAATGGGTGGGTTGCATCTAAATTACCAGTTCAACAGCTCAGCAATTTTTTGTAGGTCGTTTTATACGGCTTACCCGTATGGCTTGCCCGCGCCCTGCTAACAGCATACCAGCATCAAGCTTACAGAAGGGCAACAGCGTGAAAACGAAACATGACAGCTGGAAAACTGTTTATTGCAAAAAACGATTCTGCCCTTCCTTCGCCTTCCGCATACAGTATAAAAGGAACAGCTATAAGCACGAGGCATGCGAAAACAATTGCGCGAAGGCATAAAAACGTAGCAACATGCGCTGATGCAAATATGCGAAGGTAGTCGCAACGACACGTGAAGACACAAGAACGCGCAAACGTGCAAATAAGCAAGCACGCGGCATCAAGCATATATGGGTACAAACGAATGCGCAGCAAATACATGAACGCCATATTGAAAAGAGGAATCGATTATGACGTGCTACGGCATGAACAAGAACTCCGGCAAGCACCGTTGGCAAAAACCATCCAGCCCCGCCGACAGCAAAACGGCCTTCGACTGCAACGGCACAAACAAGGCACGCAACAAAGCGCATTCACGCGTAAACACTAGCACCTACGAAAAAGCGACGTTTTCAAGCACCGGCACCGGTGCAACAGCGGGCTCGAACGCTAGCACGGGTGCACACACAACCTACACAACATACCCGTTCAACAGCGCATATGGTCAAAAAAACAAGGTTTTTTCGCCCCTTACCTCAATCGCCAAGATTGCGGGCGGCGCATTATTGGCGCTTATCGGCGTGCCGCTGTTGATCCTCCCCGGACCGGGCCTTCTTTTCATTGGCGGCGGCGCGGCACTGGCATTTTCTGGATTTGCGGACTTGAAAAGGGCTTTTGTGTAAACGTAGCCATTTCTCCACCACAAATAAACGCACCGGATTTCCACCTTTGCAAGCCAAAAAACGCGTGAAAAAACGTTTTTTTACCGCATGTCACTAATTTATTATCTTAAAAGAGAATAAATAGGCGAACAAGGCATACGTAGTATATAATGGCATGAACCGGTCTGTATAAAAATCGGTTGGCACGAACACCGACCCATGCAGAATCGTAAACGATCAAAAGGAGGAATCTGTGCGAAAGAATAGTTTCCGCAGCGCCCGGAAGAAGATCATTGGCGCTCTTTGCTCGGTTGCTTTAGTAGCCGGCCTTTGCCCCGCAGTGGCGCTGGCCGACGAAGGCAGCAAATACACCGCATCCATCCAAACGGAAAAGGCTTGGGCCGTAAACGGCGATACGTTCGACGTCGTTTTGGCATCAGGCGCCAAGGACGCTTCCACCACGCTTTCTTGCGGCCAGTACACCATTAGCTACAACTCTGACATCGTGAGCATCGACGAGGATAGCATTACCGCCGACGCCGCCGTTGCCAACCTGGACAAAACCGTTGTTACCCCTGGTAAGATAGGGATTTCCTTCTTTGGCAACACGCTTACTCAGTCCAACATTGCTACCTTGACGTTCAAGGCGAAGGCAACGGGCAACCCCGAAATCAAGATTATCGACGCTGTTGCCGGCGCTTCCGAGAACCTTGACGATCAGAGCGTTGAGTTCAGCACCGACAACCTGAACGTTACCGTTGTAAAGCGCTTCTCCGACGTGTTCAAGTCTTCCAGCTACTATGACATTATCTACCAGGCAGTTGCCATGGGCCTTATCGGCGGCTACAGCGACGGCACCTTTAGGCCGAGCGTTGCCCTGAACCGTCAGCAGGCAGCCATCATGTTCTACCGTGCTTACGGCAGCGAAGCCAACGTTGACCAGGCTTCTCTGGAAACCATGACCGACCAGGCTTCCATCACCAACGCTGAAGCGCGTAACGCCATTGCTTGGTGCATCAATAACGGCGTTGTGGGCGGCAAGACCAACAGGGCCGACGGCACGAAGTATTTCGATCCTAAGGGCGAACTGACCCGCCAGCAGCTGTGCACCATGGTTGCTCGTGCAGCAGCAAACCTGAACGGCATTGAAGTCGCTAACGCTGATCAGACTCTGCTGGACTCCATGACCGACCAGGCCACCATCACCAACGAAGAGGCACGCAACGCCATCGCTTGGTGCGCTAACAACAACATTGTTGGCGGCAAGACCAACAAGGCCGACGGCACGAAGTACTTCGACCCCAAGGCAAGCGCAACGCGTGCACAGTTCACCAAGATTCTGGTGGGCGCTGTTACTCAGAACTTCCTGGGCAAATAAGCACGAACAGCAATCGGATTCCTATCCATCGAAAGGCCGGGCATTGTGCTCGGCCTTTTCTTTTTTCTCGAGCAGACGTGCGTTAAAAAGTGACGGGGTCTTTTTCACATTTTCGGATGATCTTTGGTGAATCGAGCAACAGGAGAGCGTCTTCACCCTTCGCCCCTTACTCTTCGCTTTGCATTTCCTTACCTGACCATCGGCAGGAGCAGCAGATTGCTATGCAAGACGTTAAAAAGACCCCGTCACTTTTTAACCTGCTTCAGGAAGAAACGCGCCAGAAGAACGAACGCAACCAGAGCAATTACTCCATTGGCAATGTCGCAGCAAAGCAGCTGAGGCAGCGAGAGCGCCACTTGAACGCAAAGAAGAGCCGCTGCAGCAATCATTTGCCACGGCGTAACATCAATCCAGCCACGGCGAACAAGCTGCACCGCGCGCAGCAAAACCAGCAAAACGAAACTCGCCAACATTGCGAGCGATGCTGCCCATAAACCGATAACGGGGACAAGCGCTACATCGATAGCAAGGTTGAACGCCAACGCCACAACCGTGGTCAGGCCAACGCTCTTCGTATCCTTGCGCGCTACGTAGATCCCGCCCAAATACGCAGCTAAACAGTAGAAAAACAGTGCAAGCACCAAGATTGCAATTTGCTGATATGCCTCATCGTACGATCCGCGTACCAGAACCATAAAAAGCAGCGGGACGCACGCAATAAGCACGCTGGCGCACGCCGTGGTCAGGCCAATCACGCCTGAAAATGTGTGTGAATAATACGCCTTGGAGTCCTTATCATCCACCGCCAACGAGGCATTTTCCTGCCACGCCAACGTGAACGCAGACTGCGCCAAGTTAAGCATCTGCGGAATTTTATACGCCACCGCAAACGCCGCATTCGCCGCAACGCCCAGGAAGAACGTTATGACCAGCCTGTTTGAAAAACGCATTGCCCACATAGCCAAGCTGTTGGGTACCATGGGCCACGAATAGGAAATGAGTTCTTTCAGCGTTGCGCGCGAAACGCTTTTGGGCGACACATAACGCGCCAGCGAAAGCGCGCAGAAAAGGAATGCGCAGGCAGCAAGCTCGGTGAGCGCCAAAAGATACACCGACCCCAATAAGCCCAGATCGAGAACAAGAAGAAACAGCACCGTCAGCCCAAGCTGCACAAAACACCCTAATGCTGCGCTTGCGGAATAAAGCTTATTGCGCCCGAAACCACGCGCACATTGCTTTGCCACATTCGCCAACAAGTCGAACAGAAAGTAAAGGCAAATACCTACCTTAAGCAGCGCATCACCCTGAAACAGCACAGCGAAAATCACCAGCGCAACCAAGCTTGCCACCAGCGCAAACGCAAACGTGCTGCTTACAATCTCCTTCGTGCGCGCTTCGCTCCCCTCCTTCCGGCAATCAACAAGAAAACGGAAAGCAGCCGTCTGAATTTGAAGCGAAGCAGCAGGCAAAAAGAACGCAACAAGCGTAATTACCAGGTCATAAACACCGAACTCGGACTTCGAAAGGCAACCCGTCAAGATTGGCAGCGTGATAAGCGTTACCAATTTTGGTAAAACAGTGCCCAATGCAATAATCAGAGCGTTTTTTCCTAATGCAATGGAACGCTTATCAATATGCGACTGTTTTTCCTTGGAACCCATGCTCGGCACCTAATCATCCCAAAGATCGTACGGGAACGTCTCCATAAGCGCCCGCCTCATGGAATCAAGCTCGGGCACCGGCAAAGATGCCTGGTCAAGCACCTCTTCCAAAGAATGCGCAAACACGGTTTCGCACCGGCCCGTGGACGCATACCAATCTTCGTACTTAAACGAGCAGGTAGAAACACGACCCCCCACCAAAAAGGCGCGCGCCGGCACGCCATACGACTCCGCCAAAATCACGCCATGCAACGACTCCGACACAACACGACTGCAGCCCATCAGCTCGTCGACAAACCGCTGGTAATCGCTTGTTTCAATCGAAATGCGCTTGCAGCCACGCGGCAGCTCAAGACCCGATAAATCCGTTGTTCTATGGAAAATCACGCCAACAGGGCCCGCAGAAGGCGCGACGGAGTGCGCAGGCGCAATAAACGGAAGCAGCACCCCGGGGTCCCCATAGACGGCGGGGCACGGGAAGCCGTAATCAAGCAACACGCCGCGCGTTTTCGGGCCGCGAACCGCGCGAATGTCATAAGAACGAATGCCTTTTTGGTGCTTGAGGCGCGGCAGCGTGGACACCTCCAAAATGCCTGAACCCCAAACGGTGGCATCAAAAATACCGCGTCCCAAAAGCGATCCGAGCGCCAACAGATGCTTCGTTTGGCCCACAGGCACAGAAAGCGACATTCCGCGACGGTTGAGCATCCAATTTACAATAACGGGAGAAAGCGTGTCGCCCAAATTCAACTTATGAGAGTATTCCAGGTTGACAACACCAGGTACCGCGCGGTCCTTCACGTAAAGACCGCCCTTATTGCCCAGCACCGCGCGCTTGGCATGCTGCACGAAAGCCGACTGCTTAAATGCCTCATAAGCCCTGCTCATGCAGCTCGCCTCCTGTTTTCAGCGCTGTTTCGAAATCATCTTCCAACGAACCCTCTGCGCTACCATGCGACACGTTCTCGGACGCGCCGCGTTGGCCGCCCCCCAACGCACCCTCCGGCGCACCTTCCAACTCATCTTTCAAAGCCATAAGCTCGGCATACTGGGCATCGGACAGCACGATTTCTTCTTCCTCGCCTTCCACCACGCCCTCTGATACGCCACACGAAGCCTGCATTCCCGCCGCAGTCCCCAAAGGCCGCTCGCCCGGAAGGCGCACGGCTTCGCCACTTGCTTTAAGTGCCCCCACCAGCTCGTTATATCGCTCTTGATATTCGGCCTCGCTATAAAACGCAGCAACGTCAACGGCAATGAAGAAATGCCCGTTGCGCGACGGCGCCTCTGTATTGCCCAGCGGCTTCACCTGGCCCGCAAACGCCGATCCCGTCAAAAGACCCGCAAAATAATCAACCATAAGCGCAAGGCCGTATCCCTTGGCTCCACCAACGGGAAGAAGCGCGCCCGCAAGCGCCTCTTTCGGGTTTGACGTGGGATTTCCCGCAGCGTCTACCGCCCAATCTTGCGGTATTTCCTCTTGGTTTTTCAATGCCAGGCGAATCTTCGAACGCGCCACCACGGTAGATGCCATGTCGAAAACTATCGGCGGACGATCAGCAACGTCACTCGCGTCGCCTGCAGCGCTCGCGCCCGGAGCAGCAAAGCACAAAGGATTCGTGCCTAAAACCGGCGCAGAAGCACCGGGAGCCACTAAAGCAAGCGAAGCATTGGCCATGATCAGGCTGGCAACACCTTGCTCGGCCGCCAGCAAGCCGTAATACCCCGCTGCGCCAAAATTATTGGAATTACGCACGCCAACTGCGGAAATACCGAATGTCCTTGCTTTTTGAACAGCAAGTTCCACGGCACGTGCAGCCGCAACCTGTCCAAAACCATTGCGGGCGTCTAAAACTGCAAGAGCGCCTTTATCGGAAACGGTAACGGGCCGAGCCTGTGGATCGATTGTTCCCGCCTGGATATTCTTCCAGTAAAGCGGCAGACGCGCCACGCCGTGCGTTGTTTTCCCGCGCAAGTCGGCATACGCCATGGAGTCCCACAGAATTTCAGCATCGGAAGGCCGCACGCCCATAGAGCGCAACAGGTCTTTCGCAAAAATCTCAAGTTGTGTTGCGGGTATCTTTTTCATGCTGTTGCCTTCACGCCGCTAGCGCCACGCAATAGAGCCTTGGGGCGAAGCAACCGCATCGGGATAATATTGGTCAATCATACGCTTGACCAGCGCAATCTGCTTCGCACGCTGGGCGGCCTGCGCCTCGGTTGTATCCCAGCTGTGCGACTGCGCAACGCTTCCGCCCGTTTTCAAGTAAATCGGCGCGCCCACACGAATCATTTCAGGCACCTCGTAATGGCGAATGAAACCACCGGAGCTTGCAGGGTTCTCCGTATGAACGTCCAGGGGAACACTAATCGCCTGGCGCATTGCCGCAAGCATCTGCAGCTGAATGTCGCGCACCGGATTAATGCTATCGGCGCCAATGTTCTCCATAAGGTGCGCTGAGCAGGGGTTTCCCACGCCCGCATGCGCGCTGATCTTGAAGTGGCAATCAGCAGGCACTTCGCCTGCTTTGCGTGCCTCGTTAAGCACCCACAAGCAGCCTTCGTCGTATACCATGAAGCCGCGAACACCAAAATGCGCCGCACGCTTCACTTCTTCGATGGCGCGAACGATCTGCTCTTGCCCGCGCAAGCGATACCCAATGCGCTTGCCTTCTTCGGTTTTGACCGTTGCCGATGTATCGGTTGTTGCGCGCGGACCAATTGCCAAAATGAGCTGGACCTGGTGTTTTTCCGCCAGTGCAACCATCTGCTCAATCTCGGAATCAAGCAGAAACATAATGCCTTTCGTCTGCGTCACACGATGAATGGCAACGCCGTAGTGCGCCGTACTTTCAAGCAGCGCACGCATGGCGGCAGGCCCTTGAATCCCTGGGGCTTCAAAACGATACTGTCCGCCATCGGAAAAACGTTTTTCGCTGGTAGGAAGCTCATAGGCATCGCCGCTCGGCAATCCCAAGCGCTCCAAAAACGCACGTGTTTCGTCCATGCTGGTCATAAACACACCTCTTATCGTAGCAACGATAGCGCAGCAGCCACGCTACCAGCCTTTATTGCAGCCAAAAAGCCCCGTGCTTCTTCTTCCGATAACGCGGAAGAGGAGCACAGCGTCAAAAATTTCTGTTCAAGCTCGTCCGCTGTCAGCGGATTTTCCGGCTCACCCTTAGCGTATTCAACGGTCTGCTCGAAAACAGCACCATCAGTCTGTTCCACGCGCATAATGCACCCGCGCCTATCGGGAAGCCACGATGTCACCAGCAAATCGGGCACAACCGCCACCGTCTGCGCCAAGCGAACAAGCTTTTCATCGGCACAACGCTCATCCGTGAAGATAGAAGGAAGCAGCGGATACCCCAAAAGCGCCGCTGCAACACAAAACGGCGTGCTCATTTTCGCCGCACTGCCATTCGCTGGCCGCTGGCAATCATGCCCGAATACGCCCAGGTCATACGTGCGAATTGAAATACTCTTCACGGAATCCGCATTGAAACGCGGTTCGCGGGCGATCGCGCACGCCGCATCGATTGCCGCATGGCAATGACGACACGCCGCATACGGCTTGCGGAACACACCTTGGATCAGGTACTCCCCTTCAGACGGAAGGAGAAGCTGTGGCTCCTGCGCATCTTCCGAAAATACGCGCAAAAACCCGCGCTTGCCTCCCAGAATATCCTCGGGCGGAACAGGTGCCGCAGCTCCGAGCTGTGCCGCCGCATAGGCATCCATTGCCGCACGCCCCACGTTGTAAGGCTTCATCTGCGAGCCGTCGTCCAGCACGCCCAAAAGGCCTGCTCCACTTGTTGCCGCAAGCGCAAGCGTGGCCCGCATTTGCTTTTCGGTATAACCGCGCAGCACGCCAATCGCAAGCGCCGCGCCTATCGTTCCGCACGTGCCCGTGCCGTGAAATCCCTGCAACTTATGATGCGGCTGAAGCGTTTGCCCCAAAATGATAGCCGCCTGATACCCGCAAACGGCCGCCGCAACAAACCGCTGCTCATCGAAAGAGCCATCTGCCTCTGCCTCATCCCAAGCCGCTAAAAGAGCGGAAAAAATGGGTGCACCTAAGTGCATCATAGCGCGGCGGTGACCATCGTCAAGCTCTTCCCCGTGGGAAAAAATGCCGTTGACCAGGCACGCTTGTAAAGGGTTCGCCGTTTTGCCAAGGCCAAGCAACCGCGCGTTGCCCTCTGGCAATCCTTGCGCCACCTCGCGATACACCGACCGAGCAGACCCCGCGTATACGCATCCCACGTAATCGATCAAGCAATAACGTACCTGGTCAATCACTTCTGCGGGATATTTTATTTTCGCCAGCTTGTCAATATGGTCAAGCAGTGCTTGAGAAGCATTCAAAGGAAAATGCTCCGTTCTTTTTCGCTCGTTTTTCCAGTATCAAGGGTTATTCTACTTTAGGTTCCCCCAGCAAATCAACGACCGCATGGCGCGGTTCAAAACAACAGCATGGGCGTAGGCACGCAATGCGCACGCCGCTGGCGCGCTGCGGCCCCACCTTGATAAAACTCGCCAAAACCGATGTATCGCCGCCTAAGCCCAAGGCGCCAACTCCCGCCTGATTCACGCGCTTTGTAATGCGTTGTTCCAGGCTGGATTGCATATCAAAGTTGCCAAAAACCTGCGCTTGCAGCATTAGGCTTGACGCCTCAAACGCAGAACGCCCAATGCCAACAGCCAACACGCACGGAGAACATCCCAGCTCACGCACCGCCTGCTTCGCCCATTCCACCAGCTCATCTTCAACCACTTTCGCACTATGTTGATGGAAGATACGCTGCGTTTTTCCGCGAATCGCAGGTCCGCCGCCGAACATGAGCACATGCAGGCGCAACGCCGAACCAGGCACGTTTTTTATAACAAGGGGCGCCGGTTCCAACGCCGCCGGGTCATCGCTTATGCCCGCGCTTTGAGCAAGCCGCTGCTCATCGGTGCCCAAAACAGCCATAGGCCGGCCGGGCAGCATGCGAAGCCCCTGGCACACTCCCCGCTGAATCGCATCGAACAGACCCGCAGGAAGCGAAGTAGCGCTTCCCACCTCCAACAACAAGTGAGGAATACCCGTATCATCACAAAGAGGCGAGCGGTTTTCTTGCGCGACCTGCGCATTTTTGAGCACCTGCTCTAAAACCCACCGCGCTTGGGGGTTGCTTTCGTTTTCGATAGCGCGCTCGTACGCACGTTTTTTGTCATCGGAGAAGGTTGAACCCGCGCGCACCAATGCATCGGCCACCCGCGATTCTATCGTACACGTGCAGACACCGTTGCCGGCGAGCGGCTCGGCTGCGGCGGTCCCGGGCAAGGTCGCAGGAGAATCCGCAGGCGCGGCGATCCCGGGCAAGATCGCAGGCGCGACGACCGATGCGGCTTCCACATCTGTTGCAGCCTCGCCAGCTTCGGCTGCTTCGACAGCTTTCGCCTTACCGTAAACATTAGCGTTTTTCATACAGCGACTCACCTCCTGCAGCCGCAATAATAACGGGAAAATCGTGCACTTTCAGGCGATTCATGGCTTCCATGCCCAGATCGGCGCCGAATACCACTTCACGCTCTTCTATGCATGCGTTGAAAAGCGCCGTAACGGGCGGCGTCACCGCATACACCGCGCCTTCGCAGCAAAGAGCATGCACCGTTTCCTGATCAAGGGCGCCCTTGCCAATATGCATCAGAACTCCCTGCTTGGCCAAGGGAACCATGCTTTGCAAGATTTCCAGCTTATTGCTGCTGGTCGGACCCACGCCCGCCGGACTGACCGCCGTATGAAACACCGCGCTTCCCCGCAGGTTAAGACCACAATACGAAGATTTCGCGCACGCCTCCACCAAACGAGGCAGCACGGCATCGCGCCCCGTATAAAGAAAGCCATCAAGAAGAAGCATGTCGCCCACCCACAATGACCGAATCTCCTCTTCAGCAGCGGGAAGGCGCAGCCGCTTCGGCTCTTTGGCTATATTCTGTTCCGTGTTCATGTTTCCTTCTTCGCCCAGCCTCCAAGCTTGCCTTTGCGGCGCCGGCCTTTGCGATCCGCATTCGCAACCCGAACCGTTGCATTCGCGACCAGCCACCGTTGTTCTGCCCGAAAGCTCACCTTGCAGTCGCTTTTTCTGTCGGCACCCGCACTTACGCGCACGGCATCATTTTCGCAGCGCCAGCCTTCGTGCGAAACACCTTTCCATCCTGCGCATCATATCGCAATAGAGTATAATATTTTAGTTTAACACTTCGGCAGATAATCTCTTGTCAGTAGGCAATTGTTCACCGATTCGGCTTACGGCAGACAGGAGCGCACGGGAAAGGACTCTTGATGGAATCGCGCAATGAGCAGCGGCTGAGCGATGCACAGCGCGCCACCATTGCAGAGCATCTTGCGCGCGATAACCGCGCCCATGCAAGCGCCATCGCACCCGCCGTGCACCCACGCAATACCATCTACACGCGCTACGTGAAGCGTCTTTTCGATATTGTTATTTCAGCGTTTGCGCTGGTCATCACATCGCCGATAAACCTTATTCTGGCAATCGCAACATTTTTCGACGTAGGACGCCCGATTCTTTTCCATCAAACGCGCACGGGAAAAGAGGGGAAACCCTTCCGCATCACGAAATTCCGCAACATGACGAACGAGACTGACGCCAACGGCGTGCTTTTGCCTCCCAAGGAACGCATTACGCGCTGGGGACGGTTCGTGCGAAAGACATCGCTTGATGAGCTGCTGAATTTTTGGAGCATTTTTAAGGGCGACATGAGCCTTATTGGCCCGCGTCCCCTTATCGAGAAGTACCTGCCTCGTTATTCCGACCGGCACATGATGCGACACGCGGTGTGCCCCGGCCTGGAATGCCCCATTTTGGACGAATCGATTAAGGAGCTTTCTGGCTGGAATCAGCGCCTGGAAAACGACGTCTGGTACGTTGAACACGTCAGTTTTGCCGTGGATGCGAAAATGATTGCCGCCCTGGTACGCATGGTGTTCGACCGCAAACAAACAAAATCGCGCAGCCTGGCGCAACGCGGATCGTTCATGGGCTACGACAAGAACGGCCACGCCATCGACCAAACGGAAATCCCCCCGGAGTATCTAGCACTTGTTCAACAAGAAGGCAAAGATGTCGCAGCGGACGCCATTACGAACTTAGCCGTAAGTTCAACAGCTGCGGGTGCAGCAACTGCGGCCTCGGACGCTGATGCAGACACAGAAGCGTCTGCAGCGCGACGCACGGACGGCGCCGCTGCAACCAAGACGCCCCGCACAGCCCACCCCGCAACTGACGCGCAATCGAAAAAGCGCATTGCCCTTTTCATCCGCGGCTTCCATCACGGCGGTATCGAGAAAGTGTTCGAGTCGTATTTCACGCACATGGACCTTTCCCCTTTCGAGATTCATGTGATAACGCATCTCGAAAACGACCCCGCACGCATGGAGACCTTTTGCTCCATGGGCTGTATTATTCACGAACTTTCCCCTGTTCATGGGCATAAATTGACCAAGCACAACTTGGAAGAGTACCGCGCTTTGTTCAAGAACAACGCTTTCGACGTAGTGCACAACAACATGCCGGAAAACTTGCTGCCTCTTCATTTTGCGAAAAAAGCCGGCGTTCCCGTGCGCATTCTGCACGCACACAGCAACTATCGCGCAAACTGGAAGCGTAGAAATCTGCTGATGCAGAAGGTATTTGCGACAGGTTTCGCCCTTAACGCTGCGCAGGCAACGCACTTGATTGCCGTAAGCCGCGTTGCCGCAGAATCTGCCTTTGGCGCAAAACGCGCGCAACAGGCATTTTTACTTCCGAATGCCATTGACGTGCACCATTTCGCTTTCAACAAAGAAATGCGCGAAAAATTGCGCTCTGAGCTAGGGATAGACAATAGAGTCTGCCTTGGCCACGTGGGGCGCTACGAAAACGATGCAAAGAACCAGGAATTCGTGCTGCACGTTTTCCGCGATTATCTGGCGGTTAACCCCCAAGCGCACCTCCTTATGGTTGGTGACGGCCCCTTACGCGGCCGATACGAAGAGCTCGCACGCAATCTTGACATAGAAGACCAGGTCACTTTCACGGGTGCCCTGAAAAACGTCGCCGATTATCTGCAAGCTATGGATGCATTCCTTCTTCCTTCGCGCAAAGAAGGGTTTGGCATTGTCGCACTTGAAGCCCAGGCGTGCGGGCTTCCCTGTCTTGTTTCCACGCAGGTGCCCCAAGAAGTTGCCGTCACGTCGCTCGTGCGCTTTCTTGACGTTGACCAAGGCACCACAGCATGGGTTGACACACTTGCTTCCATCCTTGCCCCCGCCCCAGAACTCTGCCTTGCTCCCACGACGAAACCCAGTTCAGCCGCCTCATCGAGCTCCGATCCGACCACTGAACAAGTGACTTCGCCGACCTCTTCGCCTGCCTACCTCAAGCAAAACACAGGCAGTCGCCTTGATTTCAATCAACAAGTGCTCCAGGCAGGCTATGATATTACCCAGAACGCTTCCCTTTTATCCAACTTATACAGAAAAGGCCAGTTCACAGCATGAGACATCATCGACACAATCCGGATTATCGCTTCGTGGAAAACCCGGTCAACTTCAATAAGCACACCGACAAGCAGCTGCTGCAATATTGTCTGGGCGCCACTATGTATATGCCCGCCACGTACGATTTTTTGGACAAAATCATCAACGACAAGCTGCCTGGCTTAACGTCCATCGTGCTTGATTTCGAGGATGCGCTTGATGAAACAAAGTTAGCACCTGCGGAAGAAAACGTCCTTGACCTGCTGAAAGAGGTCAGCGCACGACTAGAGGCCGGCACGCTCTCCGATGATGTTGTGCCCCTTATCTTCTGCCGTGTGCGCAATCCACAGCAGTTCCGATCGTTTGCGCAGCGTCTTCATCCCGAACATTTGCGCGCGCTTACCGGCATCAACTTCCCCAAGTTCAACGCGGAAAACGGCATGGCATACTTGGAAACGCTTCGTTGGATCAACGACACGCTTGGCGATATTGTTTACGGCATGCCCATTATCGAGGACCAAAGCATTGCCTTCATTGAAACACGCACTGAGCAGCTTTTGGCCATTCGAAGGATTCTCGATGAAAATCGCGACATTATCCTGCATGTTCGCGTGGGCGCGACCGATTTTTCTTCGGTATTTGGCGTGCGGCGGGGCATTGACTACACCATTTACGACATCAAACCCATTGCGGATATCCTGTCCGACGTGCTCAACGTGTTCGGACGCCATAACGATTACGTGATTTCCGGACCCGTGTGGGAGTATTTCCGTGCTGACAAGTCCATGAAGTTTGCGCCGCTCCCCGCGCATGACATTCAGGAATCTCTTATCAGGCACATTCCCATTTACAACGGCGAAGTTGACGGCCTGCTGCGTGAGACCATTATGGATCGCGCGAACGGCTTCATTGGAAAAACGGTCATCCATCCTTCGCATATCAAGTTCGTGAACGCGCTTTATGCGGTCACAAAAGAGGAATACCGCGATGCGCTGCAGATCCTTGACGTTTCGGGCGGCGTTGCAAAAAGCCAGGCCGGCAACAAGATGAACGAAATCAACCCTCATCGCTCTTGGGCCGAGCGCATTATTTCCCGCGCTCAAGCTTATGGCGTGATTGAGGATGGCACCGAGTACCTGCATCTTTTCTCCATTGAGGAAGCATAAGACGCAGGTGGGAGCGAACAGCGAAAACAGCCGAAAACAATCGGAGCGTCCCAGGAGCTACAGCAACCAGCAGTCGGCAATCAACCAGGGTCACAGATAGGGCAGGTCTTGCCCTCAACAAGATAGAATAATCGTCCCAATGAAGGAACAGCGCACGAAAATTCTGGCGCTGTGCTATCATAGGGTGTTGCATTCTCCCCTGGTAACTGCTTGATAACCAGAGATAGAGCAGCCATTTTGCAGACGCTATTTTATGGGATATAGATTGACAGACGCTCAGCAGACCGCATTCGTACTTGGCGGAACCGTTCCACATATCGATTTGGTCCAGAAGCTGCAAAAACGCGGCTATTACGTTGTTCTCATCGATTACTTAGCCAATTCCCCTGCCAAACCCTATGCCGATGAACATTTGCAAATCAGCACGCTCGATTACGAGGCAGTGTTGAACGCGGCAATCGAGCGTAAGCCGTCGCTTATCATTAGCGTGGCGGTTGATAAAGCAAACGTGATGTGCTGCCGCGTATCCGAAGCCCTGTCGCTTCCGCACCCTTACTCTTCCGAAACGGCGCAGCTCATTGCACGAAAAGACAAAATGAAGCAAGCGCTGGTGGACGCCCAAATTCCCACCGCCCCTTTTACCGTAGCGCCCCTGAGCGTCAAGCAAGTTCAGGAAAAAGTGGGCTTCCCCTGCGTGGTGAAGCCGGCAAACGGTGGCGGGTCGCGCGGCGTGCATGTTGCTAGCTCTGCCGACCAATTGCAGCAATGTGTCGAGCGCGCCATTGAGTCAAGCCGCACGCATGAGGCAATCGCGGAATCCTTCATTGACGGCATTGAAATCAGCGCGTATTTCTATTTCCAAAAGGGAACGCCCTATCTGCTTTCCCTTTGTCAGAAGAGCGACTACACCGACCGCAGCAACAATTCCGTTCGCCAATACGAGTCGGTGTTATATCCTGCGCAGATTCCCGCGCAATCCGTAGAGCAAATGCGCGAGATTGCCCAAAAGATTGGCATAACGTTCGGCTTCGTGAACACGCCTCTTATGGTTCAGGCAATCGTGCGCGAAAACGGAGACGTTTTGGTGCTTGAATTTGCGCCCCGTTTGGGTGGCGGATTATGCTTCCGCGCTATTCCGCTTCTTACGGGTTTTGACTATATAGAAGCCGCAATCGCTTCCTATCTGGGTGAATCGGTTGATATTACCCATATTGAGAGCGATGCGCGCTGTCTTTATATTGGCAATGTTTTTGCTAAGCAAGGCATTTTTGATCATGTCGAAGGCGTTGATGCTGCACTGCAACAAGGCATCATCAAGGAATTCTATTGCACGAAAACGAAAGGCGCATCCATTAGCCCCGACGGCAGCACGGGAAGTCGCTTCGGGCAGTTCATTGCCTTAGGGGAAACCCAGCAAGAGTTGCTGGATAAGGGAGCGCGGGCACGCGCCCTTATTCGCGCCATAGACGCAGGCGGAGAAGACATCAGCGCCCGTCAGTAGCGCTGGAAATGGATAGCCTGCGACGAAGGTAACAAGGGTCAGGGCAAAAAACGACAAGCCTGCAATCCCGATACGTTCTACCGCTCGCTAAGGTAAGACTCACACGCTTTTCTCAGGGGTGCAATCTCCTTGCTCAAAGTATTCCATGCCCAGTTGCAGTCGATGGTGCCGTAGCCATGCACTACCACATGTCGCATACCCACAATATCCTTCCAGGGAAGTTCATCATGACCAGCAAGAAAATCCGAGCTCAAGTGGTTCGCAAGCTCACCAATCTGAACGAGCGGAAACAAAATCATTTCCCGATAATCGGCGTTTTCACGAAAAACAGCAGCATCAATCGAATAGCGTGCAATGCGAGACTCGATTGATGCGCAGTTTTGAACGATACCTTCGAGAATCGATCTATCGCGCGAACTAAGCGCACTCATAGATAACCATCCCATCTTCGCTGATGTTTTCCGCAAACAAGCCCGTTGCGGCATTCAGGGAAACAACATCAACATCTACCCCCAGCGCATCGGAAATCTGACGCCGAAACTTTGAGGCATCAAAGAGAGAGAATCCTTCCCCTGTTCGAATAGCAAGATCGACATCTGAGGAAAGTCCCTGATCACCGCGCGCATATGAACCGAAAAGGGATACTTCGTTGATGGAGAACTGCGGTGCAGCAGAATTCACAGCGTTTACTATGGCGCTCATTTCTACCATTGGAACCTCCCTTTACGCAATTGATTTCCGTTACTGGGTTCATTATATAGCCTGGCCACTGAAACTCGCAAACCATACTTCTGTGATATGGATGAGATAAACCAAAGAAGTGGTTCTGGATCTTTATATCCCAATGAAACGCAAGGGGGCAGACGCAAACTGCATCCGCCCCCCCTCATTTATCCCCTTTTGGCCCCATCAAAAGGGGCTTTCAATTCTGTGAACTGGGATTACTCAAAAATCCTACACGTTGAATTTGAAGTGCATAACGTCGCCGTCCTGCACCACGTAATCCTTGCCTTCCTGGCGCAGCTTACCCGCCGCACGACAACCCGCTTCGCCACCCAAGGCAACATAATCCTCGTACGATGCCGTCTCCGCCTTGATGAATCCGCGCTCGAAGTCGGAGTGAATCACACCTGCAGCCTGGGGCGCCTTCGCACCAATGGGAATCGTCCACGCGCGGCTCTCGGTCTCGCCACTGGTGAAATACGACTGCAAGCCCAAAAGCTTGTATGCCTCGCGCACCAAGCGTGCAAGACCGCTTTCCTTCAGGCCCATATCGGCCAAGAATTCGGCAGCTTCTTCGGGGTCCATCTCGTTGAGCTCCGCCAAGTCGGCCTCAACCTGAGCGCAAATCGGCACGGGCGTGCATCCATCGATTTCCGGAAGCTCCGCGTCCATCTGGTCCTCGTCGATGTTGGCAATGTAGAGCATGGGCTTCATCGTAAGCAGATGCAGCTCATAAATGGCATCGATTTCGTCCTCGGTCAAATCAAGCGTGCGCGCACGATGCCCCTCGTAAAGCCCCGCCAGAACCTTCTTCGCTGCTTCGAGCTTTGCCGCACCCGCTTTATCGCGCTTCGCTTCTTTCTCCAAACGCGGAATCGCCTTTTCGCAGGTCGCAACATCGGCCAAGATAAGCTCCATTTTGATGGTCTCAACATCGCTTTGCGGGTCAACGCGCCCTGCCACATGCACGACGTTCGGATTACCAAAGAAACGAACAACTTCGCAAATAGCATCGGTATCACGAATGTTCGCCAAGAACTGATTTCCCAAACCTTCGCCTTGGCTTGCGCCTGCAACCAGACCAGCAATGTCCACAAACTCGACCGTTGCCGGCACTAAGCGCGCCGGGTGATCGATTTTCTCCAGCTCCTTCAAGCGATCGTCGGGAACAGGCACAATGCCAACATTCGGCTCGATGGTGGCAAAGGGGTAATTGGCAGCCAAGCCCTGCTTATTCGTCAAAGCAGTAAATAACGTTGACTTGCCCACGTTTGGCAAGCCGACAATACCAATAGAAAGCGACATAGCAAATCCTTATCTGTGCGAAAGAGCGCCTTGCACTGGTCCAGCATCCAGCAAGGCGCCGCGAAAATGTTAACTTTTATTGTACCCCATTATGCTCACACTCATAGAACGCATGCGACGCAATGCAAATCTCATTCGCAAGAAATCGATACCGGCCACAAACTAACAGCACTATCCGCATGCATAAGCATCGAAACATAGCCCCAAGAAGTCATGCCACACATTGGTCACAACGGAACGAAACGCAAAACAGCATCAATGTTAACCCAAACAGGCAGACAAGCGATGCGACGTCTCATCCTCTTCGACAAAGAAGGTCAATGATGCAATCTAAATTACAAAAATAGGAGATTTTTAAATTTATTTACGATTCCTCCTATTTTCTTAACACTTAAATAGATTGAAATAGGAGGGATTTTGATTTTATTACCGTTTTCTCCTATTTTTAGAGGACGCACAATCGCTAAATGAAGCCCTAAATAGCTTTTCAATACTCTTGGAGGCTAAAATTCTCATTATTGGTAGGAGATTTTTAAATTTTTTCGCTAAATCTCCTATTTAATATAATGACTCTCATAAAAATATAGGAGAAAATTATATTTTTCTGAATTTTCTCCTATATTCTGCTTTGAGCGGCAACGATCTTCAGACTTGCGCAGCGCATGCCAATCAAAGGGCGGCAAACACGCCATGCACCGCATAGCATAAACACGCCGTGCACCCGCGTAGCGAGTGGTTTACTTCCCACTGCGCCCGCGCGCCGGGCAGGCTCGGATACTGCAAGCCAGGACGAGAGCGATGGATCCGTCGTGCTCCGCGCGCCGGGCAGGCTCGGATACCGCGAGTCGGGGTGAGGGGCGAGAGAAACGAGTCCGTTGTCCGCCGTGCGTCGAGCACCCCGCGCTCCGGGCAGTCTGGCAGGCTCACGAGCCTATAAAAATCGGGACCGCATGCATAAAGCAAGCAGCCCCGATCAAAACACCCAGCTTTCAGGCAACCAACGCCAACGCCCGAGCTCAGACAACCGTCAAATGCAACTAACTCAAAATACCAATAATGTTCCAAATCAGAATCGCAATAACCAAAATCGGCGCCAGAACCTTAATCATAACAACCCACGCCTTTTCTGCGCGGAACGGCGAGTTGAGCTTGATTTCCTCGATAAGGTCCTTCGGGGTAATAATCCATCCAACAAAAACGCAGATCAGAAGCGCCACAATGGGCATCAGTACCGAGTTGGAAATAAAGTCGAAGAAGTCCAGGATCTCCATGCCAAAGAAACGAATGTCCGAAAGGCCGTTGTAGCCCGCGTTCACGAAGCAGCCCACCAGAACAATCCACAGAATGCAGGCGATAAGCGACTTACGGCGCGACCACTTCAAGCCGTCGGAAATAATGGAAACGCACGTCTCCGTTAGCGAGATGGCGCTGGTCAAAGCGGCAAACGTAACCAGCAGGAAGAAGACGAAGCCCAAAATGACCGCGGCATTGCCCATGCCCGCAAAAACCTGCGGCAACGTGACAAACATCAGCGAGGGGCCGGCAGAAGTCGGCGCGCCACCCATAACCACGAAAGCGGCCGGAACAATCATGAGGCCTGCAATCAGGGAAACAAGCAGGTCAAAGCCGGCAATGCGCGTGACCGACGAGGTCAGGCACTCATCGCGATGAACATACGAACCGTACGTGATCATAATGCCCATAGCCAGCGACAAGCTGTAGAACATCTGACCCATGGCATTCAGCACCAAGTCAGCAGAGAACTGGCTGAAATCGGGAATCAGGTAGTACGCAATGCCTTCCATGGCACCCGGCTGAAGCGCAACGTAAACAGCAATAGCAACCGCCATAATCAAGAGCGCCGGCATCATGATCAGGTTCGCTTTCTCAATACCCTTTTTCACGCCCAGCGCAACAATAATGAACACCAGCGCCATGAATACCAGCATCCACGCGTAACTTTCCGTGGGACCGTACAGGAAGCTCGTGAAGAACGCGCCGCCGTCGGCAAGCGTGTTCGGGTCAACCGACAGGAACGAAACCATGTATTTGACAACCCAACCGCCAATAATGCAGTAGTACGGGGTAATGATGAACGGCACTAACGATGCCAAAACGCCGATAAATGCGAATTTCTTGCCATATGCGCTGAAGGCGCCAATCGCGGAAAGGCGCGTCTTGCGGCCAAGCGTAATCTCAAGCAGCAGCAAGGAAACGCCGAAAGTGAAAGCTAAAATGAAGTACGTGAAAATGAACGTACCGCCACCAAACTTGGCAGCCAAATACGGGAAGCGCCACAAGTTGCCCAAGCCAACGGCCGAGGCAGCAGCGGCCAAAATAAATGCAGTCTTATTCGACCACGTAGAACGCTTTTCGTTTGAATTAGAACTCACACAGACCTACTTTCTCCCAATCTTTCCAGCTTGAATCCGTCCACTAAAACCCATCGGGGCTTTGCCGATCCTCTCAGCAAAGCCCCAAAATCAGACAAACGCTATTTCGCGACAACATTAACCAAACGACCAGGAACAACAATCACTTTCATCACGTTCTTGCCCTCAATGTCCTTAGCAACAGCAGCCAGAGCAGCCTGCTTGAACTCATCTTCGGTCGCACTGGCAGAAACAACCAACTTCGCACGCACCTTGCCGCAGACCTGAACAGCAATCTCAACCTCGTCGGCCTTAGCCTTCTCGGGATCCCACGTGGGCCATGCGCTCAAATGCACGCTTTCTTCATTGCCCAGCACGCCGCGGTACAGCTCTTCTGCCCAGTGCGGAACAATCGGCGCCAGCAGCTTCACAATAACGCTTGCCACTTCCGCATCAAGCGCGCTCAAATGCTCGCAGCTCTTGCGTGTTTGCACATCAACACTGCGCAGGTAATCGCTCGCTGCATTGCACAGTTCCATAACGGCACTGATGGCGGTGTTGAAATTGTTGCGACCAAAGTCGTCGGTCACTTTACCCACCACGCGATGGCGTTCGCGCATCAGGGTCTTTGCCAACTCGGCGGCTTTTTCCTCGCCCACGTTCTTCTGGAAAAGCGTTGCGTCATCGGCAACGCCCGCCAGATCGTTCACAATGCGCCACGCGCGGTTCAGGAACTTGTAAACGCCCGCCAGGCCGTCTTCGTTCCACAGCAGTTCTTTGTCGGGCGGCGCCATGAACAGGATGTACGCGCGACACGCATCGGCGCCGTACTCCACAATCATGTCCTCGGGCGATACCACGTTGCCCTTCGACTTGGACATAACCTCGCCGTTGCCATCAAGCACCATGCCCTGGCACAGCAAGTTCGTGAAGGGTTCGTCGAAATCGAGCATGCCCAGGTCACGCAGCACTTTCGTGAAGAAGCGGCTGTACAGCAAGTGCAAAATGGCATGCTCAATACCGCCGATGTACTGGTCAACGGGCATCCAGCGGTTCACCTTAGCGATGTCAAACGGCGCTTCGGTGTTGTGAGGATCGGTGTAGCGCATGTAATACCAGCTTGAACACGTAAACGTGTCCATGGTGTCGGTCTCGCGACGCGCCGGCTTGCCGCACTTCGGGCAGGTGCACTTCGCGAATTCCTCGTGCGTTGCCAACGTTTCGCCAGCCGACAAGTTGATATCCTCGGGCAGACGAACCGGCAAATCCTCTACGGGAACAGGCACAACGCCGCAGTCCTCGCAGTGGATGGCGGGAATCGGATTGCCCCAATAACGCTGACGGCTAATAAGCCAGTCGCGCAGGCGGAACTCAACTTTGCGTCCGCCGCGGCCCATGGCCTCAAGGTCGGCCACCACAGCAGCCTCGCCCTCGGAATGCTTGCCGCCGCGCAGGCCGGTGTACTTGCCCGACTGCACCAAAACGCCTTCGGCTGCCATAGCAGCATCCCAATCAACGCTGGTCACCACACGATTCGGCTCATCCTTGAGCTGCTCGTACAGCGGATCATCCTCGGTGCAGATGATGGGGATAATGGGCAGGTCGTACTTGCGTGCGAACTCAAAGTCACGCTGGTCGCCGCAAGGAACCGCCATAACGGCACCCGTGCCATAATCGGCCACCACGTAATCGGCAACCCAAATGGGCAGCTTTTCGCCGTTGATGGGGTTTTCCACATAACGGCCGGTAAACGCGCCGTGCTTCTCGTGGTTGCCCTGCGCGCGCTCAACCGCTGTCACTTTCTTGGATGCTTCCACCAAATCCATGACGGGCTTTTCGTATTCCGTGCCCGCTACCAGGTCTTTCAGACCCTTGTATTCAGGAGCCAGCACAAAGAAGCTCGCGCCGCACAGCGTATCGGCACGCGTCGTGAACACGGTAATCAGGTCGTCGTCGGTGGGCTGCTCGGGCACGTTGCCGTCTTTGTCGCACAGCGTGAACACAACCTCGGCGCCTTCCGAGCGGCCAATCCAGTTTGCCTGCTGCTGCTTCACACGCTCGGGCCAACCAGGAAGTTTATCCAGGTCATCCAGCAGCTCCTGAGCATAATCAGTGATCTTGAAGTACCACTGTGTGAGGTCTTGCTTTTGAACCTCGGAATCGCAGCGCCAGCACTTGCCTTCGATAACTTGCTCGTTTGCCAGAACGGTCTGGCAGCCCGGGCACCAGTTCACCGGCGAATTGCGGCGCTCCACCAGGCCCTTCTCCCAGAACTTCAGGAAAATATACTGGCCCCAGCGGTAATACTCGGGGTCGCATGCCACAACAGTGCGATCCCAGTCGTAGGAAAAACCCATGCGCTTAAAGCTGGCCTTCTGCGTATCGATGTTCGCATACGTCCAGATGGCAGGGTGGCTGTTATGTTTGATGGCGGCGTTTTCCGCAGGTAAGCCGAAGGCGTCCCAACCCATGGGATGTAACACGTCGTATCCTTGCATCTTTGAGTAACGCGCAATAACATCACCAATGGTGTAGTTGCGCACGTGACCCATGTGGATGTCTCCACTCGGATACGGGAACATCTCAAGCACGTACTTCTTGGGCTTGTCGGATTCTTCGCTCACCTTGTCAATCTGAGCGTCCGCCCAAGCCTTTTGCCAGCGCGGCTCAAGCTCGTGAGGATTGTATTCCTTCATGCGTCTTCCTTTTTCTTTGACTTTCGACTTCTTTGGCCCCGTTGCAGCATGCCACACAGGCGTTGCGCAGTGCAATCGCGCAGCTCACGCAGGACGCGCAGCAACGTAAACGCAGCATAGTAACGCGGCGCAGGTAAACGTGTATTATATGCTTCTTTCAAGGTGTTTTAAGCGAAAACGTGCGTTCCGTTCGGCGAAATATGCGATAATTTCCACGTGTGCGCTGCTCAGAGCTTGAAGAAAGCCGCAGGCAGCCGCTCTGGAAGTCGCTTCTTGCAAAGGAAACCCCACCCATGAACTACCATAACGTGAAATTCAAAGCAGCCTACGGCACCTCTTCGCAGCTGCCTGTTTCCACCCTGCCCGAGGTCTCGTTCGCGGGGCGCTCGAACGTGGGCAAATCATCGCTGCTAAACAAACTTATGTACCGCAAGAGCCTGGCGAAGGTTTCGTCAACGCCGGGCAAAACCGCCACGATCAACTTCTACGACGTGGACGGATATGATTTCGTTGACCTGCCGGGCTACGGCTTTGCGAAAGTCGCGAAATCGGAAAAGCACCGCTGGAGCGAGCTCATCGAGGGCTATTTCAACCAGGAGCGCATCTTTGCGCTGGTCGTATCGCTGATCGACATCCGTCACGAGGCTTCGGCGCTGGACCTGAACATGATCGAGTTCCTGCGCGAAAGCGGCCTGCCCTTCATGGTGGTGCTCACCAAGGCAGACAAGTTGTCGAAGCAGCAATGCATGAAGCAGACGGCCATGCTGCGCAAACAATTGCAGCTGGACAAGAGCGTTCCCATGCTGGCGGTCTCATCGGAAAGCGGCACAGGCATCAACGAGCTGCGCGTTATCATCAACCAGTACATCGACGCCTGCTAGCAGCGGACAGGCACAACGGATGCACGGACGCGGCCCTTGCCGCCATTGCCGCCGCTTAATGAACCATCTTGTTGATTTTTTCGCTCCAAAACGCCAGAACTGACGATTCGGGGCAGGTCGCTAGCAAACAAAACAAAACCCCAAGTCGATCTCATTTTCGCGACCTGGGGTTTTGTTGGTTTGCGAGGCGAAACGGTGGAGTTGAAAGGGGCAAATTGCCCGAAATCGCCCCCTTGACCTGCCCCGAATCGTTGATTTTGGCGTTTTTGGGTCAATTTTCCGACAACTTAAACAGAAACAGAGCAGTTTAGCTGCGTAACGCAGCTAAACGACCGTCCCGTACACCTGCCCCCAAGCGTGGCCGCTGATGATGGAGTTCATCTGGGAGCACAAGCGCTCGCGCGTATACGATCCCGGCGGCAAAATGTTCACGACTTCGCGCAGGTCATCGGGAAGATCGCTCGACTCAGCCGCTATGACAACATCCAGGCGCCGCACTTCCTCGTTATATTGAAACAAGTCATCGACAAGCACCTGCAAAGCCCCGTAATAGGGGCTTTTATCTTTATTCGTGAGTTTTTTCGCGCGCGTTGCCGCCATCTGGGTCCTTCAACCTCTCTTCGCCTTCTTTTGCTTCCTTGCCGCGCCAAGCAAGCAATTACAACACTTCAAGAGCTGCGCCGCTTCGGGGTATTGCATTGCAGCCACACGGCGGCGTAACGCCACCGCCGCTGCATCGCCGTTGCACCGACCTACTCCGCAAAACGCGAAGGAACCACGTCAAGGCCAGACAACGTTGCCACCAGCGCGCCCGTATACGCAGGGGACGCATCGCCCACCGCACGCAAGAACTGCGCACCTTCGGCGCGCAGACGAACAGCCGCCTGCACCATGGTATCGGCGCAGTAATACGGGTTCTCAGCGGTCGCTTCGCCTTGCTTGGAATCTTTACGTGCAACGTGAAGCTGCACAAGAAGCGGCAGGTCAGTCGCTTGAGCAGCGCGGCGCGTCAAAGCGCAAACGTCATCCAACGGAGCTCCGGTCGTGAAGCCCGCCACCGAGGCACCGAACTCTTCCATAACAGCCAGGGCTTCTTCCAACGTGCCGCGACGAGCCAGCGCGCCTTGCGCATCCACCGTCACGGAGGCGAACACGGGACGATCCGACACCTGACGGATGCCCATTAAAGCGCACTTCAGCGCAACAGTGTCGTCGAAGTCCGTCAGAAGGTACGCATCGAAAGTGCTCTTATCGAACACGCGCGCGGCACGCACGTATTGATCCTTGTTTTCAAGCAGCGAATCTTTGCTGGACGCATCAAGCGGCAATCCGCACGGTGCCAGCTCCACCAGAACATGCTGAGGATGCAGCGACTCGGCAACGGTGAACGCCGCCACGGAAAGCTCGAAAGCGCGCTCTTCCATGTTGCGCTGCGCCAGCTGAGCCGGCGTCATATTACGCGTTGCCAGCACCAAAGCAGGGGCGCCCGCAGCCTTCTCCATGCGCAAAGCATCATGCACGGAATCGGGCTCAATAAGGTTCGTGAATTCAAGATCGCGGTCAACATTAACGCCTTGGCGCGCAAGCGCTGCCGCAACGGGGGCGCTCAAAACAAGCATATCGCGATGAAAACGCATTTGAATATCAGCCATAAACGATCCTTTCGCAGTCTTTTTTGACAACGCGTATCATAACGGAAGGAACTGCCCATCCGCGTTAGCGGCGCGTATACGCGGGCGAACGGCGCTCTTATCAGCCCGTTTACAGCATTCCTGCCGCCTACGCGCCATTTTATACCGTACAAGCGAGTTAGAACACCCATCAATAGATACTCTCCTATAATGGGCTCCAGCAGTTAAGGATCCCCTACTTTTCTGCTCTTGCTTTGCAAAAGTAAGCTGAATGCGGCTTCCCCAAGCCGCACCCCCTCCGATAGGCCCGAAGAAGAATCCCCTTCTTCGGGCTTCTTCTTTTTCCGTCCTGCGCCCCCTACCACGCCCTACCACGCCCAACAAAGCAGCACGGGGAAAGCGACACGAAGGAAGAGGCACAGGTGCATCCATCCACGAGCGGCAACAAGAATCATCATTGTGCGTTGTATTATCTATCGCTCTCACGGCTCGACGCGCTGATTGCCGCATTATTCCTGCGTGCTGCACGTATTTCGGGTCGGAAATGGCCTGATTGTTACGCTCCCGTTGAGAAATTCAAGAAATGCACACTTCCAGCTCATAATTACTGCAAGGTCGTATTTTATAATGAGTTCATCAACGAAAGGGTTTCCCCTTCCCCCTAGTCGTTGATCTGCATTGAGCAGTACAGCGCATAGCGCTGTGAACCCCTCCTTTCGGTCCGGCGAAGACTTCCCCTCTTCGCCGGATCCCCTTTTTTTCGGGGCGTTTTTCGCCCGCTGCCATTCCGAAGTCTGGCGCTATCTCCAAGCCCCCCTGAGACCCTCCCTCTTCCAAAAAAAAAGAGCGCCCCATCTAGAGCGCCCCTCCTACTTCTCGATTATTTGCGCTAGCAGCTTGCTATTTGCCGCTTGCATCCTTCTTGCGCTGATACAGAATGTTGTTCGTTTCAAGCCAGCTTTCCGGCGTGCCGGTGTCAAAGCCATCTGCCGGGTCAATAACCAGCGCATACATTTCTTCTTCCTTCAAAACGGCATCCAACGCATCGGTCAGCTGAATCTCGCCGCCCGTGGTGGGTTTTGCCTGAGCCAGCAGCTCCATCACGCGCGCAGAAAGCAGATAGCGACCGAAAACCGCCAGATTGCTGGGAGCATCTTCCAGCTTGGGTTTTTCCACCAAGCGCTCAACCTTCCATTCGTCTTCGCCCACTTTTTCGCCCGCAATAATGCCAAAACGGCTCACTTGATCATCGGGAACGGGAATCACGGCGATAACGCTAGCGCCGCAATGAGCTGCGGAGATTTCCTGCATGCGCGGCAGCATGTTGTTGCCCGGCACAATCACATCGCCCAGCAACACGAAAAACGGCTCGTCGCCCGTTTTTTCCGCCGCACAATGCACGGCGTGGCCCAAACCAAGCGGCTCGTCCTGATACACGTAGCTCACGTTAAGATCGCCCGCATGCTCCACCGCATTAGCGTATGCATCTTTACCCACGCTGCGCAAGTGCTCCACCAAGGCGGGGTTGGGCGTGAAATGCTCTTCGATTGCCTTTTTCTCGCGGCTGTTGATGATGACAACTTCGTCAGCAGCGGAGGCAAGACCTTCCTCAACAACGTACTGGATGACCGGTCGATCGACCACAAGCAGCATTTCTTTAGGGACAGCTTTCGTGGCGGGAAGGAATCGAGTACCCAAACCAGCAGCGGGAATAAGCGCTTTCATAAGAATCCTTTCGAAGCGACGCGCAATGCGCGAAACCATTTGTGCGAATCTTGTCGTTTCAGTATAACCTCTTTCAGATTTTGATTTGACAAATGCACCAAGGAAAGGCAAAATAATCTGCGCACTAAATAAGTGCCCATGGGGATGTAGCTCAGCTGGTAGAGCATTACGTTCGCAACGTAGGGGTCAGGGGTTCGAGTCCCCCCATCTCCACCATGAATGTCAGGCAGGTCCGGAAACGGGCCTGCTTTTTTGTTCCCGCGGGTCAGCAAGGGGGCTCGAACCCCGCGAGAGGAATCGCCGTCAAGAAAACGTGCCGGTGGCACGTTTTTAGGCGATTCTAAGGAGCGCGCAAGCGCGACGTAGTCAGGTGCGAGCGCGACAAGAATCAAAAACCAGCAAACCACACATCAGATTGGCCGAAGGTCCATAAAAAACGCCTGGAAGCAATGCATTTCACGGCATGTTGTTGATTTTTAAAGTCGAAATTCGAAGTTGCGATAGTTTGGAAGTAGGTCAAGGCACAAAGGCGAACCTAGAGTTTCGATCAGATTCAATCAAGCATAATTCTGAACTGGTGTTTTTCTATAACGCATTTTCTGGAGCTAATAAAAACGCCAAAAAATACCCCAATTTCCACCTTCGACCTACTTCCAACCTGCTACAACTTCGAATTTGAAACCCATTTTTCAACAACATGAACAACGCACACAAAAAATGGGCGTCCCGTGAATGGGACGCCCATTTTTTCTTGCAGAAGAGTATCGAAACGTTAGAAAATAACGGTTTCTTCTTCTTTGTCCAGGTCATCGTCGATAAGGGAGTCTTCGCCGTAGTCTTCTTCATCTTCTACGACAAACGTTCCGAAAATCGGCTGTCCATTCTGCGAAAGTTTCACCATACCGGTCAAAATATCGGCAAACTGGAACGATTTGCGCGCAGTGCGACCACGCTTACGATCGATTTCCATAATGAACAAACGCGGATGCACTTGAGTGAGCGTACCCTCACCCTCAACGATTTTCGAACGACCCATATTCTCGCGAACACCCAGACGTTGACCCACCAGAGCATTCAACGTATCATGGATGGAGTCAATAATCAGTGCTTGCTTTTGCAGATCCATTCTCTATATCCTTGTGAAAAAACGTACAACAATGCAAATAAATAGTTTATCACGTTTGTCAAGTGGTTGGAAGCAACTATTTTCTTAATGCACGTTTGCAACACATCTAGAGCTACGAAGAGCCTCTGCGACACGTGCATACCTAACAGCACGAAAGAAACCCTTGCGAAAGAGCGGGACGCAGACGCAGAAACGCGATGCCGATTGCAACTTAACAGCACGAAAGATACGCACGCGCCAGCGCAATAAACTCCGCCTGGGTCAGCGTTTCCCCTCGTCGGCGTGCATCAATGTCCGCTCGCTCGAACAACGCAGGAAGCTGCGCGGCAACACGTTTGCCCTGTTCACCCTTGCCCGAGAAGAACGTCTTACAGGAATTCGAGAGCGTCTTTCGACGCGTGGCGAAGGCGGCATCGGCCATAAGACACGCCGCGCGCACTTCTTCTGCTGTTAAGGGATTTCCCTGGTCATCGCAGCAATTACGACGGTCTAAGCGAATCACCGCCGAATCAACGCGCGGCGGCGGAAAGAAATTACCCGGGCCTACCGGAAAACGCCCCGCAGGCTGCGCGTACAGCGAAAGCTTCACCGTGAACGCGCCATAATCTTTCACGCCCGGCTGCGCCATCATGCGATCGGCCACTTCGCGCTGCACCATGACCGTCATGCTCTCCAGCGCATCGAAGCGCTGGAAGTAATCCAACACCACCGTTGCCGCCACAGCGTACGGAAGATTTGCCACCAGTTTGTTGGGAAAGCTGCGCGCGGAAAACGCCTGTTCCACCTGGGTGCTATTCGCATCATCTTCACCCGTATCCGCGCCCGCATAAACGCGCGCGAACGCACTTTCGACATCGACTGTCGAAACATTGAGCGCATCGTTTTCGATAAGTGCGAATCGATTAGCCCAAGGAGCCGTTGTTTCAGCCAGAACCGCGGGCAAATCGGGGTCAAACTCAATGGAAATCACCGAGCGCACGTTTTGCAGTAGAGCAACGGTAAGCGTGCCAATACCGGGGCCGATCTCAAGAACGTCATCGGTTCCATCCAGTGCGGCAAGGTCCACGATTTTCTTCAGAATATCATCGTTAATCAGGAAGTTTTGACCTAGAGCATGCTTTGTTGCCAAACCGTGGCGCTCTAAAACCTTGCGTGTTTCACCCACGCTTGCGTACTTTGAAAGCTTTGCCATGATCAGCGATTTCCTGACTTTTTAGATGCTTGAGATGCCTTGGAGGAACCCTGCAGCTTTTTACCTTGCTGCGGCTTTTTCGCTCCCGAAGGTTTCGAGGCGCCCGCGCCGCGCGAATCTCCTTGCTGCGGCCTTCTGCCCCCTTGCTGCTTTGACGAACCCGCGCGCCTTGATGCGCCTGCGCCTTTCGGTGCACCCTTCGGCGCGCCTTGCACGTTCAAAGTGACACCTGGATTCTTCGACTTGCCCGCAGCTTTCGGGGCGCCTGCCTGCGCTTTTGCCGCGGCGGAAGTTTTCACAGCCATCTGCGCCTTCGCATCATCGGACGCAGCCAAAGCCGGGGATTCCGCAAGCTCACCAGCGCCAAAAACCCGACCAGAAACCTGCGCAGACGATTCGGGCCACGCGACCTCTATCACCTGGGCGTCATCCAAAATCTCGCCCTTCGCGCTGATCTTTTCCACCCAGTTCAGCACGCGCTCAAGCTTGAACCCCGCAGTAAACGCCGCCGATTTCACCGTTACCACCAGCGGCTCGAACCCAAATGGATCGTGGCCCTCGCCAATGACGTGCAGCGTTGCCGGGCGTAACTCCCCGCGACGAGCGTCCGTCCAGAAATACGGCTGCAAGCGGTCAAGAAACGCCTTCAACGTGGCCGGCGCGCTTGCGAAATAGACCGGGGAAACAATCGTCAGTTCATCGGCATCATCAAGCACTTCGCGAATATCCACCATATCGTCTTCCAAATGGCATGCATGACCTTCGCTTTTCATGCAAAAGTTGCAGCCTTCGCAAGGCAGCACCGTCAAGCTTGACAGCGGAATGAGCGAAATTTGATCATCGGGGCATTCCTCAATGCACGCCTCGAAGAGCTCTTCGGCCAATGCGGCGCTGCGCCCATTCGTGCGCGGAGACCCGACCACAATCACTCTGTTCATTTTCGTTTCCGCCCTTCTTCGTTTACGCGCATCCCCCGTGTGCGCCCCGCTAAGCACCTACAGCGTTATCGCTGCCATTATACCCGAATGACCTGCCCTTTTACCGCATCAAAAGCACAACCGAGCCCGACTGAACAGGCTCGAACCCGCCCATCATCTTACCCGGCCGAAGCCGCTCGAACCCGCCTGGGCCTTCCCCAGCCACGCATTTTCATCCGCGCCTTTCGAGCCGCACTACGCCTCTTGCGCAAAACCGTAAAAACGCAGCGCGTTGTCATGAAGCGCGCGGAAGAAATCGACACGCTCCTGCGACGTTGCGCACCCGCGCTCACGCGCCAGCGCATCTGCCGTGAAAGTCACATGATCCGCCCAACACGTAATGCCGCGCATGGGTTCGGGCGTCATGTACGGCGCATCGGTTTCCGTAAGAAGCCTGTTCAACGGCACGTTTTTCGCCGCTTCACGCGTAAAATCGCTCTTCTTGAACGTTACCGGGCCGCCCAAGCCCACGTAGCAATCGTGCTCAAGCCACGGCGCAAGGTCTTCCGGCCCCAGGTTGAAGCAATGCAGCAATGTGCCCGCCGAAGGAAACCCTTCTTCAAACAGCACGCGCAACGCCACATCGTGCGCCTCGCGAATGTGCAGCACAACAGGAAACCCCAGCTCATGCGCTAGGCGGAGCTGCCTGCGAAACACTTCTTCCTGCACGTCGCGCGGCGACAAATCGTAATGGAAATCCAACCCAATCTCGCCAATCGCACGCACTTGCGGGTCTTCAAGCGCTTGACGAAGCCGCTGCTCGGCGGCGGCATCGAAATCCTTCGCGTTATGCGGGTGACATCCCACGGCAAAGCACACTTGGGGCAGCGGTCGCGTGCATCCCGACGCAATTTCATCCCGCACGCGTGCGGCATCCCGCAACCAGGCACGCACGTTTTCCCTGGTACAGGGGTCGTCTTCCACAACATCGATCATGTTGCACACGAAATCGACCCCGTTTACCGCGCAACGCGCAAACGCGAGCGCAGGATCGGGCAGCAAATGGGTGTGACAATGCGTATCAGCAATAGCGCCTTCCATCAACGGCGCATCTACCAGGCGATACACGCCATGCTTGCGTCGCTGACGGAACAGCGCATCGTAAAAAATCTCTTCTTCAGTATCAAAAGGCATAGCAGCAGCTTCTCACAACGTATCGCACATCCACGCGCTCATACGCGCACCATCGCACGCGAAACTACATGTTCAGCTCGATGGCGGCCTCGTCCAGACGCGGGAACAGCGCCTCGCCCTTCTCCACCGGGTTGCCTGCGGTCAGCTGGCCCCACGCGCTTGCCGCCTGGATGTCCGTGATGGCGGTGATGTCGCCCAGACCCAGGCGCTTGTACACCTCGGCGGACGTGTTCGGCATGAACGGCGCCATGAACAGAGCGATAATGCGAATGGCTTCCAGCAAGTTGTACATAACGGCAGCAAGCTCGTCGCGCTTTTCCGGATCTTTTGCCATACGGAACGGCTCAGTTTCGTCGATATAGAGGTTCGCACGGTGCGCAAGCTCCTGAACTGCAGAAACAGCACCCGTGAAATCAACTTGCGTCATGCATTCGTCGAATTTGGCGTACAGCTCATCGGCGATTGCGCGCAGCGGATTCTCCTGCACCAGCGCAGCAGCGCTTTCGGGAACGGTCGGCACCACGCCGTCGAAGTACTTCGAGTTCATACCGGGAACGCGGCTGCACAAGTTGCCCCACGTGTTCGCCAGGTCGGCGTTGTACACCTGCGTCATGCGCTCAATGGAAATGCCGCCGTCGGCGCCAAAACGCACGTCGGACAAGAAGTAGTAGCGATACGCATCCACGCCGTAAATTGCCACCAGATCAGCGGGTTTAATGCCGTTGCCCTTGGACTTCGACATCTTTTCGCCACCCACCATCAAAAAGCCATGGCCAAACACCGTATGCGTAATGGGCATGCCAGCCGCCATGAGCATAGCCGGCCAAATAACGCAGTGAAAACGCGTGATGTCCTTGCCCACAAAGTGGTACTGCATGGGCCAGCGCGCCTCGAATTCGCCCGGGCGCGTGTCGTCTTGGCCGTAACCGATGCCCGTCAAGTACGCCAGCAGCGCATCGGCCCACACATAAGCAACATGCCCCTGGTCAAACGGCAGCGGAACGCCCCAATCGAACGTGGAGCGGCTGATCGACAGATCCTTCAGACCGCTTTTCACAAAGCTCACAATCTCGTTTTTGCGCGTCACAGGACGAATGAAATCAGGGTTTTCCTCATAGAACTTCAGCAGCGGCTCAGCAAACTCGCTCAACTTGAAGAACCAGTTCTCTTCGCCACCAGCTTTCTGAACAGGGCGTTTGCAGTCGGGGCACACGAATTCGCCATCGTCGTTTTTCTCCAGGTCGCTCTCGGCGTAATACGTTTCCTCGTGAACGCAATACCAGCCTTCGTAGGAGCCCTTGTACAGGTAGCCCTTCTCGTACAGATCGTTCCAAAACTTCTTCACCGATTCAGCATGACGCGGCTCGGTGGTGCGCACGAAGTCGGTGTACGTGATGTCAAGCATCTTCCACGCGTCACGGAAGGCGGGCTCCATGGAGTCGCACCATTCCTGCGGGGTCATGCCCTTGCTGGCGGCGGTATCGGCGACCTTCTGGCCGTGCTCGTCCATGCCGGTAACAAAAGCAACGTCGTAGCCGTTCATGCGCTGGTAGCGCGCCACGGCATCGGCGGCAATGGTGGTGTAAGCAGTGCCCAGATGAGGCGCAGCATTCACGTAATAGATAGGCGTCGTAAACGAATAGGTTCCCTTGGACATATGAGCCCTCCTTTGGGGAATGATATTGGGGTACACGGTTCTTTGCGTTTTTCTGTAACTAGATAGTATATACCGAATCGCGCCGATTGCCCCGCGCAACGTTGCATTTTCCCTGCCATGAGGGCACGAGAAAAGGTGGCGAAGGGGCCGAAGGTGCTGGCAATGGCGCTGGCGATGACACGCAGGGGAACGAAGATGCCGGAGAAGACGAGCACGGGGGTTCGCAACGACCGACCCGAGCCACCCGCAGCACAATGCCGCGGTACAACGGCGCAACAACACGGGAAGAAAACGAAAACCGCCTGCTTTTGTGTAAATGCGGTAGAATGGCGGGGTGGTACAAAAGGAAGCGATGGCCATGACAACACCCCGAAGACGCACGCCGCAGAAAAAATCACTCTCTTCAAAAACTTTTGCAGCCCTTATCGCGCTGCTGCTTTTAGTGCTTATTGGCGTAGGGGCTTGCTCGCTTTTCGGTGGCGATTCCGACACCAGCGCTTCAGACACTTCAGCATCTGCAGGCGCAACTTCAGTAAACGCGCCCGAAAAACAAGAACCCAAGAAAACGGAGGCCGGAAACCTTGCAATCGCGCACGAACGCAGCGCCGAGGAGCGCCGCGCCACCAGCACCAGCACAAACGATGTCAAACCTGGCCCAAAAACCGTGTATCTCACATTCGACGACGGCCCTTCGACCAACACACACCGCATTTTGGAAATCTTGGATTCCTACGGCGTGAAAGCAACCTGGTTCGTGAAAGGCAACCAGCCCCAGCTGGAATACGTAAAAGACATTTGGGACGCTGGAAACCAGGTGGCCATCCACACGTACACGCACGATTACAAGCAAGTGTACGCCAGCGCCGATGCCTACTGGAGCGATTTGCACGAAGCAGGCGCCGCAATCGAAAGCTATCTGGGCTTTGAGCCTACGCTTGTGCGCTTCCCCGGCGGCAGTCACAACAGCTTCAACGGCGCAATTGTCAACGATATCACCGACCGCATGGCACGCGAGAATTACCACTACTTTGACTGGAACGTCTCAAGCGGCGATGGTGGCGATCACGATGCGCAATTTATTGCTGATTATGCCCTTGACCAGGCCGAAGGATGTCATTCTTGCTGCGTTTTGATGCATGATTCCGCCGCAAAAGACACCACGGTAGAGGCATTGCCTACCATTATCGAGTGGTTTATTGACAACGATTTTGAGTTCGACGTGCTGCTGGCGGATTCATACGGATACCACTTCTAAACGGAGACAGCGGGAGTGCGTCCACGAAGGGTCACACGCCAAAGCGTGCGGTCCTTGCAAAACGCAGGCGCAGCACGCGGAGTTCACGAGCGCACCCTCAATCAACCAGGCCCGCGAAACGCAGCAAAACCTAGATCTTCGCCATTTCCGCACACACGCGTGAATACCAGAATTCCCAGTTCGGCGGGCAGTATTTCTTGGCACCTTCAACCGTTACCGTGTAACCGTAACCGCGCGAAAGACCGCGCACGTGGGCATTAATGGCTTCTTCCCAGCTATCCCACGATGAACTTCCCCAGCCCCATGCGTTATGGCTGCGGAAGCAATAGAGCCCCTTGGAGCTTTCAACGCACGAGATGGCGGGCGAAAAACGTGGGTCAACGCCGTAATCCCAGGCAGCGGCGGCAAACGTGGCACCCTGACCCGACATCGGCGAACCAGACAAGTACGCGTCGATGCGCCCCGCCCATTGGTTCACGAAGTCGCTCTTATCAACTGACCAGTTAACGTTATCGCTCCCCGGATTAGAGGAAACGTCGCCATTCGTCAAATCGCCTTCGCTGGGCGTGCTCTCGCCGCCGGCAGCTTCTTCTTCGGCGGCCTTCTTCGCAGCTTCTTCTTCGGCCGCAGCAGCTGCTGCTGCGGCGGCTTCCTCTTCCGCCTTGCGCGCTGCCTCAGCCGCAGCCTGCGCCTGCTCGCGCAATTGCTGCGCTTGGACCAGCGCATCTTCGGCAGCTTGCGCCTCTTCGGCAGCCTTGGCACGCTTTTCGGTTAGACCCGCAGCCGTGGTATCCAGCTCGGCCTTCATATCAAGCAAGCTGTTAACTTCCCTCATTTTGCTGTTATAGAAAGCGGAAACGTAATCGATGTTCAGCAAGAGCTCGTTGAAATTCTCAGACGATAGCAACAACGTTATCAACGAGCCGCCCTCTTGTTGCATTTTGTAGAGCGACCGCATTGCCTCATCGCTTTTCGCCTGCTGAAGCGGAATCTGCGCCGAAAGCTCCTGAATGCGCTGCTCATTCGTCGCGATTTCGGCCTCTATTTCCTCCAGAGCCTGTTTTGCCTGCTCATACGTTGCCGCCGATTGCTCAACTTGCTCTTGCGCAGCGGTGGCCTGGGCGTACACATCGTTTTCCTCGGCAAGGGCGGAATGCGCAAACGCGGTCAGGGAAAATACGGCTACGCAAGCAACAAGCGCAATAGCCGACGCAACGAACGTCTTTCCCTTCCGCAGAAAAGTACTCACTACCGGATCCTTTCTTGTTTGATAGCCCAATTATAAGGGAAGCCGCGCATGCACACCAAAACCCCACGAGCGGCATCGGGGCGAACGGCGCACCGGAAAAATCCTACCGCTTCGCCCTGCTTTGTGGTACACTACCCCAGCAATTGCATAAGGGCAGTTCGTAACCATCCTGCCCGGGAAACATAACCGTTTTTCGAATCAAAACTAAGGGAGATGAGAAGTGGGACTTGCGCGCCCGCCATTGACCTTGGCTGCGCGGTTTCACTTTGCCGCAGCGGGTCATACGCGAACGCGGCGTAAGTCCGGCGCTTGCAAGCGCACAAAAACATGGACAGATACAGTAAAATCACCGAAAAGCAGCCGCGCGAAATCGTATTGCTCCGCGGTCGAGGATGCGCCTTTCCCACGTGCGCATTCTGCGACTATCACGACGATAAATGCAGCGATGAGCAGGCAAATTTCGAGTTGAACAAGCAAGTTCTTGATTGCGTAACGGGCGAATTCGGCGAAATCGAAGTCATCAACAGCGGCTCCGTTTTCGAACTTGACCGCCAAACGCGCGCCTATCTTGCCGAAGTTTGCGCAGGTCGCGGCATATCCACCATTCATTTCGAGGCACACTATAATTACCGCACCCGCCTTGATGCGCTGCGCGAAGAGTTTGCCCCCTTCAACTTAAAGATGAAAATCGGCATCGAGACATTCGATGCGCCGTTTCGTGAAAACGCGCTGCATAAAGGCATTGCCGAAACCGATCCCGCCAAGATTTGCCGCGGATTTCAAGAAGGCAACTTCCTATTCGGCATTACGGGCCAAACGCAAGCAAGCATGGAACGCGATATCGAGCTTGGCTTAGCGCACCTTGAGCGCATCTGCTTGAACATCATGACCGAGAACACCACCAGCATCAAACCAAATGCGCAGGTCATACGCGTATTTGTGGAAAAAATCATGCCGCGCTACCAAGACAATCAGCGCGTGGACATCCTTTTGAACAACACCGATTTCGGAGTGGGAGATTAATTCATTATGAACGAACTGCTTTTACTTTTTTCCGTTGTCTTCATTTTTGGAGCGACGCTTTTAGCATATCACCTGTTCGGCAAAGCGGGCCTTTTCGTGGTAAGCGCCTGCGCAAGCATCTTGGCGAACATCGAGGCAAACATTCTGATTATCGGCTTTGGCATGGAGCAGACACTGGGCAACGTGCTTTTCGCCGTAACGTTTTTGGTCACCGACATTTTCTCGGAATGCGAAAGCAGGCGCGACGCGCAAATCGCCGTGTGGCTCGGTGTTTTTGCCAGCGCGTTTTTCCTGGTGCTCAACCAAAGCTGGCTTTGCTACACGCCCAGCCCCAATGATGTTTCCATGCCGCATGTTCAGGCATTTTTCGGCAGCACGCCGCGTATTCTGCTGTCCTCGCTTGCGGTTTACGCCCTCAGCCAAGTCTTCGACGTGTGGCTTTACCATAAATGGTGGGCGTTCACCGAGAAGCGCACTGGCAATCGCCGCGCATTTTTGTGGCTGCGCAACACGGGTTCCACGCTGGTCAGCCAGATCATCAACACGCTGCTGTTCACATTCTTTGCGTTCTTCGGCACGTACGACATTCCCACACTCATCTCTATTTTCCTGTCCAGCTACGTGATTTTCATCTTCACGTCGCTGCTGGACACGCCCGCCGTGTACTTGGCGCGTCGCCTGAAGGAAACGGGAAAGACCGGGAAGCTGCTGGTCAGCGCAAAGAACCAAGAGGTCTCGCAGGCGTAGCGGACACAGCGGGCGCCACACAGGAAACCAAGTGCGGCAGATAACGACGGACGACGACGGACAACGACGGACGAAGAAGCTCGCCCTCGAAATGCCCCACCCTGCCCGCCACGGTCTTCTCGCGGTTTTCACTAAAAGCGCGTTTGGGATCAAAGAACATGATCCTGAACGCGCTTTTTTGCCCTACCTGCAAGAACCGCGAAATCAACCTTTGGGTTCTTGAATTTCTTAACCCAGTTGGGGCATTCCTCAAGCAAATCTTTCCAGCACAGGGACTGAAGCATGCCCATCATCTTATGGCTCGATGCGTCAAACGCTTCAGCGCCCAAGATGGACAAAACCTTCGCAACGCTTTTATCAATCTCCGAATCGGTCATATACGTTTCAACAATCTGCGGTTCAACAGGTTCGGACTCCAACGGGGGCTTTTTCTGCTTCTTGAACTCGTCGAGCACAATTTTGCCATATACGGCATTACCGAACTTGCTCACAAAGCCGGGGACCTTGCAGACCACGCCTTCTCCAATAAGACCGGTGCCTTCAAGTAAGAAATCGTTGCTTTTCGCAACCGACAAAACATCCTCGAAACTTGGATGATTCAGCGTTGCAAGCAGCTTTACGAAATACGCATCAAGCCCGTAGCCGGCAAGCTCTTGCCTCCATTGCATTTCGGGCAGGTATTGCTTTGTATCGCAGTCGTACACATCGAATATGAAGAACGTCGCTTTAGAGGTCTTCGCGTAGTGTTTGAAAGCACCGATGAATGAATCTCGGCCCATCCACTCGCCGTAGACAATCTTGTTCTGGTTTTCTTCGCAGTACTTCTTCAAAAGCTGCTGTTCTGCACCATCCGACATGGCCCACGCATAGAAAAAGCCGTTGTCCTCCTTGCCGGACAAAAGATTATTTCTTGAACCAACTGCGAAACAATCGCTAGAGGAATCCCAAAATACGCAGCCGTTAGAGCCATCGACCTTTGCCGTCACATACACAGTATCGTTATCCAAAAGACCGTCGCATGCCTCGCTGGACAATCTTTCGACGTGCGTGTACTTCTTGTAGTCGCTCATTTCCAACCTCCTCAATCTGGAAAACTGAACGAATTGTACCGATGTCGAATTGGCAAGCATGTGGCATGTTTGGTACATGCTTATTTTTCTGCAGACATGCGAAGACACCTTGCTTGGCCTGAAACGCTGTGAGACAAGGTGCCAGACAGCAAAAAAGGCTCGATGGGATACTCCCACCGAGCCTTCTCTTTATATGGAAATTAAACGAAAGCGCCGTTCACCGCACTGCTTCGCTGCAACGCCGCGCCATTCGCACGTCATTCTACAGCGCGAAATCCTTTTCGCCATTAAACACCGCAAGCGCGTCTTCCACGGAATAATCCGCCAGGGTAATGGCGCTGATTGCCTTCGTCAAGCGCACCGCTTCGTCCAAAGAACGCTGATGGATGTTGCGGCCCGTTGCGTTGCCGCATGCGCCGCCAATATGAATCTGATCGTACAGCTGGCTCAGGAACACGTCGGCCTCAACCGTGGAACCGCCAGCGCACACCAAACCAGTGCGACCAGCAGCCATAGATGCAACTTTCAGCGCCTCGGCAGCGGAACCTTCCGCGGGCTTCGGCGGGTTAACCTTCACGAAGTCGGCACCCAAGCACAGTGCAACGCCAGCAGCACCGGCAATCAGAGCGGGATCCTTCTCGGCGGTTACAGCTTTGCCGCGCGGGTAAATCCACAGCACCACCAACAGGCCATTTGCATGAGCCTGGGCAATCAGGTTGCCTGCTTCGGCCATCATGGTTGCTTCGTACTCGGAACCCAGGTAGATGGTGTAACCCAAGCCAACAATGTTCACGCCCGCTTCGCGCATGGCCAGAATGGCATCCAGATCGTAGAGCTGCGGGGAGTACGGATCTTCCTGCTTGGTGGAAACCAGGTTCGTTTTGGAGTTCATTTTCACCAGATAGTTGATTTCGGGATAATCGGCAGCATACTGAGCAATCAGACCACGCTGACCAGCCAAAACGCCAATAACGCCCTGGGAGCCAATGCGGAACAAGTGCTCGGGCTCTGCGTCAGCGATATCAATACCTTCACCATAGAAGTCGCCGTTCATATGCTCGACCTTCTGATCGCAAGCGAACAGCATCAAACGACCCGTGCCGCGCGTTGCCTTCATGTAATTTTCAACGTAAATCTCACGAGACTCAGGCAACACGTCTGCGGGGACACGCACCTGATCAGCGGTAATGGTGGGCATGCTACTTCCTCCTTAAAAATTTGAAGCCGGAAAACCGACTCTTCACGCACGTTGCTGGTAAATATTGCGCGCAGCTTTCCGCGCACACCTTGTTTAATTGTACCGCGAAGATAGCAGTTGCGGGCGCCCTTCTGGTAAAAAGCTGTCACGCAAGACGAACGGCGAAACAGTCGAGAAGCAAGCAGCGAAATCGAACCCCAGCTTGTTGACAAATTACCCCACCTTTTGTCAACATTATGAGTGTTCGAGGGCTCAAGATACCCTACACGCCTCGTTTGTTTACGCCTTGTCGCGATGCGTTGAGCGTCTCAGATAGCGTGAAGGTCTGATTTTACCTGCGACATGTTGCGGTTTCGACGCCCCCTTGGTCCTACAGCAGCATGTTATCGTTTTTTCCTTCCAAATGTGCAAAAAATTCCTGTTCGGGGCACATCGGAAATCATTCGCAGACCGGACAGCACCGCTTGAGACGAAGCGAGCCCGCAAAAGCCCAGGTCGTGCATCATAAGCGCCGAGGAAACGAAAGTCAGCGCCCCTCTAACCTGCCCCGAACCGTAGTATTTTGCACATCTGCGTCCATTTTCCGACAAGATGACCACGATTCGATGTTTTCCGGGAAAAGCGGGGCCGCGAAGGAGAAGGCGGCGCGCCAATTGTTGACAAAAGGTGGGGTAATTTGTCAACAACTAAAGCCACTTGCGCGAGCCGTACACGTAATCAAGCTCGAATTGGTTTTGGGTCTTGATCAGGTAAATCAACCCCTCGACTACCGCCAGCAGCTGCACAACAAGCGCGATTGCGCCAAACGTTGCCAACGACCCCACAATGGTCACGCCCAGCATGATGAAACCTTCGTTGGTGCATCCCATATAAAACTTATGGATGCCGAACAGTCCAAAGAAAATTGCCAAAATTCCCGCCGCAATGTGATCCTTTGAAGGTACGAAACTTTGGGCACGCGACGACGGGCGCGACTCATCGGGAAGCTGCGAACCTGCTTCGGAAAACGGCGCATGCGTATCGGAATATTGCGCTCCCTCGGGATAATTCCCCGACGCAACAAAATACGCATCATCGCAGTTCATTGATGTATCCGTGGAAGTTTTGCCATCCGAAGAGCAATCCTGATGACATCCTGAGCTTTGCATAAAGCGCTGACGAGCGGCAATCAGACGCTCCTGAGCAGCTTTCAGGTTCGCCTCGGCCGCAGCAACTTCGTCTGCAGCAAAAGCTGATGCCTTATGGCTCCCATTCGTCATGATTTACGCTCTCTCCTTGTCAATTTCGCTTCATGCCGCGCGCCAAACGCTCCACGCACAATGCAGCTGCGCCTGCACGCACTTCGACCGCATCCGCATGCGTCTCGCTCGCTTACTTACTTGCGCGCCTTATCGAACTCTTCTTTGAACGCGCTGAACATCCCTTTGGCGCGCCCAATCTGACGACCCGTTGCATACGCGCCCTTGTTCACCGCTTGACCTACTGCTTTTGTGGCCTTTTGCGCGGTAGGCTTCGCGCTTTCGGCCGCATTCTTCACTGAATCCGAAACGCTATCAACCGCGTCTTTCACTTTCGCGCCCGCAACAGCAGTCGCCTGACCAGCCTTTTCAGCCAAGCCGCCCGTTGCTTGGATGTCCATCGCATCATCGGTTACCAACAACGCACCAAACTCCGAAAGCTCTTCCGCCAGCGCCATTTCGTGACGAGTAGGCGCATTCACGTCTTCTTGCGCGCGATGCTTCTCGTACGCGGAAAGCGGACTGCCAATGCCGCGTTTGAAGCCCAGCACCATATTCGCCGGCAGCTCGCGCGTGCCCAAAAGCGCACCCGCAGTAGAGCCCTCGTCAACAAACACGCGCGTCACTTCACCTGTATCCTGATCGAACTCAACCGAGCCCACGTAACCCAGGGCCTGGCCGTCCTTCGTGCACATGACAAGCCCAACCCACAGCACGCACTCTTCCCAGTCAATACCCAGACGCTTGCAGGCGGATTCGCCCGACGTACCCTTCTCATCGTTGAGCTCGATAGCGCCATCATCGTTCCAGGTGAAACCGTCAAGCGTCACGAAAGAATCCGCGCGATGGAACATAAGCAGCAGGTCGGGACGCTTTATCAAAAAGCCAATAACGCGCTTCTCGGTAGGGTGAAAAACGCAGCAATGCACTTTGCCAATGCGCTGCGTGCCATCTTTGCCTCCCAGCACCTTTGTGCCAACAAGTTCTTTTGTCGTAATCAAATTTCGCGCCATATCGAAACCACCCAGAAAGGTTAGTCGCTGAACATTACACACGCCTTATCAGGCAAAATACCCCACGATTCGCCCTAAAGCGCTTCGTGATCATCCGCGCAAAGAGCTTGCCGTGGGGCAAGAATCAATCAATAACATATGCCGAGTCCAAGAGAAGAAGCTGTTGTCTGAGCCGATCGAGCCGCTCGGGCCATTTGCACCCCAGCTTTACCGCCCATGCATCCACATGGCGCGTTCCGCGAATCACGAACCGCGTTCCTTTTGCACCAGCCACACGCAACGCAAACGATGCGCCCGCGTGTTACTCTTCGGTCTTAGCAGCAGGTTCAGCAACTGCTTCGGCAGCTGCAGCGGCAGGAGCTTCTTCGACAACCGCTTCAACCGGCGCAGGCTCAACATCGACAAGCTGTGCCTCTTCGGCGTTCTTTACGACCTGAGCAGCAATGCGCTGACGAGCAGCTTCGATCTTCTTGCGCAGCTCATCGTTATCGGCGGCGGTGGCAACACCCGTACCCACGCCCGATGCGACTTCCTGCACCTTAGTGCTGGCCGTGGCGTAGAATTCATGCGTCTTTTCAGCCGCTTGCTTCACAAATTCCTGACCCTGAGCAGCAACGTTCTGGGCAGCCTGAGTTGCCTGGTTGGCAACATCGGTGGTGCCAGCGGTTTCGAGCACGGCGGAAACGGCATCCTTAGCCAAATTCCTGTTCTCAAAGCCCGAACGAGGGCAGGTGAAATATGCAATAGCAGCGCCCACTGCGCCACCTGCAAGGAAAACTCCGAGTTTCTTAACCATAGCTGGCCTCCTTGATCGAAAAGGGGATCCGTAAGGTTTATCGCTTACTGACAGCATTATACGCTGCCTGTTTGACGGGGAAAGACAAAACTTCCCCTGGTTGCCATTCCGTAACCCTCTTGGCACAAACCAGAATGGAGAAGGCGAAGGCGCGCAAGCCTTGCGTGCTAGCAAGAAGCAAGCGCCTGATTCACCTGTTCAACAGCTGTTTTTAGCGCGCGAAGCGTCGCGATATCATCACGAAAGCCCAACTCCACCCGTCCCAAGCCTTGCACGGGGTCAAGCCATCGGCTGTTCCCCATGAAAAGCGTATCTGAACTGGTGGTTTTTGCGGATTCATTTTGAACCATGCAGTCAATTGCCACATGCTCAAGAACATGGATAAGCGGCGTGCGATTCATAACGGCCCCAAACGTGGTGCCGCGCTTGTTTTTGCATGCGTGTTCGGCAAGTTGCGGATGCGCTTGCAGCAGAGCGCTCACGAACGCCGGCGACGACACCCGAGGGCACGCAGGCGAAAGCTGCACATCGCACACCATGCGATCCGCCTTAACCACCACGCGGCTCACGCGGACGAAGGGCTCCGCGGCACACGATCCCGCTGAAGATGCGGGCGCTGACACGGACGCTGCTCCTACAGCCGGTGGCATCGCAGGTTCCGCCGCTTCGGGTGCGGGCGAACCCATCGGCTCGGGCCTCTTGCTAAGCATCGCGGATTTCCTGGTCGGCCAGCGCTTCCCTATCGCGCAACGCTTCTTGCGGCCGAGACGGAGAAAGCGCGCCTTCATCTTGCGCGGAAGGCGTTTGCGCTACTTGTTCTCCCTGATCGGAAGCGCTTTGCGTTGCTTCATCTTCAGAAGCGGCATCTTCCTGAACCGCCTCTTCTTGCGTAGTGCCTTGCTGCGCGTCCACCAGCAACGGCGTGCGCGTAAGCATGATCACGTTATTTTGCAGCGGGCCAGGCAAAACCAGCTTGCCTGAAATCGCGTTGGCAAGCGACGCGAACCACCAGGAAATGTCGTCGAACAGCGTGGCGGTGAACACTTTCTTGCCGTCTTCGATAAGCGCGATTTGCGAACGATCGCTCGAGAAACGATAATGACTGGTACCCGTTAGGTTGCCAATGCGGTAGGTCACCGTTTTCGCCTGCGTGTCAATGGTGTATTCGTAGACGGCGTCTTCGGAAACGCCTATCGTATCAGGGCCAATGGGGATAGCAACTTCGGTGTCGTATATGTACCACGTTCCCTGAATGTCCTGCGCGTCGTCGTGAACCCACCAGCGGTCAACGGCCAGCGCGATGCAAGCAACAATGAACGCCGCAAAAACGCCAATTGCCACCGACAACGCGATACGCGCAGGTGAACGCGGCTTTTTCGCGCGTTTTGAAGGAGATGCACCCACTCGATCAGAGCGCGATGAGCCGGAAGCCCTTCGGCGCGATACGTGCGGCTCTTGCTTGTCGGATGCCTCTTCGCGCTCTGCGCGCGCGGGAACCTTAGCGAGCTTCTGTGTTGCAACGCGCCTGTTCGCAGCCGATTTTCGCGCCGAAGGACACGCACCAGCGCCCGCAGCGCTTGGCGTCACAGGGCGCTCGGTGCCTAAGCTGCTAGCATTGGCTCCTTCCCGCACGGTGTCCGATTCCCCAGAGCGCACCCCACCGGCGGCGCCTGCACCGGCAACGCCCGATGCGCCAGCACGCACGCCGCCCGCACCTTCACCGGCGTCGCCTAATGCGGCGCCCGAAACAGGGCGAGCCGACCCCCCTGCACGGGAAGTCGGCCCTTTCTCACCGTTTTTTACGTTTTCTTTTACCGCAAACTCGACCGACTGCGCAGCGCGAGCCGGCGAATCCTTCAACGAACGACGCGTTGGCACAACCAGTTACCTTCTGCCTGATCAGCGGTTTCGCTAGTCCTGCTTGCCAATGATGGTCGCCCCACCCATGTAGGGAACCAAAACATCGGGAACCGTGATGGTGCCGTCTTCGTTCTGATAATTCTCCACGATTGCCGCCATGGTGCGTCCCACCGCCAGGCCAGAGCCGTTCAGCGTGTGAACGAAACGCGTGCCCTTGAAGTTCTCGGGGTCGCGGTAGCGGATGTTGGCGCGACGCGCCTGGAAGTCCCAGCAGTCAGAGCAAGAGGAGATTTCCTTGTACGCGTTGTAGCACGGCAGCCAAACCTCCAGGTCATAGGTCTTGCAGCTGGAGAATCCAATGTCGCCTGTGCACAGACTGATCACGCGGTACGGCAGCTTGAGCTGCTGCAGAATGTACTCGGCGTCGTTAACCATGGACTCCAGATCGTCCTGAGATTCCTCAGGCTTGGAGAATTTCACCATTTCCACCTTGCTGAACTGGTGCACGCGGATGATGCCGCGCGTATCGCGACCGGCAGCGCCCGCCTCGGAACGGAAGCAGGGCGTGAATGCGCAGTACTTCAACGGCAACTTGCTTGCATCCAGCACCTCATCGCGATGCAGGTTCGTCAGCTGCACTTCGGCAGTGGGAATCAGATACATGCCATCGGTGGTCTTGAACAGGTCTTCCTCGAACTTAGGAAGCTGCGCAGTGCCGGTAAGCGTTTCCGCGTTCGCAACGGCGGGAACCCACCATTCCTTCATGCCGCGGCTCGTATGCGTATCGGCCATGAAGTTGATCAGCGCGCGCTCCAAACGAGCACCCTGCCCGCCCAGCACGTAGAAACGGCTGCCCGCAAGCTTAACGCCGCGCTCGAAGTCCATAATGCCCAGCTCGGGGCCAAGATCCCAGTGAGCCTTTGCCTCAAAGTCGAACTCACGCGGCGTGCCCCAACGACGAACCTCGGGGTTATCGTTTTCGTCCTTGCCAATCGGCGTGGTGGGGTGAGGCATGTTCGGCGTGCTCATCAGGATTTCCTTCAGACCCGCATCGGCGGCAGCGCGACGCGCGGTTGCTTCGGAAAGTTGCTCGTTGATCTGCGTCACTTGCGCCTTGATCCCCTCGGCTTCGTCCTTCTTGCCCTGACCCATGAGCTTGCCGATTTCCTTGGAAAGAGCATTGCGCTTGGCCTGCAGGGACTCTTCTTCAGCGATTGCGGCGCGGCGCTCGTCATCAAGCTGCGAGAAACGTGCTGAGTCGAATGAGCTGTTACGGTTCTTCATGGCTTCCTCTACCGCGCTCAAATTCTCACGCACAAACTTGATGTCTAACATGATTGCTCCTTCTTCGTTGTTTCTCGACACGTTGCGATTTGGATTCGCTGATTCGGTTTTCCGTGCCGTTTTGTATAAATCTGTAGTATAGCGCAGCTGATAGCGTGCAGATTCACGTATTTGAAAAGATGAAAAGAAAGCTGCAATTCGCACAGAAGAGGAAGACCCGCTGCTTGACCTCGCATGAATTGTTGACAAAAGGTGGGGTAATTTGTCAACAAACTCCGAGCAAGAAAATCATCGGCAATTCTGTGTCAGAGAGGTAAAAACGCTTAGTAAATTCCCAGCAGAGTGGTAGAATCATCCGCGAGATTGAACAGCAAACGGCTCGGCAAAATCTAGTGTAGCATCGCCCCTCTCGCACGCTTTCGTCACCTTCACAAACGCAAAATGGTAAAGGATACAGCTAGGAATAGGGGGGGGGTCGTGCCTTCATATATCTTCGTCACCTCAATTCTTGTCGCCCTGATTAATTTCACCTTGGCGGTGCTGGCGATATGTCGACACGACAAACTGAGCCTGTATCTGGGCAGCGTGCTTATCGCCTCAACGCTTGTTGACATCACGTACACGATGTCTCTTATCGCGGAGGATAACTTTGCGCAAATGAGCTGGTGGACCAGCGCTTATTTCAGCAGCATAGTGGTGCTGTGTCTTCTTGTGGCGGGGTACATTTCAAATTTCACCGAGAACACGCTCGTAAAACGGCCGGGGCGTTTCGCCGTTATCATGACGTGCCTGACCATTGCCGACGTAGCACTCCTTATGACCGACCCTTTAACCGGGCTCGTGATGGACTACGAGTACGTAGACGATTCCCTGACCAGCTGGCTTTTTGAACCGAAACCTCTATATTACCTGCACATGCTGCTCTCGTACACTGCAGTGGCATTCGCGATTGCTTGCTTGTGCAAGCGGATTCGCGAAGTGCCGCGTGTATACTTGCGCCGCTACCTTGCGCCGCTTCTCACCATTGTTTGCCTTGCGGCGGCAAACGCCCTGTTCTTTTGCCTGCGAGACCCAGAGATTCCCGACTTTTCGGTGTACTTGTACGGCTTTGGCGGCATTGCGTTTTACGCAAGCCACTATCATTATGCAAAAACGCTCGTCACAACCGACAGCTACAAAATGGCACTGGACGAACTGGACAGCATGGTGGTGTTCTTCGACTACAACCAGCATTTCGTAAGCTGCAACAGCAAGGCGGCAGCAATCGTTCCGCCCGAAAAGCAGCACGATTGCTACACGCTTGAGCAGTTTGCTAAAGATCAGCATCTTGAAAAGTATCTAAAAGACAATTCGACAAAAAACGGGAAAACGCACTTCACCTGGAATCTCATCTTAAATGGTGAAGCGACCGCTTGGCAATGCCTGTTCCAATCGCTTGTTCAGCAGGGAAAATTCGCAGGATATCTTCTTACCTGCTCCGATAGTTCATTGGAAATCGACCCGCTTACTGGATTCCACACGAAGACGGCCTTCGAACGCGATTTCCCCGTTGGAAACCAGGCGGAGAAGGAGAAACGGCCGCTGGAAGCCCCTGCGAGCGCAATCGCGTTCGACATCAACGGTCTGGCGCGCATCAATGCAAAAAATGGCTACGCAGCAGGAAACGAGAACCTGCACGTTGTGGCCGAGCGCCTTGCGGCAACCTTTCCACCGAGCACCTACTTTGTACGCTTAGGGAACGGATCGCTTCTGGCAATTTGCAGCAATATGCACAGAGAAGAAGCCGAAGAACTCACGGAAAAAGCAGTCGAAAGAATTCATGCAATCAACGCTGAGCGCTCCGCGCACGAAAGCATTGCACCCTTCGGCATACAGTATGCCATCTGCGACATAGAAGAAAACGAAGATGTGCACGATGCGATAAATACAGCCATCTGCGGCATGAACAACCGCAAGCTGTTAGATGACCGATCAACCCACGTGTCGCTCCTTTCGTCGCTTGTCCAGGCACAGCGTCAAAACGACGGCGAAACGGAAGATCACGTTACCCGCACGCGCCGCGCCGGAGAACTTCTGGCGAAACAGCTTAACCTATCCGACTTGCAGCAAAGCACGCTCATGCTTCTGTGCCTTATGCACGACATTGGCAAGATTGGCGTTCCGCTGGAAATCCTGAACAAACCGAGCAAGCTGAATGCAACCGAATGGCACGTCATGCAGTCGCACTGCCGAAAAGGTTATGAAATCGCAAAAGCATCGCCCGAGCTGAGCGGCATTGCGGAACTGATCTTGCACCATCACGAACGCTGGGACGGAAAAGGGTATCCCGAAGGTCTATCAGGGCAGCAAATCCCGCTGTTGTCGCGTATCATTTCCATTATCGATGCTTACGACGCCATGACGCACGATCGCCCGTATCGCAAAGCCATGCCCTCACAAGAGGCAAAAGCAGAGCTTGAGCGCAACGCCGGCACGCAATTCGATCCCAAGCTGGTAAAGGCATACCTGAAAACGCTGGAGGAAAACCCCGAGGTAGCGGCGTCGGATGCTGACACCGCCACCTGCACCGATGCAGCCTGTGCCGAAGCACGTTCCACTAATGCCTTCACGCTGTATCACGATGCAGCGCTTGACCTAGAGGAACACAATAACAATGTTGTTCTCTACGGACGTTATTACATAGATGACAATACCACTATTATTAGCGCCGACAAGAATTTCACCGCACTAACGGGATACACGAAAGAAGACGTTGCCCAGCTGAATCTCCATCAGGCCGACCTTATTCCCGTCAAGGATCGCTCATGGTACTTTTCCCTGGTCAAAAGGGAAATCAAAAAAGAAAACGAAATGATGCTGCAGCATTCTCTTGTCAAAAAAGACGGAACGGTCATCTCTGTGCTGTGCCTGGGGCGCCGCTATTTCGATGCTGCAGAGCGCATTATGCTAAGCGAGGTCGTTATCACCGAGCTGCCGGCCCAAAACTGACAACCCCTTAGACCAATGCACCCCAACATCCCCTTGAGGCAAACTTAAAACAATCTGCCAACAGGTTTGTTTCTTCGTGGTACGATGGGGTATAATCCCTAGAGCAACGCGGGTACGGCGAGATGGCCCGCATGAACGAAAGCGATACTGCAACCCATGGATTTTGGTGCGATATACCATTTCCTGTTCGAAACATTCTACGGCATTGGCTGCTTGGTCGGATTAGGCCTGGTGGTTAGTTTCATCGTGTGCGTTGTCCTTGAAAAGAAAACGCGCTCTATTTACAAGAACCACGAGAAATCCGAAGATGATTGGTCCTTGTTCGATGACGATGACGACGAGGATGAATCGAAAGCGTAATTCGTCGAATCGAAGCGCATCATCAATTGGAAACTGGGAAGACCGCCTGCAAGGGCGGTCTTCTTCGTTGTTTCGCCTTGGCGCGCGCAGCAGGCAGGCCAACAATACGTTGCGCTTGACCGCGCGCTGCCCCGCAAACGGCAAAAGCAGCAAACGCAAGCGGAAGCGTGCATCAGCAGAACCGCTGAACCAGCTTTGTAGATTCGTAAGAGCGAGCCGCGCCCGTGCTTCTTCTTATCGGAACAGCGCCAACAATCGATCAAGCGGCGTGAGCTCATCTTCGTCTTGACCAGCACTATCGTCGGTCGCTTCAACGACGATCTCTGGCGTGCTCATCACGAATTGCACGAGCTTCACGTTCGTGTTTTTGCTGCTCACAAAGCTGCGCGGCTCGAAATCGCTCTTGTCGTAATCGGCCATAAGGGCGTCCATTTCCGCCTGCACAGCGCTGGGTAAGCCCGCCGTTTCGCTTTGGAACTGGCTCATGCCTTGTGAGAACTCCTGGGAACCTTGCGCGTACTCAGAAGCGCCCGACACCGCCTCGCCAATACCCTGCGCGAACTGATTGGAACCAGATGCCAGCGAAGATGCGCCACCGATCAGGCTCTTTTGGTCTGCAGCGGAACCCAGCCCCGCTGCCGCACCCTGCAAAGCCGATGCCGAGGCAACATACGACGCGCGCGTGGCAATGACGCGCACCGCTTCCTCTATCTGACCTGCTTTTTCTTCCGCTGCAAGCTCCGCAGCCTCAAGTGCATCGGCTGTTGCCGTTTGCGTTGCCGTTTGCGTTGCCTGCTGGGTCGCCGATTGCGCAGCAGCCTGCTCATCCATTCCGCTCATCAGGGCTTCTTGGTATGCCTGCGCATAAGCGGTTGCATATTCCTTCGCATACGTTTCCGCATACTTCTGGGCAAACGCCTGCACGAAAGCGTTAAGGTACTCCTGCATTGCCTGCTGATACTTCTTATCAAGGTCGTCTTCGCTTCCCAAAGCCTCCGCGGCACCTTGCAGCTGGGCTGCCTGCGCATAAATACCCTGCTGGTAAGCGTTCAGACCTTGTGCGATACCCGCCACGCCCTGAGAAACACCCGCCGCGCCGTTTTGCAAACCAGCTACGCCTGATGCTAAATCATTCGCACCCGAAGCAAGTGCCGCAGCGGCCGCATCAAGTGTCTTTGCAGCATCGGTGAGCTGGGAGAATTGCGAAATCAGCGCATTGGTATCGGGGAAATCGAACGCAATGGCAAAGGGAATGGCCGCCACCTGAATGCTGCTCATCTTGAAATCCGTCACATCGGCGGTAAAGCTCACCGTCTTTTCCTTGCCTGGCATGACCATGAACGTAAGCTGAGTATCGGAACCCGACAACGCCACCTGCGCATCGGGGGCCTGAATGTTGCGCGCCACATCGGAAGAAAGTGTTACCGTTGCGGTAACCAGGTAATTCTCGAAGAACGCATCGTCTTGCGCAGCCAGGTTGCGCGTTATGGCAATCTCGGTATTCAACGCACCCGTTGCGCCCGCAAGTTCGGTGGCGGAAACGGACTTTCCATCAAGGGAATAGCTCACCGAAACGTTCCAGGGAAGCGCCGCCGCGCCCAACGATGCCTGGTAGCTGAACGGTTCACCTTCTTGGCCTTCCGCAACGTCGATAAGAACCGCTTGGTCCGTCACGCCCAACTCGGACGTATTCGTCAAATTCTGCACGCTTTCATACGACCCGAAGTCGCAAAGCGTACCCGCCTGCTCAGGTTCAAGCGTGTTCACGACGTACGCGTTTTGCAGCGCGCCGTTGCCCGCAAGCTTTGCATAGACAACTTCCGTTTTTGGCACCGCATTCGTCTCTTGGCCGGTCGCAGCCGTAAGCGCAGCGCCCGCATTCGCGCCAACGCCCGTTGCCACGCCTCCGAACAGGCACGATGCAACTAACGCCGTTGCGGCAAGCACTGCCGCCGTCCGTTTCGCGCGCGGCGTGTGCTGCGTCTGACGCGTACGTTGCGCATCCGACTGCTCCAACCGCGCGAAGTCAGCAAAACGACCGCAAGAGACTTCGTGTTGGCTTTTGCATGCTGTTTCGCTTGCGCTTTTGCCACCACGCGTGCCGGCACACTCGCTCGCATGCTCCTTGGTGCGCTCGCACGCAAGAGCGTGCTTGGCCTTCGCGTGTTTTGCAATGTTCTTATTCATAAAGCTACTCCTTTGCAGAAGACGCCTGATCAAGTACGTTTAAGGGGGTATAGGCCGCATCAGCAGCGGTGGGGGCCGCAGCATCGGCGCCCGCACCAGCAGTGGCGCCAGAACCAGCAGCGACAACAGCGCCTGCATCACCCCTGGAGCCCGCACCAACGGTGGTGCCAGCGCCCACAGCGCCCGCGCCACCCGCCGCAGCAGCATCCGCAACAGCAAGAACGCCTTCGCCACCTGCGCCGTTGAAGAAATTCGCATGCCACGTTGTTTTGCCAATGAGCTTATCGAACATCAGCAAAACACCAGGCAGGAACGTCATTACCAAGAACAGCGACAAAATGGTACCACGCAGCAACAGCAAGCCCAGAAGCGCAATGAGTTCGTTCGTGTTCGTGAGCCACAGCACGCCGCCCGCCAGCGCAAGAATGCTCGCGGAAATCAAGATACTTGCAAAGCTCTGGCCTGTCGCACGATGCAACGCCTGCTTCGCCGGCATAGTCGTGCGGAACTGCCGATACGTGTCCGTGAACAGAATGGCGTAGTCAACCGTCGCGCCCAACTGCACCGTGTTAATCACCAAATAACCCAGGTAATTCAAGCTGTCGCCTGCAAAATATGGCACGCTCAAATTGATGATGATGGCGCTTTCGATGGTAGCCACCAGCAAAATGGGCAGCGTGGCGGAACGGAACGTGACCACCAGCACCAGCAAAATGGCAATAATGGCAAGCGGATTTGTTTTGGAGTTATCATCGGTGCTCACAGCGCGCATGTCGTACAAGCTGGGAATCTCACCCACAATGTAGCTGGTGTCATAAAAGTTTGCGCAGGTCGCACGTATGTTTTCATACAACCCGAACGCAGTGTCGCCTTCCGTAAGCGTATCGGAGTACACAATCAGGCGCGCGTAATTCTCGGAGTAGAACTGGCTTAACGCGGAGCTGGGCACCATGAACTCGGGCACAGACGCCCCCACCGACGTTGCATACGAAACAACGCTTGTCACATGGTCAAGCCCTTCAAGCTGCTGCGCCAGCGCAAGTTCCGTACCCACCTGCCCGCGCGGAACCAGCACCACCGTGGCCGTGGAATTGCCGAACGCTTCCTCGATTGCCACCTGATCAGCCGCGGCGCGCGTCTGGCTTTCCGCTGTGGAGCCCATGCCGTACGTGAACGTGGTCGAGCCCTGCCCCAAGAAGCACGGAACAATGAGCACCGCCACCAGCACCACCACGGGAATGCGCAGCGGGGCCACGAACTTCCCCATGTTTTTAAACGACGGCATAAGCGGCCGATGATGCGTGCGATCGATGAGCTTGTACGTAAGGCACGTGAAGGCCGGCAAGAACACCATGACGCACAAAAAGCTCAAGACAATGCCCTTGACCAGGGTTAATCCCAGTTCAGCGCCAATGCGAAACTGCATGATAGACAGCACCGCAAAGCCAAACGCCGTAGTAGCAGCACTTGCCGCAACCGATGAAAAGCTCTGCTTCATGGCGGCGCGCATGGCAACCGCAACGTTGGGTTCCGTTTCGCGGAAACGACGAAACGCGTGCAGCAAGAAAATAGCGTAGTCCAGCGAAACCGCAAGCTGCAAGATGGGCGAAACGGTGAACGCAATGTTCGAGACTTCGCCCAGAACCAGGTTCGTTCCCATGTTCAGCAGAATGGAAACGCCAATGGCCAGCAGGAAATAGATAGGCTCAAGCCACGATGTGGTAGACACCACCAGCAAAAGCAAAATGAGCGGCACCAAAATGAAGAACGCGTTTACCACTTCGGAAACCGCCATCGATTTCGTCTCGGCAGTCTTCACGGCTTCGCCCGCAATGTGGCCCGATTCGCCCACAATCTCGTAGATTCCGTTTACAGCCTGCGTGTCTTTATCGGTATCGATGGTCACGCTGAACAGGGCGTTTCCGTTTTTGTAGTAATTTTCTACCAGAGCTTTGTCCTGTGTTTCCAGCGGAATGCGCACATCAGCCACGTCATCAAGCCACATGACCGACTCCACGCCGGGCACGTTCTGCATTTGCTTCTTGTAATCAAGCGCCTGAGCAAGTGAAACATCTTCCACCATAACACGCGCATTGGGCACCGCTTCGGTGAACTCGTCTTCCATCACGCGCAGGCTTTGAGCGGAATCGCAGCTTTTCGGCAAATACGATGACATGTCGTAATTCACCGACACCATAAGCGCGCTCACGGCACAGACCAGGCACAACAGGGCCGTGACCACAACAATGCCTTTCCGGTGATTCACCACGAAGGCAGTGTAGGCATCCATAACCTTCATGAGCTGCTTCCCTCCCCGCCTGCTTATGCATATCCCGCTTGCCTTGCAAGCGCACCAGTCCGTCGCGTGTTTCCCGCCTGCGCCAAATGGCGCGCCCGTCCGTCATGGGGTCCTGCGCAAGAGCGCTCGCGTGCATTCTTGCGCAGTGCGTTGCGTCTGCGCGCGTTCTCGCGCGCCCTCTTCGCCTTGCGTTTGCCGCGGATACGCCACCGCACACCCGCAGAGCGCCGAACTTTATTACTGTCTTTCATTATGGCACAAATCGCCCTATGAACAGGCGTCACGCGCACCCGTTTAGACGAAAAACCGTAGTGACAGCGCGAAAAAGTGTTAAACTTTCCCGAGATATATTCCCATTCAAGGAGGCATACCATGGCAAAGCAAGAACCATCGGTTGACCAGTGGCTTATCGAGGCAAAAGCATCTGAAGCCGCAGCTCAATGCGGCATGTTTCTGACTCACAACGGCGTAGTGCGCATCACGCCAAAAGCGCAGGTGCGTCAGGGCGAAGAGGGCTTACCCGAAGTCATTGCGGTTGATTTTTCCTACGACGCAGAAGGCTTGGCGGCGGCCGAGAAAGAAGCGCTTACCTGGCCGGGTGTCTATTACGTGCGCACTTGGCTCAACGAAGGCCGCTGCGAAGTGGGCGACTCGCTGATGTACGTGCTGATTGGCGCCGACATTCGCCCGCGTTGCATCGACGCGCTGCAAAAGCTTGTGGGCCACATCAAAAATGATCTGGTGGTAGAGAAAGAGATCTACGCTGAGTAGTTCTTGATGCTTGAAGGGGCCAATCGGCTCCCTTTTCTCAAGAACACTCACGGTTATCGGCGTCGCAAGGATGTTTAGGGGGTCTGTCGGCCCCCTTTTCTCAATCTAATCGCAGTCTAATCGCCGCTTTTCGGGACGCCGCGTTAAAAAACCGACCTTGAATTCAGGCAAATCGACGATAGAGAGTAGTTTGAGAGAGTCGTTGGGCAACTTTTACTGCTTCGTGAAGAATGACTCAAATTAAGTTTCACTATTTCCCCAGGTCACAGGCTCGCGTGGTTTTTGCACACGATTCAAATCCGGGAAAGCCCAGCCTTCAACCACTCTCTATCGTCGATTTGCCTGCATTTACCCCCATTTTTCCAACAAGAGGG
>CAKTXN010000002.1 GCA_934630905.1 uncultured Eggerthellaceae bacterium
GGTTCAATCGTAATCCGATCCCGACGGTATGGGAACCAACGGATCAAATCAGCTGGTTTCTACTGTAATGGGGTCAAAGCGGGTGCGGTTTCATCGGCTGGCGCGCCGGACGCATCGACGACCTGCGCAAACGCCGCCGTCGGGGAAAGCCCCAGCGCCAACACGGCCGATAGAAGGACATTCGCGGTTCTCCGCAAACCAGAAGCTTGTCTTTTCATGGGCCACCTCTTTCGGGAAACGTCTCTGATACCACACCATGCAGTATACAGGCCGTTACCGCCCCGCATCGAGCGCGGCGGAAAGATTGGGACACGTGTCCAACCCAAGCCCCCGATCTTGAGCCGCATGTCCCATCTTGTTGACAAATTACCCCACCTTTTGTCAACAATTCGTGCGCGGATCCAAGAATCCCAGCAGCGCACCAATGACCCCCAAGCAAGAGATGAGCCAAGCGAAGGAGCAGCGAGCTTTATCACCTTGTGCGGCCCGGCCAGACCAAATGGACTCTACAAGGCGTCTGGCGGCAAGGGTTGAACCGAACTGCGACGCTTTGGATAAGTTGAGCGAGCCGCAAGCCCGAAGAAGCATTATCCAAGCGGAGTCGTGAGGCGAACACCCTTTCGCCACCGCGCCCTGCGCCAACGCGCCGCCGCACCCTTCGCTAGCCCGCCGCGCCCTGCCGCGCTATTTCTTGGTGCGGGCTTTGCCTTTCGGGCCAATACCGCGCTGCTTGCTTTTGGGTTCATCCTGGCTGGGGTCATACAAGGGAATGCGAATGGTGAAGCGCGCACCTTCCCCCTTCTTCCCCTCTACCTGCACCCAACCATGATGGCGATCCACGATTTCCTTCACCACGGCAAGGCCAACACCCAAGCCGCCCGTATCGCGGTTGCGGCCGGCGTCGGCACGCCAGAAGCGCGAGAACACCATGCGCGCCTCTTCCGGCGAAAGACCAATGCCAGTGTCTTCCACCACAATGTCGGCCATGATTTCGCCGTGGCGCACGCGCACCGTAATGGTGCCGCCTTCGGGCGTGTAGCGCACCGCATTGGAAATGAGGTTTGCCGTGGCCTGGCGAATCATGTCGGCATCGCCTTTGATGATCACGTTTTTCTGCATTTCGTACTTGAGTGTTAAGCCGGAATCGTTTACGAACGCCTCGTGCGTTTTCACCAGACCGGAAATCAGGTCGCCCACGTCAATGACTTCCTCTTTCATGGGGTTCGCGCGATTCTCCAAGCGCGAAAGGCGCAGCAGCGCGTCAACCAAGCGGCTCAAGCGTTTGACCTCGGAGTTTACCTGATTCAAGCGGTCTTCGGTGGGCTTATACACGCCATCGATCATGGCTTCGACGGTAGCCTGAATTGCCATGAGCGGTGTGCGCAGCTCGTGCGCAACGTCGGTTGTCAGGCGGTGTTCCAGCTCGCGATCGTCTTCCACCGCCTGAGCCATGGCGTCAAACGTCCTGCCCAAACGCGCAATTTCGTCTTCACCGGAAAGCCCTGTTCGAGCCGACAAATCGCCCTCTTTGATAGCTTTTGCCGTGCGCGAAATGGCATTGATGGGCGACACCAAGTTGCGCGCGAACATGTAGCCGATAACAGTCGCCAGCGCAATGGCGATAATCGACGCCAGCGCCATGGCTTGATAGGAATTGTCGCGGAACGTTTCATCGGCCTTGCGCAAGAAAGAGTCGGAGCCAAACGACCAAATGCGCACGGAACCAATGAACGAACCGTCCACCGTAATATAGGAAACCGCAGCAAGCGACGACGACTCGGGCACAAGCGACAAGTTCGTGTCCAGGTCAGAGGAAACATCGGCGCCCAGCGACGAATCGTAGCGCACCGTGCCTTCGTGGTCGGTCACCACAACGCCCACGCCCGGATACGTGGCAGAAACGTAGGAAGCAGCCACCGTCACTTGCGGCGTCCACTTGTAACCTTCGTCAACGTACGCCTGGGCAATACGCGCCGCCGCCGCATCGGCCGTTGCGCGTGCGTTCTCGCGTGCGTAGGAGTTGAAGTGATCGCCCCACACCACGGACAAAACACCCACCGCAACAAGAAGCGTCATGGCAGCAATGGCCGCAAAACTCATGGTAACACGCGTCATGTAAGTAAGGTCGCTCCAACGGAAGCTCTCGCGCCGCTTCTTCTTTTTGCCGTTTTTACCTGCGGATTCATCATCGGGAAGCTCTTCGGTAAGGAACTTTGCCTCGCCGGCTCCTACAGCGCCCACGGCACCCGCGGCTTCCGTAGCGGCAGCACCTTCTGCCGCGCTCACCTGCGCCGGGGCGGCACCTGCGCCGCCAGCACCCGCAGCTGCGCCCGCGTCCGCATCCGTTGCGCCACTTGCGGCACCGACGGCCGCGGCGGCAGCGGCAGCGCGCGCACCCGTGGGCACGCTGGCTCCTCCTGTGCCTAAAGGCGCCGAAGACGACACCACACCGCTCGAATTCGGAAGCGAGCACACACTTGCCAGAGCAGCTGCCTCTTGCAAGGCGTCTTCGCCTTCACTTCCCACGCGAATGCGCCCCACGTTGATGCGCTCTGCAACAACGGGCGCCGAGGCACTATTGCCCCATCCCAGATTCGCTTCGGCCGCTGCCGCAGCTTGGGCCGCTGCCTCTGCAGCCGCCTGAGCTGCAAGCGCTTCGCTTTCACACGTGGCATCAAGAACGCGCTTGTCAGCCGCGCGCTGTTCGTCTTTGTAATTCATCTATCAATCCGTTACTCTGAATCGGTCCTTGCCTGCCGCACCGCGCATCAAGCAAGTCAGCGGCACAGCGCCGCCTTTATTGCTGCCTTTTACTGTTGCTTTATTACCATCGGGGCCAACAATGCCGTTTTCCACATCATCGACACCTGCTACCGCCTTTTACTGCCACCTTCTACAGCAAGCGGCGGCCCAGGCAAACCCGCAGGTCCGTCCAGTCCGCCGCCATGCATGCGTTTCTTCGCGTTTATGCGTTTTCGGTTGACACCTTCGTAGGATCCTCAAAACGATATCCCACGCCGTGCACCGTGTGCAGCCATTTCGGGTCGCGCGGGTTGTCGCCAATCTTCGCGCGCAGGTTCTTCACATGCGAGTCAATAGTGCGCTCGTAGCCCTCGAAGTCGTAGCCCAGAACCTTCTCCACCAGCTCCATGCGCGAGTACACACGACCCGGGTAGCGAGAAAGCGTGGTGAGCAGCTTGAATTCGCTGGCGGTCAGGATGATTTCCTCGCCGTTGACCAGCACTTTGTGGCCGGAAACGTCAATGGTGAGCTCGCCGAACTCCAGCACCTCGCGCTGCGGCTCAGACTCGGAATGTGCGCGACGGAACAGCGCGCGGGTACGTGCCACCAGCTCGCGCGGGCTGAACGGCTTCACCAGATAGTCGTCGGCACCCAGTTCGAGACCGATAATGCGGTCCTCGATGCTGCCCTTTGCCGTAAGCATGATAATAGGCACATCGGACGTGTCGCGCACCACGCGGCATACTTCTTCGCCCGAAACCTCGGGCAACATCAGGTCCAAAATGATCAAATCGAAATGATGCGCATGGAATTCGTTCAGCGCATCGCGGCCATCGCTTACCGAGGTCACCCAATAATCGCGTTCCAGGTACGCGGCAACCGCCTCGCGAATGTCATCGTTATCCTCCACCAAGAGAATACGACGGGTTTCATTGCTCATGATTACCTCCTGTTTCATATGTTGCGAGGCTCCTTTGGAAAATCCATGCACAGGGGGAACTTTCACCGTTACGGGCCCGCCACCCCTTTATAATGGACTTTCGCGCATTTTGAAAAAAGCGCGCAAGAAGCCTCTTATTTCTTTGGGATTTATTGTAACAATCACGCGACACTGCGCCGCAAAGTGAAAAGGAAATGACACAATAAACGTATGGCGATCAAACGAAATCAACAGAGCGGGTCATTCTCTTCGAAGCGCAGCAGCTACAGCAGCGGTTACGGCGGAGGTTACGGAAGCGGCCGCGGCGCGCGCGGCGCATCGAGCGCGCGGCATAAACATGCCTCAAGCGGCTTTTCGTCGTCGTCCCAAATCAACAACGTAGCGGGATACGGCTCTTCGGGCACAGGTACTGGCACCGGCAGCGGAAAGCATCGCGCACGTTACACGGGCAATCTTGGCAGCGCCGGCTTGGGCGGCGGTTCGGGACGCAACAATCGCGGCGGACGTCGCAGCAGCAACAAGCGCGGCGGCAAACGCACCCAGCCCACCTCGCGCATGCAGGGCAATTCCTTCCTTGACAAGGGCGTTGTTACTATTCCCGCATCGAACGGCGACATTTTGCTCACGCGCCGTCACTTCCTGTATGGCGCAGCGGGCGTAGGCGTATTGGCAGCGGCTGGAGCAGGCGCGAAAGCGTATACGTCCGCGAAAGCGGAGCAAAATGCGGTCACCGTGCTTGCCATTCCGAAAAGCGCCGTAACGGAATCAACGGATTTAACCGAAGTCGAAAACGGTGGCAAGATGAGCTTGTCCGCCGAAATCGAGCTGCCTTACGGCACGCTCATGTGGGCGACAAACGACGACGTAGCAGCGCTTCTTTTGCCCACGGAAACAGGTTCGCCCCTGGCAACCGTTAGCATTTTGCGCCTGACCAGCGGCTATTACTTCTCCATTATCAACCAGGCGGTAGGCGCCGCCGAAGGCTTTGAGATTTACGACGTGCGCGCCTCGGCCGAAGGCGTGGTGTGGACTGAAGTGAATATTCTTGAGGGCGTATGGCGTATCTATGGCGCGCCGCTTGCAGATGCCTCGCTAGGCACGCCACGGCTGCTTGACCAGGATACCGATGACTGGGAGACGCCTTCGCTTGCCATCTGCGGAAAAGAAGCATTTTGGCAAGTGCTGCCTAACGCGCAGGGCCCGAAAAAGACCAGCGCTTCCACGTTGCGCTGCGCCTTGGTGACGGGTGCGGCAAGCGGGACGAGCAGCACCAGCGCGACAACCGGTACATCGGACGCAAGTGCCAACGCCGGCAGCACCAGCGCTGCCAACAGCAACAATGCAACAAGCAACAACGCTTCTACCAGCGCTTACGAGGTGGTCCTCTCTTCGCAGGGCCGCATGTGCACGCCGCTTTATGCATCAGATGACGAGATTACGGTAACGCCCCGCGCGCAAACGAGCGGCGTTTACTACCAGCTTACCGTTATCAATGCGAACACACACGAAATAAAAGAAACCATGGTGTTGCCCCAGTCCATGAAACCGCTTGAAGCAGGCTACGGCAAAACCGGATTCATGTTCTCGTTCGAGGGCATTTACAGTTACGGCGATGGCATTGCGAACCTGGGCACGTATGCCCCCAAGACCGATGCGCGCGGTGCCAACTACAGCGCGGCGCCGTGGTTCCATTTCGCACGCACCCCTTCCGCCCCGCCCTGCTGGTGCGGAAACTACCTGATGGTCAAATCCACGCGATCGGTTGTTGGCGTTGACCTTGCAAGCGATACGTATTTCCTGCTCAACTCGATAAGCGGCAGCGACACGTACGGCGACTACCTGGCCTCCACTGGCAGCAGGAGCCGCATCCTGGTCTTCTCCAACGTGAACGATAACGCCACGTCAAGCAGCAACAAATATTGCTGCGCGCGCATCTTCACCGCAAACTAACGGCACGCGCAGAAAAACGCTCATATGGGCTGATTTGTGCCGCTTTGAGCCGCTTTTAGCTGCGTCATAAAAATGAGGCGCTGACCTGCGTCAACGCCTCATTTCACGTATGTCTTTACCAACAGCTCTAGAATTCCAGCTGCTTCAAGCGATCGAACACCTCGCCCTTGCGCGTAAGGAACGCCCAGGGATCGAAAATCTGATCGAGCTTTTCGGCAGAAAGCGGGCACTCGGAATCGGCTTCCAAACGCTCGCGATACGTGGGGCCATCCACCGCCTGCTGAATGTCGTCCCATACCGCCATAGCGTTGCGCTGCACCACCACGTACGCATCTTCGCGCGTCATTCCCGTGTCAACCAGCGCCAGGATAACCTTGGAGCTGAAGATCAAGCCCTTCGTGCGCCACAGATTCTGCTCGGACTTCTTGGGGTACACGTTTAAGCCGTCAAGCATCCACTGCATCTTGCCGAACATGTAATCAAGGGCGATGAAGCTATCGGCAAGCGCCACGCGCTCGGCACCGGAATGCGAGATGTCGCGCTCGAACCATAGCGCCACGTTATCAAGCGCCACCTGGGAATTCGCCTTCACCACGCGCGAAAGACCGCAAACGCGCTCGGCGGTGATGGGGTTGCGCTTGTGCGGCATGGCGGAAGAGCCCTTCTGGCCCTTCGTGAACGGCTCTTCGGCCTCAATGACGTCGGATTGCTGCATCAGGCGCACCTGCATAGCAATGGACTCCAGCGTGGAAGCAACCACAGCAAGGCACGTCATGACCTGCGCGTGGCGGTCGCGCGCCAGAACCTGCGTGCTCAGCGGATCGGGAGTCAGACCCATGCGCTCGCACACGTAACGCTCGATAAAGGGGTCGATGCTGGAATACGTTCCCACCGCACCGGAAATCGCGCCGGTAGCGGCCACTTCGCGCGCCTGCTCCAAACGCGTTTGCGCGCGCTTGAGCGCCCAAGCCCACGAGCCAAACTTCATGCCGAACGTCATGGGCTCGGCGTGAATGCCGTGGGTGCGGCCCACGCACAACGCGTCCTCGAACTCGAATGCGCGACGCTTGCACGTTTCGCCCAGCTTCTTGATGTCGGCCAAAATGATATCGCACGCCTGAATAATCTGGTAGCTCAACGCGGTATCGCCCAGATCAGAAGAGGTCATGCCGTAATGAACCCATCGGGAAGGCTTCTCAGCGCCTTCGGGAAGTTCGGCGTCAATGTATTTCGCCATAACGGTGGTGAAAGCAATCACATCGTGATTCGTGACTTTTTCTACTTCGTCAATCTCGGGCACCGTGAAATCGGCATGCGCGCGAATCCATGCGGCATCTTCCTTCGTAATGCCGCAATCGCCCAGCTCAGCGTGGGCTTCGCAAGCCAAAACCTCGATTTCCTTCCAAATGGCGAACTTGTTTTGCAGCTCCCAGATAGCGCCCATTTCCGGACGAGTGTAACGACCGATCATTTCCCGTACAGTTCCTTTCCTTTGAATCGCCTTGTCGGTGACAAAGTGCAGCGACACATCTTGCGTTGCATTTTACCCTGGTATTCTCGCATGAAAGTGCACCTGCTGGCGCAATGCAACGACAAATGCACTAAAAACGCAGGTGTCGGAAGAGCCGAAACGCGTTCGCGCTACAGCGAGCGGAAGCAGGCGCGCACGGCGTCGCGCACTTCGGTATCGGCCGCCACAATTGCCTTGTCACCAGGGAAAAGCACGGTATCGGGACTAGCAACCGACACGTCATCTTCGCCAGAAGAAACAGCCACAATCAGGCTTTCCGCCGGCATGGGAATATCGGACACCAGCACGCCTTGATCGTTGGAATGGTGCTTCATGCGCGGAACAGTCATTTCCGCCAGCACCACGTTGCCATGCGTCAAGTTCGACATAACGCTCATGGAACCAGCCATGGTTTCTTCTTCAATCAGATTGGCAATAAGCGTGGTCGATGAAACGCTTTCGATGCCTAGTTCCTGGAAAATGCGCATGTTGCGCGGGTTGTTCACGCGGGCCACGCAGCGATTCACGTTGAACACGCGCTGGGCAATCTCGCACGCAACCAAGTTGTTGTCGTCTTGACCGGTTGCCGCCACAAACACGTCGGCGCGGCGGATGCCTGCGTCTTCCTGGTACTTGGAGTCGCAGCCATCGCCATGAATGACCAGGTAGCGGCCTTGCAGCACCACCGAAAGACGGTCCGCAACTTCCAAATCACGCTCGATAACGGCAACATCGTTGCCGCCCTTCAGCATGAGCGCTGCCAGATATTCGCCAACTTTTCCTGCACCCGCAATAACAACGTACATGATGCGCCCTAACTTTGAATGAAGCGTGAAAACTGCTCGATAAGTTCGTGGCGCACGCACGCCAGAACCGTATCGCCCTGGTAGAGGATGGATTCTTTCGTGGGAATGGAGCTTGCCGAGCCATCCGAACGCTCGAATGCGATGATGCGAATGTCGTGATCGCGTTCCATTTCCGACACGCGAATGGTGCGGCGCTTGAGCCATTTCAGGTTGAGCGAGAAGCGCAGCACTTCGTATTCGCCGAACGTGTCCAGATGGGCGCCGTGGCCCGAAACGATTTTCGAGAACACGTCTTCTGCCACCAGCGACGTGCCGCACACGTAGTCAATGCCCAGCTGCATGTAGGCGCGCTCGTGGTCGGGATTGTACAGGCGCGCGATAACATGGGGAATGCCGCACAGACGGCTGGCAACTTCCGCAACCATCAGATTCGTATTGTCGTACTGGGTAACCGCCGCCAAAACGTCGCATTCCGCCGCGCCCGCGTGGTTCAGAACCTCTTCGTCGAAGCCCACGCCGCGCACGGTCAGACCATCGAAGTTGCGCCCCAAGTTGCGAAACGCCTGGGGGTCGCGGTCGATGACGCACACGTTGTTGCCGTTTTCCGAAAGCAAGCTGGCAAGCTGCGAGCCCACACGCCCGCACCCTACAACAATAACATTGCTCACGATTTCCCTTTCCTTTGCTTTGGAGCCTTGAGGGCTTGCCTTACACCGCGCCCGCAAAGCGCTTCCACCTCTACCCTTTTCCGGCTCCTCCTTGTTGGCTACATCTTAGCCATTTCGCCCAGCGTGTTGTTGTACCAGTTCGCCGTGTTCGGTGGGCAGTACTTTGCCGCCGCCGAATATGTAATGGAATAGCCGTAGCCATCGGCCAGGCCCTTCACGTGGGCGTAGATGGCATCGGTCCAGTTAAACCAAATGGAAGCGCCCCAGCCCCATGCGTTGTGAGGCAGGAAGCAGTGCGCGCCCTTGCCGCTTTCCGTGTTGGAAATAGCCGGTGACCAGCGCGGATCCACGCCGTAATCCCACGCGGCCTGCGCAAAGTCGCAGCCGTGGCCCGCCAAATTCGAACCCGCCAGATACGCATCAATACGCTGCGTCCACTCCTCCACGAACGCCTCTTCGCCCGCGGAGAAGTCAACTTGCGCCACGGCACTTTCGCCGCCATACGCGCGCTGTTTCGCCTGAACTTCCTGGATATGAACGCGCTCGGCCGCAAGACGCGCCTCTTCCTCTTCGCGACGCTGCTGCTCAATACGATCGGAAAGCGTCTTGAAGTCGGCCGTTGCGTTCAATGGCGCCAAATCGTTCAATGCGGTGCGGCGGGCGAACGCGTTCGCGAACACATCGGTGGTCGTTGCATTTGCGCTGTTCGCAGCAGCAGAAGCGCCAGATGCCGATGAAGCCGTGCCCGATGCAATGGAGGTAGCGGAGGCGGGATCTACACCTAGGATGCCCGTTGCGGCTTGAGCGTCTGACCCATCGGTGCCGTCCTGGGAATCCGTCGAGCCCGCCGAGGCACCCGCTCCTTGAGCAGCCGTAGCGGACTGCCCGACTTGGGCAGTGGCGCTCGAAGCACTTGGCGGCGTAATATCGCTGCTCACCGTGATGCGCGCCTTGAACGACCCCGAGGAACCCAGGCCCATTGAAACTTGATTCGGCGTGAGCATGTTCGAGGAAGCGAACCCGATAACGGCAGCAAGCGCGCACACGCACACGCCGCCGATAACCGCTTTCGCGGCAAAGCTCTTCTTCGCCTTCTTCACACTTTTTCTGCTGGCCATACAACCTTCTCTAAATCAGCAGCACTGCCAATAAACGATGCGTCTTTCGCCCGCGCGGGAAGACGAAAATGCCTTGTGCGCAGCGAAAACCGTTCATTGCGACCGCATGTTCAACTAATAAACAAGCGAATATTGTAGCATCTGGCGCGAAAAGAGCCTAATCGAGCGCCTTCGCATATGAAGGCTTCTTCACGTTTTGTTCGCTTTTCGCACTCCCGGGCGCGCGGGCGCTTCGGCACGCCGCGCACGGGTGCCGGCACATCGCCACTGGTCCGTGCCCTCTCTACGCGCATCCCTGATCCAAATCGGGATGAATTGCTCTTCCTCCTGCATTGGCGGACCCCTTTGTTGGAAAAGAGGGGGCAAACTCGGGCAAATCGACGATAATCGGTGGTCGGCGATTCGGCAGGGAGGCGTGCCTCAGTCGCGCAATTCTCTGACCTGGGGTTTTGCCGAAGCATTTTCCTCGTTGCGTCCCGCATGCCGGAAAACGGCCCGATTTGCGCCTTGCGACCACCGATTATCGTGCGTTTGCCCGAATCCGGGGGCGTTTTCGCAACAACCGCCCCCTCCGTGAACCCCCTCTGCCGTGCGAGCCTTTGCCTGCCGCGGTTGACCCCTACCCTTCCCTTTTATCGTTGTTTTCCCGTTTATCGTTGTTTCGTAACGTATTCCCTTCTCAGGCGCTTGCGCCGTGGCTGTTCGCTATACTGTAATTTGAAAAAAACTGCACGTAACACATTTCCGTTCCCGCGCATTTCACATTTGCACGAAAACGAATATCCCGTAGAAGAGGTAGCATGATGCCTATCGTTGATGCGCATTGCCATATTTATCCGGAAAAGATTGCCACCCGCGCGGTGCAATCTGTCGGCGATTTCTACTCTTTGGAGATGGACGGCGACGGCACCGCAGGTCGCCTGCTTGAATACATGAAGCAAGGCGGCATCACGCATGCTATCGTCCATTCCGTGGCCGTGAAGCCTCATAATGTGACCAGCATCAACAACTTTATTATTGAGCAATGCCAGCTGCACCCCGAATTCATTGGCTTCATGACCATGCATCCCGATTTCGACGATCCCGAAGCGGAAATCGAACGCTGCCTGGCCGCAGGACTGCACGGCATGAAGATTCACCCTGATACCCAATACGTAAACGCCGACGATCCACGCATGATGCGCATCTACGAGATGATCGAAGGCCGCGCCAGCTTGATTCTGCACGCGGGCGACTACCGCTACGACTATTCGCATCCGCGCCGCATCAAGAACATTTGCCGCACATTTCCCCAGCTGAAGGTGAACGCAGCGCATTTTGGCGGCTGGAGCGTGCCCGATTTGGCGGTGGAATACATGAAAGACGAGAGCTGCTTCATGGACTGCTCCAGCTCATTTGCGTTCGTGGGTGCCCAGCGCGCGAAGGAGCTCATCCGCATCTACGGCGCCGATCGCATTCTGTTCGGCAGCGACTTCCCCATGTGGGAACCAACCTCTGAGCTGGCATTTTTGCGCAGCCTTGACCTAACCGACGACGAGATGGAAAAAATCCTGTGGAAGAACGCTGAGCGCTTCCTAGGGTTTTCCGTTGCGTAGCAGAGCTTCGCGCATTCGCATCACAGAACACCGGAAAGGAGTCCTGCCATGATAATGGGTCTATCGCGTGAAAACTTTATCGGCCTTGCCGTGCTGACCTGCGGTTCTTTTGTCACGCTGCTCAATCAAACGCTTATCACCCCTGCGCTTTCCACCATCATGGTGGAATTCTCCATTGATACGGCAACAGTGCAGTGGCTTGTGAACGGCTTCACCATCGTGAACGCCATTATGGTACCTATTGTGGCGCACCTTATTGATAATTACAGCACGCGCACGCTGTTCACCTGTGCCATGGTCGCTTTCCTTGCAGGATCGCTTTTCGCCGCATGGGGCCCGTCTTTCCAGCTATTGCTGGTTGGCCGTATGTTGCAAGCCGTTGGCGCGGGCATGCTTATGCCCATGTGCCTAACCGAGCTCATGACATCGTTTCCCGTGGAGCATCGCGGACAGGCGATGGGAATATTCGGCCTGGTCAACGCCGTGGCACCTGCTGCTGGACCAACGCTTTCCGGCCTTGTTATCGACTCGTTTAACTGGCATGTTCTGTTCTATATTGTTTCGGGTCTTTCCGCGGCGGGCATCATTGCGGGCCTGATTGCGCTCAAAAACGGCGATGGCGGCAAGCGCGAGCGCAAAAGCCGCATGGACAAGCTTTCCGTTATCTCTTCTTCGCTGGGCTTGGGTTCGTTGCTGTACGGCTTCAGCATGATGGGCACCGTAGGGTTTTCGCCCCTGGTTATTGGCTCTATTTTGCTGGGCGTACTCATCCTGGCGTTCTTCGTGCATCGTCAGCTTCACATGGATTACCCCATGCTGAAAGTGGATATCCTGAAGAACAAGCGCTTCGCCATTTCGACCATCATCATTGTGGTTCTGCAACCAGGACTTATGTGCGGACCGATTCTTATCCCCATCTTCATTCAATCGACGCTGGGCTATTCCGCCACCATGTCCGGCCTGACCATGATTCCAGGCGCCATTCTTATGGCGGTTTTGAACCCCGTTGTGGGACGTCTTTTCGATAAGAAGGGACCGCGCAAACTAGCAATTGGCGGCGGCGCTCTATTCACGGTTGCCACAATTCCCATGTGCTTTTTCAACCTGGATACGCCCTTATGGGCCGTGGGTGCATGCATGGCCATGCGTAATGCCGCTTTTGCCCTGATCAACATGCCTATTAGCACGTGGGGTATGAACGCGCTTGACGATAGGCTGATGAACCATGGCTCGTCCATCAGCAACACCACCCGTATGGTAGCAGGTGCCCTGGGAACGGCAATTATCGTTTCCATTTCGACGTTTGCAACGAATATAGGCACAGGCGCGGGTCTTGAGATCCATGCCGCAAACGCGCTGGGCTTCGATGTTGCATTCGTTTTCTCTTCCTGCATTGCTGCGCTGGTTATGATTCTGTCCATCGCGCTGGTGAAAAGCAACCGAGCACACAACGTAAGCGCTGACGAGGGCGGACAGCGTCGCTTCACGCTGGAGCAGATTATGAAGCGCGACGTGTTCACCATCGACGACACCGCAACGGTCGCAGAAGCCGCTGCCGCATTTGTGGAGAAGGACGTAAGCGCTGTTCCGATTGTCAACGCGCAAGGCAAAGCGGTGGGCTTCATCTCCGATGGCGACATTCTGCGCGCGCTTTCTGGCGAGGAAAACAACAAGGAATACGTTGACCCTGTGAGCATGCTTATTCGCAGCTCGGTGGGCAGCGCCAACTCCGCTGGGTTCGAGGAACGTCTGAAAGCCCTGATGGAGCAGCCAGTCACCTCCATCGCGCATATGGGAATCATTTGCGTGGATATCCATGATCGCTTGTCTGTGGTATGCCGCGTGCTGGGCGAAAATCATCTGAAGAAGGTACCCGTGCTTGACGATGGCGTTATCGTGGGCATCATCAACCGCTCGGATATTACGAAATTCGCCATGGCGCAGTACATGAAAAGCCACGAATCGCTGCTCACGCAGCAAAGCGTTGGGGCGTAACACGTAACACGCCGGCGGCTCTTTCGCGCGCTTGTGCGTGCTTGTGGCTACACTAGTTCGAACCGACCCCCAGGAAGCGTGGCTACAAGCGTCAAGCTGCCCCCCAGCGCCGCAACATACCTACGCAATGAATCAACGCTCATCGCCCCAAGGTCACCATTCTCCATACGAGAAACGCGGTTCTGCGACACGCCGATGGCCTTCGCGACCTGCACCTGCGTCATATGAGATGCTTTTCGAGCTTCACGAAGATTGTATGCCTCGACTAAAGCGTGGGTTTCCCGCTCCGCCTGCTCCATCTGGGCAGGCGTCACTCCTCGTTTAGCCAGATATTCGTCCAAGTTGCTCATTCCTGCTCCTTTAGTTTTTCCAAATGGTCAAAATAGATTGCCTCCGCCTTAGGAATCGCCCTCTTATACCATTCGGACCATTTCGTCTTGCCGTTCTTACCCTTAGCTTTATCCCCACCAAGCAGCATAACTGCATTTCTCAAGGGGTCAAAAGCGAAGATAATCCTTATCTCCGAACCCTTTGGAGACGCAGGTCGCAGCTCTTTCAGATTTTTAACGCGAGCTCCCGAAAGCGTATCCGCCAAAGGTCTACCTAAATTGGGACCCTCCTGCTCTAACCTCTTCAATGAAGCAAATATCTTTGCAATCGTCTCGGTATCTAAGTTATCAAGCCAATCAACGATGTATTCAAGTTCAACCTTCCACATATATCCTCGCTTTTCAAATTATATAGCTTATAAGTTATATTTTCAAGAAAGAGCGTCGCAAATCCACAATGCGCGGCACCATAAAAACCCAATAAACTATTCATTCGCATATCTTGACAGCGAACATTTGTTTGCTTATAGTAGCATAACATAAAAGCGAACAGAAGTTCTTATTTTTGGAATTTAACGAAGACCCTGCCTATCAACCGCAGGCTGCGAAGGAGGTGCTTGTGGACGTTCTTGCGAAGCTGGAAATATTAGCAGACGCTGCGAAATACGATGTCGCTTGCACCTCTTCGGGGGTGGATCGCGGTGCGCGTAAAGGACAGCTTGGCAACGCCCTGTCCGCCGGCTGCTGCCACAGCTTCACCGCAGATGGACGCTGTATTTCTCTGCTGAAAGTTCTCATGACAAACGTGTGCGTCTACGATTGTGCTTACTGCGCAAGCCGACATTCGAACGAAGTAAAGCGCGCCGCGTTTACCCCACAAGAGCTTGCCGATTTAACCATATCGTTTTACCGGCGCAACTACATCGAAGGGCTTTTCCTGAGTTCGGGAGTCATTAAAAACGCCGATTACACCACCGAACTTATGATTCAAACGTTGCGAATACTGCGCGAAGAGCATCGCTTCAACGGCTATATTCACGCGAAAGCGGTTCCTGGCGCCTCTCCCGAACTTGTTGACCAATTGGGCAGGCTTGCCGACCGCATGAGCGTGAACATGGAACTGCCCAGCCAAAAGAGTTTGCAACTGCTTTGCCCGCAGAAAAGCAAGCAGTCAATTTTGGCACCCATGCGCCAGATTCGCGACAGCTCTGCCGAAGATGCTGAATCGCGCAGCCTTGCGCGTAGAAGCACAACATATCTGGCACATTCCCGCCCCCGCAGAAAACAGCGTGCGTTTGTTCCCGCAGGTCAAAGCACCCAAATGATCATCGGCGCAACCCCTGAAAGTGATTTTCAAATACTAACGCTGTCAGCCGCGCTCTATCAACAAATGGACTTGAAGCGCGTGTTTTTTAGCGCTTACCTTCCTGTAAACGCCGATGCGCGCTTACCGCAAAACGACGCCATACAGCTCAATCGCGAACATCGTCTTTACCAGGCAGATTGGCTCTTGCGCTTCTACCAATTCGACGTGACTGAAATAATCGATGAAGCCCATCCCTTCCTGGAAACCGATGTTGATCCGAAAGCGAATTGGGCGCTCAACCACCTGGACTTCTTCCCTGTTGAAGTCAACAAAGCGCCCCTTGAAGAGCTTCTGCGTGTCCCCGGTATTGGCGCAAAAGGAGCCCGTCTTATCGTGAAAGCACGACGCACGCATGCGTTGGGAGAAGCAGAGCTCAAAAAGCTTGGCATCGCCTATAAACGCGCGCGCTTTTTCATCACCTGCAACGGTTCCTATTGCGGCTCGGGCGTGGATTTCTCACGCGAAGGACTCCATAGCGTGCTTGCAGGCCCCATCAACGGAGGACGTCACGGAAGACGCGCCGACAAGGTACTACCGGGCCAAATGAGCTTGTTCGACAGCGAAACACCAGCGCTTAAGCAACCCGCACCATCGGGAAAACGGCTTTTACAAAACGCACCGCAGAAAGCGCTGGTGAGCTTATGAAAACGCATATCGAAGAAGCCACCCTTGAGATTGCCTACAGCTACGATGGAACCCTTGAAGGACTGCTCAGCGCCATATTTGCCGCTTATGCAAACCACGAGAACCCGTTAGATATTGCACCACGCAATCAGCTGCAGCTGCGCTTGGGACAGGAAGAGCGACAAATTGAGACCAACGTCGCCCATGCGCAGCGGGTCGCACGCGGCATCATAGGCGCTGGAGGCAAGGCGACGTTTGAAGCCGTGAAAAAAGCATCCGTTTCAAGCGACCCCCACGCCGGAACCACCGTCTTTCACTTTGTGCAGAAACTCATGAAGGAACGCGGATATCTGCTTAACCAGCTGGCAGACCCCGTTGTCGGCGAGTTCATGCGCCTGGTGAAAGCCGTGGACGTTGAATGCGAACGCATGCGCCAATTCGTGCGGTTTTCTCATTTGGAAAGCGGTGGCTGGTTTGCGGTATGCAACCCGCGTGATAATGTGATTCCCCTGGTCATGAATTGGTTTGCTGCGCGATTCAACGACCAGCCATTCGCTATCTACGATGAAGTGCACCATATTGCCGGCGTGTATGAAAAAAGCAGCTGGTATCTTATAAACACCAGCTGCTTCAACGCACCGATATATTCCTCGGAAGAATGCCTTATGCAAGATGCATGGCGCTTGTTTTACCGCACGCTGTCCATTGACGCACGTTACAACCCCGAATTGCGCCGTCAGCATATGCCCGTGCGCTACTGGTGCAACTTGACGGAAATGCAGCAACTCGAAAATGCATTGGGCGCGCAGAGGTCGCGCTCTGCGATCACTTCCATGACACAGCTCGAAGCACCAACCGAAGGAGTGCGACCCGCCCCAAAAGCCACCCCGGCGGCTCTTCCTAACAAGGACGTGCCGCAGCAGCAAGAATGACATCAGCCGCTTCGGCCAAATCTTCAAATGAAATGTTCAAAGGAGGCAAAAGACGAACTTTCTCCTTGGCAGTCAAACACAAAACTCCCTGCTCGCGGCAATCAGAGACCACATGAGCAGCGGGGCGCGTTGTCTTCAGGCCCATCATCAAACCTAAGCCCGAAACGCCCTCGATGCCACACGCACCTTGAAAACGATCACGCAAATAAGCTGCTTTCTCGCGCACCTGCTCAAGAAGAGCATCGTCAATACGTGAAAGGATATTCAACGCACCGGCGCAGCAAACAGGATTTCCGCCAAACGTCGAGCCGTGATCGCCGTATCCCAGCGTGTTTTGAACGCGCTCGCCCATAAGACACGCGCCAATGGGCAGTCCACCGCCCAAGCCTTTCGCCGTAGTAACCACATCGGGGCTCACATCATAATTCATGTACGCATAGAGCTTACCGGTGCGACCGTTACCCGTTTGGACCTCGTCCACCATGAACAAGCAATCGAACTCATGGCACAGCGCTTCAACAGCACGCACGTATTCAGGCTCAAGCGGCAGCACGCCCCCTTCGCCTTGAATGCACTCGATAAGCACACCCGCAACGTTATGCGTTTCCAAGCAGGAGCGCAAAGCTTGCGCATCGTTTGCCGGAACGTGTACGAATCCGGGCGTCAATGGCTGGAACAACTCGTGATAATGCTCTTGACCAGTAGCCGCAAGCGTAGTGAGCGTGCGCCCGTGGAAGCTATTCTGAAGCGTCACAATAGTGGAATGCTCAGGCCCTTTCGTATCAGCCGCCCACTTGCGTGCAACTTTAATAGCGCACTCGTTCGATTCCGCGCCGGAGTTGGCGAAAAAGACTTTCTTCATGCCAGTACGTTCGCACAGCATTTCAGCCAACTTCGCACACGGTTCGGTGAAATACAGATTCGAGGTATGCTGCAGCGTTCCCAACTGGGAAATTACCGCCTGCTGCCACTGCTCATCGGCATAGCCGAAAGCGTTCACACCAATGCCCGAGCCCATATCAACGTAGCGTTTGCCCTGCGCATCGTAAGCATGGCAGCCTTCGCCACGCACCAACTCAACGGGAAAACGATTATACGTGCTCGCCACAAATTCGGTATCAATATCAGTAATGCTCACTCGTTTTTCTTTCTCTTCAAGGTGTCGTGCTTCATAAAACCGCAGATAAAACGTCGTCCGTTTGGCGCATGTTCGGCGAACCCCAACAGACGGATTGCCAACAGTGCGCTACGCCGTAACCATCGTACCGGCACCTTCGTCGGTCATAAGCTCCATCAAAATGGAGTGCGGAATGCGCCCGTCCATAATGACGACTTTCTCCACACCGCGTTCAATGGCGTCAATGCAGCACGCCACTTTGGGAATCATGCCGCCCGAAATGATGCCTTTTTCCTTAAGTTCCGATGCCTGCGAGACCGTCATCTCGGTGATAAGGCTCGAAGGATCGTCTTTATCGCGTAAAACGCCCGCGATATCGGTCATCATGATAAGGCGCTGCGCGTTCAGGGCGCCGGCAATAGCCGCAGCAGCAATATCGCCGTTGATGTTGTACGTTTCGCCATTTGGACCACAACCAAGCGTCGAGATGACCGGAATATACCCGCCATCAAGCAAATCAAGGACCGGCTTGACGTTTACCGACGTTACATCGCCCACGAAGCCCAACTTCGGATCGCGCTGCTTCGCCTGAATCAAACGGCTGTCCAAACCCGAAAGACCCATAGCATTACCGCCGCGCTGGCTGAGCATGCCTACCAGCGTCTTGTTCACCTTGCCCGCCAGAACCATTTGCACAATGTCAACGGTTTCCTCGTCGGTCACGCGCTGACCATCAATGAACTTCACTTCCTTGCCAAGTCGCTTCGTTAACGCGCTGATTTCCGGGCCGCCGCCATGAACGAGCACCACGCGCACGCCAACAAGCCACAGCAGAACAATATCTTCCATGACCTGCTGCTTTAAATGCTCGTCAACCATTGCGTTGCCACCGTATTTGATTACGATGATCTGCCCCGCGTGGAACCGTATGTACGGCAGCGCCTGGGCAAGAACCTCGGCGCGCTGTTCGTTGGAAAAGTGATTCTGCATTCTCTTCGTTCTTCTTTCCTTAATGCTGCTCTTGGCAAGGCCCTTTGGTTTCGGCGTGATGCACCTTAGGTTCGATAATCTCCGTTGATCTTCACGTATTCGTACGTCAAGTCACAGCCCCATGCCGTGGCGCTTTCCTGGCCGCTGTTCAAATCAACAAGAATTTGAATCTCACTTTCAACCAGGACTTCCTTTGCTTCTTCTTCGGAGAAGGGAACGCCCGCTCCGCCTTCGCACAGCAGCACTTCGCCGCCGGTGCTGCGGAAGCGCACGTCCACTTTATGCACGTCCACGTCAACGGGCGCATACCCAATAGCGCACAAAACACGACCCCAGTTGGCGTCTGCTCCGAAAATTGCTGCCTTCACCAAGCTCGAGCAAATAACGCTTTTCGCCACAACGCGCGCCGTCTGCTTGTCGGCCGCACCCGACACCACGCATTCGATAAGTTTCGAAGCGCCTTCGCCATCGGCTGCCATCCGACGCGCAAGCGTACGCGTCACCGTTGCAAGCGCCTCCGTAAACGCCTGATAATCGGCACCTTCCGCTGCTGAAATCGGCGTGTTACCCGCCAGCCCGTTCGCAAGCACCACAACCATGTCGTTTGTGGATGTGTCGCCATCAACGCTAATCATGTTGAAGCTATCCTGGATGTCCGCGGAAAGCGCCGCTTGAAGAACCGCCGGCTCAATAGCAGCATCGGTCGTGATAAAGCCCAGCATGGTGGCCATGTTCGGATGAATCATGCCGCTTCCCTTAGAGATGCCGCCCATGTGGCACGTTACGCCACCCAGCTCGAACTCGACGGCGACTTTTTTCTCCACCGTGTCGGTTGTCATGATGCCTTCCGCGGCGGCGCTTGCGCCCTGTGCGCTCAAACCGGAAACAAGTTGCGGAATTCCTGCCTTGAACGGGTCAAGACTCATGGGCTGCCCGATAACGCCCGTGGATGCAACAACAACGTCATCAGGGGAAATACCCATTTCACGGGCAAGAAGCTGGCTTGTTCGCTCGGCAATCTCCACACCGTTCGCGTTACACGTATTTGCATTGCCGCTGTTGCAAATAATGACTTGCGCATGGCCGTCCGCCAAATGGGCGCGCGTCACTTCGAGCGGCGCACCTTTCACTTTATTCGTGGTGTACGTTGCCGCAGCCGCGCAGCGCACTTCGCTTGCAATAAGCGACAAATCGCGCTTGGAGCGATTCATGCGGAAGCCGCAATGCACGCCATTGGCGGTAAATCCCGCCGGAGCGCAAACACCGCCTTCGATAAACTTCATATCAATCCTTTCCGTTTTTGCAGAAACTTCCGATCGATTACCCTCATCGCTTGTCCTACCCACGCGCCCAACTGCACGCAATGAAAAGAGAGCGACGGTTCAGGCTCGCACATTCAAGCCAAGCGTAGGATCAACGCCCAAAACCAAATTCATGTTCTGAATAGCAGCGCCCGACGAACCTTTGCCCAGATTATCGAAGCGTGCCACCAGTAGCAAGCGCTCATCGGTGCCGCACACACTTATCTGCATATCATCGCGTCCTGTGAACGCAGCGGCTGACAAGAAGCCCCCTTCAGCAGCTTCCGCTTCGGGTACAAAATGCACCACGCCGCACGTGTCGCTCGCATAAAACTGCTCATACGCCTGCTCGATAGCCGCTTTGCCGCCCGCCACCTGCGAAGCAAAAACCGGCACGCATACCTCCATGCCCGCATAATACGGGGCAACGGTCGGGCAGAAAATAGGCGCTTGCTCCAAATCGCACATTTTCACCATTTCGGGAAGATGTTTGTGCTGCTGGCTCAAGCCGTAAACGCGCGGAGCCGCAAGCAGCTCGTCTTGGTTCGCTGCGTTTTCGTACTGCGCAATCATGGATTTTCCGCCGCCGGAATATCCCGTAAGCGAAAAACACGTCAGCTGCGCCGCAGGATCTAAAACGCCGGAGCGCACCAACGGAGCAACAAGCGCGATGAAGCCGCTTGCATGACATCCCGGGTTGGCAATGCGCTTTGCCGTTGAAACAGCCTGGTCATCAGGTAAAATCTCAGGGAAACCATAAGTCCAGCTGGAATTAACACGATGTGCTGTTGATGTGTCGATAATCACCGTATCTGGGTTTTCCACTAACGTTGCCGCTTCAATTGCCGCAGCATCGGGCAAGCACAGAAACGCGATATCGGCCGCGTTGAGCATTTCTTTGCGCTTGACAACATTTTTGCGCTGGTCATCGGGCAGCGCAAGCAGCGTGATGTCAGGCCGCTGCGCAAGGCGATCGTGGATGCGCAAACCCGTGGTGCCGGCGCTGCCGTCGATAAATACGTTTGTCATTGCAAAATCCATTCAATATTGCATAATTAGTTTGTAATATGCAGTTTATTTGCATAAAACGTCTTGTCTAGTCATTTTTAAGAAAAATGCAGAATACGCCCACTTTTCTCCGTAAGCGCACGGCATGCAAGACGTAGATATCGTAAAAATCAATGACTCAGCTTTTTACAAACCTGATATCAAATAAAATGGAACGCAAAACGACACATGCGCCCCGCCACGTGGGTCAGGCACGCGCGATAGGCGCCTACAGCCATAGCGTGTGACCGCCCGCACCCATCACCTGCGCGCGCCACCTGCAACCATCGCGCTTGCCGCAAGCAGCGCGCCACAAGCGACCGCCGCCCGCATCCGCCGGCGCATATCCGAAAGGAGCCTTATGACCCTTCAACAACTTCGCTACCTTATGGCGGTAGCACAGCAAGGTTCGTTCAACGCCGCCGCTGCGCGCCTATTCGTTTCCCAATCAACGCTTTCCATTTCCATCAAAGAACTGGAAGAAGAGCTGGGCATTCAGATTTTTTTGCGCTCGAATCGCGGCCTGAAGCTCACCAACGATGGCACCGAGTTGCTTGGTTACGCGCGCCAAGTAATCGAGCAGGCCGAACTGCTTGAAAACCGCTACGCCACCCGCTCGGAAGAACGCGCGCGTCTGGCCATTAGCACCCAGCATTACGCGTTTTGCGTCCAGGCGTTCGTGAGCCTGACCAACGAATATCAAGGCGGTGCCTACGACTTCACGCTGCGCGAAACGCGTACCGGCGAGATTATCGATGACGTGCGCAACTTTAAAGCCGACATTGGCATCTTGTACCTTTCCGCCGCAAACGAGAAAGTTCTGACCAGCACATTTGATGAAGCGCATCTGACGTTTACGCCGCTGTTTGTCGCTCGTGCGCACGTGTTCGTGGGAAGCCATCATCCGCTGGCAGCGCGCGAAAGCGTTTCCCTGGCCGATCTTGAAGACTACCCGCGCTACTCGTTCGAGCAGGGTCTTACGAACTCGTTCCATTATTCCGAAGAGCCATTCGGCTACCTGCCCCACACGCGAAACATCACGTATTCCGACCGCGGCACGCTCACAACGCTGCTCACGTTCGGCAACGGTTACACGCTGTCCACGGGCGTTTTGTCCGACGAAATGTCATCGGATATTGTGGCAATTCCCCTTAAAGAGGAATGCATCATGCGCATTGGCTACATAACACACGATGAAAAAATACTCTCTGAGCTGGCGAAACGATACATAACGCTGCTGCATGGCCGCATTGAGATGACGCTCGGCGAAAAAACCATCGAGTAGAAGGCTGCACCGAGCAGCTTGCGCCAGTCGACTCGCCCACCCCGCGGCCGCCCGGACCTTCCGTACCTGTAGCGCCGAACGACACTTGTGCCCTCCATGACCCGCGCACGCCTTGCAGTCGCCAGCAGCTTCTGCACCACCCCACAGGCGCTGCTACTCAACAACAATGCTGCGAATCAGGTAGCGCTCCAGCGCCGCTCGATCAAGAGCGCACCCGAAACCGCTGGGCGCCTGGGCCTTGTTCAGCGTGACCAGCCCGCGCTCCACCGTGTGAGCAGGATTCGCAATATCGCTCACGAACTGTCGCAGCACCGAACCGGTGTTTCCCGCATCTTCCACCGTGGGAAGCGTTTGCAGCGCAGCGTGCATTTTTCGCGAAATACCCAGGTCGAACATGCCGCCAACCCAAATATGCACCCCGCGGATATGAGCTTGCCGAACAAAGTCAAGCGTTGGCCGCACGCCGCCGAACTCACCCACGCGTGCAACCACGTACCGCAAATTGGGATATTCCAAGGCAAGATAAGCTTCTTGCAGCGTTGGGACCGTCTCGTCAAGGCAAATCGGCGTATGCAGCGTCTGCTGAAAACGAGACAGCTGCGCCAAATGACGGCGCACTAAAGACCGCCGATCATTCGCCCGTGCACCGCCCATAAACCGCGAGGCCACCGCAGAAACATCCCCCGCAAACGCAAGCGGCTCTTCAATCCAAGAGATGTTGAATTCATCCAAAGCACGCAGCTCATCTGCGGTTTCTTCCGTAAAACTGCGATGCGCATCGAGCGTTATCATCAAATCCGGGAAAACCTGCCGCACAGCGCGCACGCGCTGGTACGTCATGCCCGGACAAACATCAAGCGTCACGCAGCTATAGCCCGCCTCAACGCAACGCCACACCTGCTCTACCGTGTCGTGCGCATCCACCAAACCCACCACGGCAGCTGCACGCACGCGACATTGCGAGCCATCGGCGCTGGACGGCCTGCCGCCAATCAGCTGCCAAAATGCCAAGCCCGACACCTTGCCATACAAGTCCCAAAACGCCGGCTCCAACGCACCAACAGAGCGCACGTGTCGTTGGGCATCGGGGCATTCCATAAGGCAGGGGAAGACTTCGCCCGGATGCAAAAACGCCTGGCCAACAACGTGCGACGCCAGCACATTCGCCAAATACTCCTCGGCATCCTTCAGCGTTTCAAAGCCGGAATCATCGCTGGAAAACGCCACACATTCGCCAATACCCGTACGCCCCGCGTAATCCACAATCTCGACTAAAAGCGACTCGCGCTGCTTGCACGTCTTTCCGCCAATTTTCGCTGCGCTTGCAAGCGGCACTGCAACATGATGCAGCTTCACCTTCGCCACTTCCAAGCGCTCGCTGCAGCATCGCTCAAGCAGTGCTTCATCCACGCGTCCCGCACTCGTACGCGGAAACGAGTCCAGCGCAAAAATGTGCCGCGGAATGCTGTACGTCGAGAGCTGCGTTGCTAAATTCAAGCGAAGATGTGCAGCAAAATCCCTGTTCGACGGCCTGCCCTGCTGACCTCGATCATTGCGCTCCACGAATGCCACAGGGCATTGACCCAATGCGGCATGCGGCGCACCGAAAACGTACACATCGGACACGCCTTTTTCGGCAAGCAGCAATTCTTTGATTTCATCAGGGAAAACGTTGTTTCCGCCACACAGGAACATGGTATCGGTGCGTCCCCGCACGGTAATGCGGTCGGCGTGGCATTTCGCGGTGTCGCCCGTAGGCAAAAAACCGTTCACCGTAATGGAGCCGCGCATGCCCAGATATCGGTCGCACACGCTGGCGCCCTTCACCAGCAAACGCCCAAATCCGCTTGGCGCCGCTTGTTCGATACGCACCTCGTAACCAGGCAGCAAGCGAAGCGAGCCATCAAACGTGTCATCAATCGGTCCAATAGCAATATGACCTGCGGTTTCGGTAATACCATACCCCGCATATACACAGATGCGCCGCTTTGCGCACGCCGACATCACGCTGTGATCAAGCGCCGACCCGCCTAAAAGCAGGCAGCTATACCGCCGCAGCGCTGCTTGGTTCTCGCACATCAGCAGCTCAGCCACCATGGCATCGTCAACCGCGATGTGCGTCGCACCCAGCCGATCAACATCGCGCAGCAGCGTATCGGGCTGGAAGCACTCGTACACGGCGAAGGCGGAACGATTGCAAATGCTGCGCACGATCACCTGCAAGCCCATAACGCGATAAAACGGCAGCACGGCCTGCCAAACGCCGCGCCCTTGCTTGCACATCACGCTGTTCAGGGATTTTGCGGCTTCCGTTACGTTTTTCCAGCTCAGGCACACCGGTTTGCTCTTGCCCGAAACACCCGCCGTGAACAGAACAACCGCCGGCTTCGCGCCGTCGAAAAGATGTGCGGAGTGATCGGCAAAATGCACCACCGCTTCTTCCGAATCGGAAGAATAACGGCGCAACTGCGAAGGCGGAAGCTTCGTTGCGTCGCGCCCCAAGCGTCCCGCTTCCGCATATGACCCCTGAATGGGGCCACTTGAGAAAGAGGCGCGCACGCCATTACGCCGGTTCGTGCCAGAATTGGACGACCAGCCGCGCGCCGTTTCGGCATCAACGTTTCCCACCGCATCGCGCACACCTGCGCGCGCGACTTTTCCGCGCAAATAATCGTTCTCGGAACTACCAGCATCGGAAGAAAGGCCTGCTTGAACGCCAGGTGCTTCCCCATCGATGATCAAGCGCGCATGCTGAATAAGATCTTCGATGTTTTCCTGGTCAATGAAACACGAAATGGTCGTGTTGGGAATCGATTCGATTTCGGCATAACGCGCCGCGCGCTCGGCGGGCGTCAAGTGCGGATCCATGCCTATCAGGGCAAAATTGCCGTACGCCGCCGCAAGCAGCAACAACGGCCACGCTTCACCGTTGGGCAGCTCGACCGCCACATAATGGCCGCGCGCCACACCTGCAAAGCGCAAGCATTGCGCCAAAGCGGCTCCGTGCAAACGAGCGCGATGATAGCTGTACCGCGTCTCGTGACCCGCTGCGTCCATCGCGGTAAAACAAAGCTGACGCGGATTCGTTCGTGCCATGTTTTCGAAAATTCGAAGCATGAATCGCGCCAGCCTTTCGTTATGAGTGGATGAGCGGTGCCCTAGCTCGTCCTCCGAGCAAGCTCCGCTAATTTCGGGAATAGTTCCTGCACGCGGTCGAAGCCGCGCGAACCTTCGTGCATGACAGTACAATACGTACAGTCTTTGTACCCTTTCTCATTGTAGCGGAACGCGCCGCCACAATCAGGCCCCAATGCGTATAACGGGCAGTAGCAAAAAACGCAATTGAATGTTATGTCGCTCGACAACTGATGACAAGGGAAGTAAGGGCAGGCATCGTGAGTAAAGATGCGCTCATCTTTTTCCGGAGAAACATCCGTTGTTGCGGGGGCATCTACGCGCGACGCAGCTGCGCACGCTTCCGTTGCGCCGACCTCCGCCATAGGCGCCGTCTGCTCCAAAGAGGCGTTCTCTGCCTGTTTTGCTTCTCCCAATTCCTGCACCTCCGTTTCTTATGCCTTCCGCTTTTTGTTGCTATGCGCGCTCAGCTCAACGCCGCTCGCATGTTTCCCGTCGCTGCGGCAGATGCGATACACGCGCTTAGTTGACGCACGCTGCCCCTAAGCGCAGCCGCTGCCACACGCTACCGAACCCGTTTCATCGCGAGCATCCACGCAACGCTTTTCAATGCCGCTCGCATGTCTTCGCTATTTTACCGTCTTTTTTCCATGTTTTTACCGTGTTTTTGCCACATTTTGCAAGTTATTACAGCAGATGAGCGCGCAAATCGGCGCCATTCGATGCCGAGAGATACGCCGGCGCAATATCGAAAACGGTTTTGCAGCCCGTGTTTCCTTCGACCGCCAGACGGGCCACCGCGCGCGCATACGCAACCAGCACGCATGCCGTGAATTCGGGGTTCGACTCAAGCTTCAGGGAGTACTCGATGGTGCAGTTCTTACCGCCCGCCGTTTGACCCGAGCGAATGACAAAGCCGCCATGAGGCAGGCCCGCGTGATCGCGATCGAGTTCTTCTTGCGAAATGAAGTTCACGTCAACATCGTATTCATCGAAGTAATCGGGCATGTTCACAATTGCTTCCGTAACCGCCGCGGGGTCGGCGCCTTCCTCAAGGACAACCCAGCACTCACGCGTATGCTTCTCGCGCGTGGTCAGCTCGGGATTTTCGCCCGCACGGACGGCCTCAAGCGCCTTAGGAACCGGATTTGTGTACTGCTTCGCATCGGCCACGCCAGGAATGCGACGCAGCGCATCGGAGTGACCCTGGCTCACGCCGCGGCCCCAGAACGTGTAGTCGTTTCCCTGAGGCAGAATGCAGTTCGCATACAATCGGTTCAGCGAGAACAGACCCGGGTCCCATCCGCACGAGATAAGTGCCGTTTTACCTGCGGCTTTAGCAGCAGTGTCCACGTTGGCGAAATGCTCGGGGATATGCGCGTGCGTATCAAAGCTGTCAACAACGTTGTACTTCGCAGCGTATTTCGGCGTTTGCTTGGGCAGATCGGTCGCGCTGCCGCCGCAGATGATCAGCACGTCAACGTCTGTTGCCGCGCCTTCATCGAGCTCGCTTGCGGAACGCACTGGCACATCCGGCGTAGTAATGGTCACCGTCGCGGGGTCGCGGCGTGTGAACACGCCCACAAGCTCCATATCGTCGTTTTGGCGAATAGCCAGCTCAACGCCTTTTCCCAAGTTTCCGTATCCCAAAATGCCCACGCGTGTCATAGTTACCTCTTTCCATTAATGCAGGTCGGCTGGCGCACCGGCACGCTGACCATCGCAGTCAACGCCACTCATATGAAACGCGCTCATCAGTGCAAAACGCAGCAAGCCGTCACGCAAACCAATGCGCAAATCAATACCAATGCCCAGGTGCAAAACCCAAACGAATAGTCGCAAAAATTCATTCGTATCATAGTAATATTTCGTTTCGCGCCCGTAAACAGAAAGACTTGTTGCCAAATTATCCCAACGAAATCAACGGGTAGCTCGCGGACATACCGCGCAACATGCTGAATCGCCGTCAAATTGCCCCAACACGTAGCAATTACGTCCAAAAGCGGGCGAGAGGCACGGATGTGAAAAAGTCCCCGTCACTTTTTCACATCAAAGCACGCGACGCTGCAAGCAAATCGGACCTCTTGTTGAAAAACCAGGGGTTAATTCAGGCTAATCGACGATAGTCGGTGGTTGAAAAAACGCAGTGTCAGCAATAGAACATCTATTGATATTTACGCAACGCTATGAACTGGGAAAACGCTACTTGAAAACTTTGCAGCCGCTCTACAAAGTCTCAAAGCAAGCAAAAAACGTCCTCGCCCAGCGGCCAAACCACCGATTATCGTCGATTAGCTCGAATCTGAAGGGGTTTTTCCAACAAGGCGTCGCTTTAGCACGAGCGCGCTGCAATCCGGCGCCTCAACAAACCCCTTGCCGTCGAAGAATCGAGAGGTCCATAAGCAGCAAGGGATACCCCGGGACGCCTCGCAAACGTGAAAGGGCGTTTAAACTAGGACGGGCTCCCCCGCCGACGAGCTAAAGTGCGCACCGGGACGCCTCGCAAACGCGAAAGGGCGTTTGACCCCGCTCAACCACTAATGACAAGAACCGCAGCTATCCTACCCTGTCCGCCGAGTCCCGCGCCGCACTCCGAGATCGCCGATCACGATCTGTTCCCGCAGCGTGATAGGCGCGTTTATTCTCGTACATAAGCAGATCAACGCAGTTAAGAGCCTCATCCATGGGCATAGTAGCCGGGTCAAAAGAAAGCCGTCCAATCGATGCCGAAACAGGCATCCCCTTGGCTTCCTCAAGCGAGATACCCGCAAGCGCGGTCCCAATATCACTCACGCATGCATCGACCTGCATATCATCCTGCGTGTTCAGCAAAACCACGAATTCATCGCCCGAATACCGGACAACCGCGCCCAACGGCCCCACGACCTCGGATAAAGCAACGCCCACAGCAACCAGCGTTTTATCACCCGCCGCATGACCGTACTTATCGTTTATCGCCTTGAAATCGTTCAAATCCAGCCACAAAATGGTAAGCAGCTCCGGCTTGCGCGCACTCAAAACACCCGCGCGCACGGGCGCGTTGGCAATACTGTCCAGGTAAAACCGATTGTACAAGCCAGTCAACTTGTCGCGCGAAATCAACTCGCTTTGCAGACTGGTCACCACACCGCAACACGCAATTGCGATAAAAGGCCAAATGGTCGAGATGCCGTAAATCGTCCCCTGCAACGCAATGCCAAAGATGGCCGGCATCAAAAACACCCACAAAGGAAACGTCTTCAGCACGCCGCCCGTTACGTGCGCATATAAATAAACCACCAGGCTGGCAACAAGGAACACCACGGCAATTGCCAAGTAGAACCAATAAATCGGACCTCGCTTGTATACACCCGTCACATCAAAAGAGAAGACCACGGGAATCACGAGGTTGACAATCAAAAACGTTGCCGCCACCGCAACTATCACGCCGCAAGCAATTTTGCTCCACCGGGGCAGCTTCACATCCAAATGCGCCGCCAAAAAATACACCCACAACGGCCCGAACACCACATTCATGGCATACAGCCAGGTGTTCGTGGCATACCCCACCACGCAGCAAAACGCACCCGGGCGACCGGCAACCAAGTTGCTCACGCAATCGATCACGCAAGAGATAAAAGAGAGCACGACCAGGGCATACAGCGCATCGCTTTCACGCACACGTCGGTCCAGGCGCCAATGACGGTTCATGAGAATAATGAACAGCATGGTCATTGCCATTAAATTCGCAATGAGCACCGCGGCGATATTGACCTCTGCCATGGAGGCTGCCCTTCTTCTCTCTTGTTGACGTATTCTTGATAAACAGTAATTCTACCATCATCGCGAAACGAAAAGCCCCCAGCACCCCTATAATGACATTATTCAAACTGCGAATTGAATTTTAAAGAAGGAGCAGCACATGCTTTCCGATACTATCTCCGCCAACCTCAAGCGATGGACCGAGCGCGCCGATGCGCGCTACCAAAAAGAGCTTGCCGCCCTGGCAACCGATGAAACCGCCTGCAATGATGCGTTTTTCCAGGACCTGGAATTCGGAACCGCTGGCCTACGTGGCATTTTAGGAGCAGGCGCAAACCGCATGAACATCCACACAGTAGGCAAGGCAACGCAGGGTCTGGCGAATTACCTGAACGCGCATTTCGAACATCCCACCGTTGCCATTGCGCGCGATTCACGTCACGGCGGCCTGGAGTTTTGCCAGGTGGCAGCAGGTGTTTTAGCGGCAAACGGCGTGAAGTCGTACCTGTACGAGCGCATTGAACCTACCCCAGCGCTTAGCTGGGCGGTGCGCGATTTACACTGCAGCGCAGGCATCTGCATGACCGCCAGCCACAACCCCGCCGAATACAACGGCTACAAAGCATACGGCCCCGATGGCTGCCAGATAACCACGCAGGCCGCGCGCGATATTCAGGCGGCCATCAACAACGTGGACATCTTCGACGACGTGAACTGCATGCCGTTTGACGAAGCGCTCGAACGCGGGCTAGCCACCTACACCGATGAGGACGTGCTCGACCGTTTCATCGATGCCGTGGCAACGCAATCCTTGGAAGCGCCCGAAACGCTGGCCGACCTTTCTGTGGTGTACACGCCGCTCAACGGCACGGGCCTGGAGTGCGTGAACCACATCTTCGAGCGCATTGGCATGGAAAACGTGACCGTGGTGCCCGAGCAAGCGCAACCCGACGGAGACTTCCCCACCTGCCCCTTCCCGAATCCGGAAATTCGCGAGGCGCTGGAACGCGGGTTGGCGCTGTGTCAGCAAGTGCACCCCGATTTGCTGCTGGCAACCGACCCCGACGCCGACCGCACGGGCATTGCGGTGTTGCACAACGGCGAATACGTGCTGCTCACCGGCAACGAGCTGGGCGCGCTGCTGATGGACTACGAATGCACAAAAGCGCAGGAGCGCGGGTGCGACCTGCGCGAAAAGGTATGCGTGAGCACCATCGTGTCAAGCGTCATGTGCGACTTGATGGCACAGGAGCGCGGCTTTGAGATGCGCCGCGTGCTAACGGGCTTCAAGTACATCGGCGAGCAAATCGGGCTGTTGGAAGCCGCCGGCGAAGAAGATCGCTTTCTGCTGGGCTTCGAGGAAAGCTACGGCTACCTGGCCGGCACGCATGTGCGTGACAAGGACGCCATTGTGACCAGCATGTTAGTGGTGCAAATGGCGGCGTGGCACAAGGCGCAGGGCCGCGACCTGGTGCAGGCCATGCATGCGCTGTACGAGCGTTATGGCTGGTGGGAAAACAGCACTATCAGCGTAACGTTCCCCGGCGCTGCAGGTGCAGAAACCATGAAACACCTGATGGACGGCTTGCGGATTCTGCCTCCCGCGGAAGTGGGCGGCCTACATGTGCTGAATATGGTAGACTTTGCAACAGCCGTTGGCATGCCCGTCCACGGTGGCACCGGCACAAGCGCGCCGCAGAAACTGCCCAGCGCAAACGTGCTTGAGTTCCAGCTTGAAGGCGGCCACAAGATTATCGTGCGCCCCAGCGGCACCGAGCCGAAAGTCAAAGCATACGTGTTCGTCAAGGGAGAAAGCGCTGATCAGGCGGCCGAGCTACTGAGCACGCTCGAAGAAGCCGCGCGCGAACTGTTGGCGTAGCTGCGAATCGCATCAGAGCGAAATACGGAAAGGGGCAGGTTCAGTCCGTTCGGATGACCTGGCCCTTTGTCATGTCTTCAACGCAGTGCGCCTTTGCATGTCGGTGCCACCGATGCTTTCCGTGCCTCCGCACGGCTAGCAAGCCTTACAGGAAGGTAACCTCTCCTGTGGCCAGGCAATACATGGCGCCTATCACGGTAACATCAAGCACGTCTTTGATGCGTGAAACCGCATAGAGCACGTTCAGCTCCGAAGCACGAAGAGGGTCGGTCTCTTCGCCAATTGCGCGTTTAACTTCGTCCAATATGTATTCGATGAATCCTTCTGGGTCATCGTTGGGGTCATCGTGCAGCGCCGCCTCAACCGCGCCGCAATGATCGTGCCCCATGACCACAACAAGCTGCGTGCCCAGATGCTTACACGCGTATTCGATGCTTCCCAGCTGATGGGCGTCAATCACGTTTCCCGCAACGCGGATGACGAACAAATCGCCAATGCCTGCCGAGAAAACGGCATCGGGCACAATGCGCGAATCAGAGCAAGTCACCACAATGGCGTACGGCGCCTGGCCGTGCGTGGATGAGTATAATCGAGCTGCATGGGAAACATCGCCCTGATCAGACTCGCCTTTAACGAACAGTTCGTTTCCCGCCTTGAGCTTTTCGAGCGCTTCTGTCGCCGTATCGTTTGCCACTTGATGCATTGCCATGCTCCTTGTCTCTTACGAATGTTCCCGAAGCTTTGCCCCGCGCGCCGGTGCCTTTGCCGCCGCCCTGTCCACTAGGTGGGCGGCTCCCGGACTTACCGTTGCGCGCCGCACCGCCGCCCTTGCCGGTGGACTTACCGGCTGCGTTGCTCTTGCCGCGACCGCCGCGACCCGAGGCGTCAGACCAGCCGCTCTTGCCGCCTTTCCCGCCGCGACCACCGCGACCGCCGCGACCGCCGCCGGCAAGCTTTCCCACCGCTTTGCCGCTTGCCTTGCCACGGCGACCCTCATCAGCCGTCCTTCCGCTCATGTTCCGCGGCGTCACCAGGCATTTCTTATCGAACCCGATCAAATCCAGGCGACCAGCCTTCGTAAGCGCCTCCACCACTAAATCGTAGTTTTTCGGGTTGCGGTACTGGATGAGCGCACGTTGGAGCGCCTTTTCGTGCGACGACGTGGGCACGTACACCGGCTCCATGGTCAGCGGGTCGATGCCTGTGTAATACATGCAGGTTGCCAACGAGCCAGGCGTGGGGTAGAAATCCTGCACTTGCTCAGGGTTGTAACCCATGTCACGCACGTATTCCGCCAGCTGAATAGCCTCGTCAAGACCCGATCCCGGGTGCGAGCTCATCAGATACGGCACCAAGAACTGCTTAATGCCCGCGCGCTCGTTTGCCTGCTCGTACTCCCTGCAAAAACGCTGATAGATGAAGTTGCGCGGCTTGCCCATATACGCCAAAACCGCATCGCTGATATGTTCAGGCGCTACTTTAAGCTGACCGCTTATGTGGTATTTTACCAGCTCATCCATGAATTCCTGATGATTCGGATCCGCCATAAGGTAGTCGAAGCGAATGCCGCTGCGCACGAACACCTTCTTCACGCCGGGCAGCACGCGCAGCTTGCGCAAAAGCTTCAAGTAGTCGGCATGGGTCGGCTTGCACGCCTTGCATACGGTGGGCGTAAGGCAGCGCTTATCGGTGCAGGCACCGCGCTGCATCTGCTTGCGGCATGCGGGTGCGCGAAAGTTCGCAGTGGGACCGCCCACATCGTGGATGTAGCCTTTGAAATCGGGGTCGTCGATAATCGCCTGCGCTTCTTCAAGCAGTGAGGCGTGACTGCGCGCCTGCACGATGCGCCCCTGATGGAACGTGAGCGCGCAAAAAGCGCACTCGCCGAAGCAGCCCCTACTGCTAGTCAGGGAGAACTTCACTTCCGAAAAACCGGGAATGCCGCCTTCCGCATTGTAGCGCGGGTGCCACGCGCGCGCATACGGCAACGCGTACACCGCATCCATCTCTTCAGTTGAAAGCGGCTTGGCAGGCGGATTCTGCACAACGTGCATGTGCGCTGAATACGACTCTACCAGGCGTTTTCCCGTGAAAGGGTCGCTTGCACGATACTGCGCCAAAAAGCTTTGCGCAAACGTGCGCTTGTCCGCGCCAATCTCATCCCAGCTGGGCAAAAGCTCGTAATCATACACAGCGTCAAGGTTGCGCGTGCGATACACCGTGCCATCAATGAACGTGATATCGGAAATGTCGAGCCCCGCAGCCAGCGCATCGGCAACTTCCACCACCGAGCGCTCCCCCATGCCGTAGCATAAAAGATCGGCGTCGGAATCAAGCAAAATGGAGCGGCGCAGACCATCCGACCAGTAATCGTAATGGGCCAGGCGGCGCAGGCTTGCCTCAATGCCGCCAATGATGATAGGCGCATCCTTGAACGTTTGACGAATAAGCCCGCAATACACAATAGTCGTGCGGTCGGGGCGCAACCCCATTTTCCCACCGGGAGAATACGCGTCTGAGCTGCGATGTTTGCGCGCAACGGTATAGTGGTTCACCATAGAATCCATGTTGCCCGCCGAAACCATGAACCCCAAACGAGGCCGTCCGAACACCGCAATGCTCTCCGGGTTCTTCCAATCGGGCTGCGAAATCACGCCCACCTTGTAGCCGTTCGCTTCCAGCATGCGTGTGATAATGGCCGCGCCAAACGACGGATGGTCCACGTACGCGTCGCCGCAAACATACGCGAAATCGACCTGGTCCCAGCCGCGTTCGCGCATCTCTTCAGCTGATGTGGGCAAAAAGGAGTTTCGGGGAACGTTCATAGAAGTGCCTATACCAAGCCCTTTCTATTTGAAAATAATCTTCTTATACAAAACGAAGTTCCACAGCACAATACATGCCATGGTGCACACTTTCGCCACCAACGGATACACACCCTGTGCCGCCAAAAACGAAATGACCACCGTGCTAAATGTGGTGTTGAGCGCGAACAGTAGCAGATACAGCACCAAGCTGCGCAGCGGGTTTGACGTGCTCTTGAACGTGACGTTACGGTTTACCAGGAAGTTGAACACCGTGGAAACAACAACAGCTGTAACGTTAGCCGCTGCTAAGGGAATAGCGAAAACGGCGCTGAGCAGCTGAAACAGCACAAGCTCGATAGCAGCGGAGCTGCCACCCACCATCAGGTATTTGATTGCCTGGAAAAGCGTTTTCTTGGGGGCAGGTCGAGGGTCGCGCACGGCGCCAGAGCCCCCTGCCGCGCCGGTCACAACGCTTGCGCCACCAGCATCGCCTTTGCCACCTGGCGTTGCCGCATCCAGCGCACACGAAACCCGACCAGCAGAAACGCTGGTCGGGCTCATTTTTACGTTATTCGAATCGCTTACTTCACTCATAGGTGTTTAATTCCGCCGCATAAAATCGCGCTTGCCGCAACGCGAAACTTAGAGCTTCGTGCCGCATGCGGGGCAGAAATCAGCATCCTCGGGAACCGAAGTCGAGCACGAGGGACACACGAGCTCCACCGCAGGCGCATCAACCGAATCGGGCTCGGACGCAACTTCGGGAAGCTTCGTACCGCAGTTTCCGCAGAACAGAGCGTCGTCCGCTACCGTTGCACCACAATTCTCGCACACGCGCGTACCCGCTGCAGCACGGGCAGCCGCAGCTTTCTGCTCTTCAGCGGCAGCAATCTGCGCTTCAAGGTCTGCAATCGCGCCATCAATCTGATTCACCGCGACAAACAGCTCTTCATATTTTGCACGAAGTTCGGCCGCATCCTTTTCGCCTGCGTAAAGAGCAGCACCCAAGGCGGCGCAGGCTTCAGTGCGCTTACGCTGCTGTTCAGTCAGTTTCATCTTATTGGATGCCGAATCAATAGCGCTTGTTACTTTATTCGCGCCCTTATTCAAAAGATTATTAGCGCTGTCAAGAATATCAGAATCAAAAATGCTCATGGCCTGTCCTTTCTTCGTGGTGCGCGTAGTTATGAAATATCCGCTTGTTGCGCTGCGTTTCGCGCGTCGCGCGTACGCTGCAACTTCAAGCTCTTTTTCATTGTACGCCGTTGTGCGGTGCGAACGCGTCACGAGCGTGTCTTTTCGGCATCAGTATCATGACAAAAACATGCCGCATCGGAAGATGCTCACCCGCTCCCCGCGAAAGCAACCACACGTGGCTATGCGATGCCGCAACGCAATGCCCGCCCTGAACAGACGGAACCAGCGCACGAGCAACGCACCCGCCAAGTTCGAAAATTCCTTTCCGGAAACAAGGTCGCAGAGTTCCCCCTCGGAAGGCGTTCTTGAATCCCCGGGCAGATGAGCGCGGTGCTCAAGGCGTTCAAGGCACCGAAAGTCACTCCCAAGAAAGCAGTTGTTGGAAAAACGGGTGCAAACTCGGGCAAATCGACGATATTCGGTGGTCCAATCGCCCCGAGCGCTGTAATTATCGCACCCGAAGAAATCGATACCATTGAATCGATTCTTCCTTGCAGCATAATACCAGGTCAAAGCATTGCATTAAAAATGATAGGAAGAATATCGAATTTCCGACCACCGACTATCGTCGATTTGCCCGAAATGAAGGGCCTTTTGACAACAAGCACTGCGTGCGAGAAGATAACCGTTCAGTTGAACGTGGACGTCATTGATTATTTCAAAGCCGAATCCGTACGCACAGGCATTCCCTACCAGAACATCATTAATTTCTATCTCACCGATTGTGCGCGGGAAGGAAAACACCTCACGTTCTCGTGAGATTGGTCGCAAATGCCACACCTCGAGCACAGCCTGCATTACGCTCAAGTCGAAAAATTATACTTTGAATTATTATACTTTCAAGTATAATAATTTCATGAATAACAAGGAGCAATGGGAGGAAGCGCGTGTCATGGATTATTTTGTTGACCGAGAGCAAGAGCTGCAAACCCTGCAAAACGAATACGAAAGAAACGGAAGCGCACTGGTCGTCCTGTACGGACGGCGCAGAGTCGGAAAAACCACGCTCATCTCGGAGTTCATCAAAGATAAAAATGCCCTGTTCTTCCTTGCCACCGAGGAATCCGAAGCTCAAAATCGCAACGCTTTCAAAGAAAAAGTTGCCGAATTCATCAAAAGCGACTTGCTTCGCGAAGCGGACGTAAAAACCTGGGATCCCCTATTCAAATCCATTGTCGATGCGCCTTCTCAAAGCAAACCGGTAATTGTTTTGGACGAATTTCAATACTTGGGGAAAGCGAATGCAGCGTTCCCTTCTATCTTTCAACGCATCTGGGAAGAAACGCTTAAAGACAAACCTGTCATGATAATCCTTTGTGGATCATTGATTTCCATGATGAAGTCGCAAACGCTTGCATACAACAGCCCTCTTTACGGCAGGCGAACAGCTCAAATCCAACTGAAGCAGATTCCCTTCAGCTACTATCATGAGTTTCATCCCAACAAAACCTATCGAGAGCTCATTGAGATGTACGCAGTCACAGGCGGCGTGCCGAAATATATTGAGCTGTTCCGCGAAAACGACGACATCTACCAGGCCATTAACACATGCGTGTTGAACCGGTCGGGATATTTATACGATGAGCCGTACTTCCTGCTGCAGCAAGAAGTTGCAGAAATTGGCAGCTACTTCTCTGTCATAAGAGCCATTGCCGCGGGAAACAGCAAGCTATCTGCTATTTCTACCGCGCTGGAAATCAAAGCAACCAGCTTGACGAAATACCTGAAAACGCTCATTGACCTGGACATATTGGAGCGAGAAGTCCCCATTACCGAAAATAATCCAGAACGAAGCAAAAAGGGGCTTTACAAGATTAAAGACAATTACCTGCGCTTTTGGTTCGCCTTCGTGTATCCGAACAGAAGTTTTATTGAAAGCGAGCACAGCGACATTGTCATGAGCAAAATCAAGAAAAGCCTGGTGAAAAACCATATAGCTTTTGTCTATGAAGACGTTTGCAAAGAGCGTATGTGGCAATTGAATGCAGAAGGGGCATGGCCGTTCAATTTCTCGAAACTGGGCAGGTATTGGGACGCTCAAACAGAAATTGACATTGCCGCACTGGACCCCGAAGGCAAGAATCTCATTCTTGGCGAATGCAAGTATTGGCAAGAACCCGTGGGCGTAGATGTTCTGCGGAGCCTGGAAGCAAAAGCAGATGCCGTTTCCTGGGAAAGAAACGGCAGAAAGGTGTGGTACGTTTTATTCAGCATATCGGGCTTCACCGACGAGCTCAAAGCGCTAGCAGCAGCAAGAGATGACGTAATGCTTTGCGAATAGCGCCGCTAGTCGCGACGATGCAGGTTGATGACAGGCGGCTCCAGCTCAAAGCGCTCCTGCCAATCGGCAAGCGTTGCGGCGGCAAGACGTGCCGCACCCTTATACAACGGATGCTGAGCTCCCTGTTCGAACAGCTCCAGGAAATACGGCGCCCACGTGAGCAAATGCTCCTCCAAAAGCTCGTCAAGCGCCGCACGCTCAACGCCGTTCGTTACGCACCACGAAAGCATCATGAGCATAAGTCCGAAATGATCTTCTGGCTCTTTGTCGGGCAAGCTGAGCTTCACCGCGTTATCGCGCATCCACTGGCGCACGCCCAACGTGGCATTGCCGAAAATCACACCCTCGGGATCGGTGTAAACAGATGCCCACGGCGGCGCAGGAAGACGATGCGGCCCAATGAACAAGCGGTTATACTCTTCGTGGATCGCTTGCTCATCTTGCTGCAACCAGGCATTTTTCATGAGCTCAAGCGCCTCGCCTGCAGCAGGCTGCCCAAACTCCCACGCGTCTTCCCCATTGGTGGCAAGCCAGGAAAACGCGGCCTTTCCTTTTTCGGAAGCAGGGTCTTGGTAGAAAATCGTTCCCAAAATAGCAGCGGCCTGAGCCACGCTTTCGGAATATTCAGCCATGTCGATCCTTTCGGTAAAAGCAGGGGCACAAAACACCGCAGATGCGCTCGCAAACGCAGCTACAGCTGCAATCATTGTACCCCTAGGGCGAGATTGCCGCCCCAGGTAGAGCGGCAATCTCAGAAAAGGAAGTGGAAAGAGAGGAAATTACTAAGTTAAAAGGTTGCGAGAGCTCACCTTCGCGGCCGCATTCGCGAATCGCATTCGTGCATTACGCGCAACGAAGCGAAGCAGCGAATCAGGCCGAAGGGAGGGAGGGGGTCGAAGGGAGCCCTCACTAAGAGAGGATGGGTAACGCTTAGAACAGACCCACGGAAAGGAAGATTCCGTAGAAGCAGATGCGCACGAGCACCAGGGCCACCAGGGCGGCAACGGCAGCAATGGCCATCACGGAAACAGCGCCTTCAACAGCGGCGTTCTTGAACACCAGGAACGCTGCAACCGCGGCAAGCACAATGGCAATCACGGCAACAATCCAGTACTGGCCCATTGCCGCAGCAACCGTCAGGCCTGCGGAGTTAACCACGCCGCCGGCCATACCGCCCTGAACAAGCACCAGGATAGCAACGCCCGCAGCACCAACCAGCGCACAAGCGCCAATCAGCTTGTCGGCCTTAGCACCCGCAAGAGCCAGCACCAGAGCCGCCAGAACAGCGCCACCGAACAGAGCCGCGCACACCTGGCTTACCGCGCCCAAGGGAGAATTCCACGTAGCGATGGTGGGCATCATGTAGGCAAGACCGGTGAACAGCGCGCAGATCAGGCCCAACACGATAAGCACAATGCCGAACACTTTGTGCGAGCTTGCCTCGGGGTGCTTCGCCAGCGCGAAAATCCAGTACACAACAGCAACCAGAATGGCAATGCCGGCGACCACAATCTCATTCGACAGCGGCGAAGAACCAATGCCCGAAGCCATGCCGAACACATGAGACGGGCTTCCCAGGTGGGTAAACGAAGCAATCAAGCCCACAATGGTAACAACGGCCGGAATGCTCAACAGGGTGTCGAACTTCTTGGCGGCTTCGTCGGACAGATCAAACGAAGCGCGCACCAGGCCCAAAAGACCCATAGCAGTAACGCCCATCGGCACCAAAACGGTGAAGATAAGCAGCGAAATCTCGCTCGCAGCAGTTTCGAACAACATTTACATGACCTCCTTCGGGTTCATGAGTTTGCCTTCCTGCGAACCCATGGTACGCGAAGTGGGGCAGCCCTTCATAATGGTGGTCGGGTTGGTGAAGCTCGGGTCGGGCATAGGGGCAGACCAAACGCTTTCGCCGTACTTCTTTGCCATCTCGTCGGCCTTGCCGAAATCAAGCGCGTACAGCGGGCAAGCATCCACGCAAATGGGGTTTTCGCCCTTGGCAACGCGCGCCGAGCAACCGTCGCACTTGCGCATCTGGCCCAGCACGGCGTCAAACGACGGCACGTTGTAGGGGCACGCCATAGCGCAGTACTTGCAGCCTACGCAGCGATCGTGGTCAACGGAAACAAAGCCGCGCTCGTCACGATGCATAGCGCCCGTGGGGCACACCTGCATGCAAGCAGGGTTTTCGCAGTGGTTGCAGTTCATGGACGTGTAGTAACCCCACACATCGTTGGTGTACGTGCCATCGGCATTTGCGGTAAAGCCGCCGCCGCAGTACTCGTAAACTTTGCGGAATGCCACGTCGGCGGACAAGTCGTGGTAATCCTTGCATGCCAGCTCGCAGGTCTTGCAGCCCGTGCAGCGAGAGGCGTCGAAATAGAATGCATATTCAGCCATGATCTACCTCCCTTATTTCTTGATCTTGCGAACGCCGGCAATGTTGGAGTGCTGCGGATTGCCCTTGGCAATAGGCGAAGGATGCATGTTAGTCAGCGTGTTAATGCAGCCGCCCTTGTCAATACGGTCGCCGTTCATGTCGGCATCGCGCCATGCGCCCTGCGAAATGGCCAAAGAGCCCGGGATGATACGCGGCGTGACCTTCGCCTGGATGTGCACTTCGCCATGCTCGTTGAACACGCTTACGGTTTCGCCGTTTTCAATGCCCAACTTCTCGGCATCAATGGTGTTGATCCACACTTCTTGCGGCGCAGCCTGCTTCACAACTTCAACGTTGCCCCAGCTCGAGTGCGTACGGGCCTTGTAATGGAAGCCAATCAGCGTAAACGGCATCTCAGTGGTGCAATCCTCGTAGCTGTCAACGCCGGGGGTGTACAGCGGAATAGGAGCAATCACATCGCGCGGATCGTCCAGCTGCCACGTTTCGGCCATCTTCTGCAGCTTCTCAGAGAAGATTTCGATCTTGCCGGAAGGAGTGGTGAGCTTGTTCTTCTCGGGATCTTCCACGAATGCCTTGTATGCGGGCGTGTAGCCGGCGGGGTTACGGTAATGGAACTCGCCCATCTTGTAGCCCTCTTCGATTTCGGGCAGGCGCGGGTCCTTCTTCTGAACGCTTTCGTACAGCTGCTTGGTCCAGCCGTCTTGGTCCTTGCCGTCCAGGTACTTCTCCTTGATGTCGGCACCAGCGGCAGCGCACAGATCGGCGCACACGTCAAAGGAGCTGCGGCGCTCGAACTTCTGACCCATAGTGGTGGGGTCAATGGGACTTGCGAAGTGAACGGAAGCAACGTCGCCAGACCAGCCGTCGTTGATAATGCCGCGCTGCTCGGCGCGCATGATATCGGGAAGCAGGATGTCGGCGTACTTCGCGGCATCGTTCATCAAGGTCTCGAATACCAAAATGAACTCGCACTTCGTCTCGTCAACCAGAATGTCGTGTGCAACGTTTGCGTCGGAGTGCTGATTCGTGAAGCAGTTTCCGCCGTACTCAACCAGGAACTTGATGTCGGTGGACAGTTTGTCGGTGCCCTGAACGCCATCGTGCAGCGCAGTCATCTCGTGACCGTGGTCAATTGCATCTGCCCAGGTGAAGATGGAAATCTTGGACTTACAGGGATTGTCGCCGCCGATCCAGGGAAGACCAATGCTGTAAGCAGCAACGTCCAGACCCGAAGAAGTACCCGGCTGGCCCAGCTTGCCCACCAGCAGCGTGAGCAGAGAAACAGCCAGGCAAGCAAGTTCGCCGTTGGAATGGCGCTGAATGCCATAGTACTGGCCGATGAACGGAGCCTTAGCTTCTGCCAGCTCGTGAGCCAGCTTCGTGATACGCTCGGCAGGAATCAGCGTAATGCCTGCAGCCCACTCGGGGGTCTTCTCTACCTTGTCGTAGCCCAGACCCAAAACGTAGGACTCGTAAGACATGTTCTTGCCAGCGTATGCCTCGGGCATGGTGTCCTCGGAGAAGCCAACGCAGTACGTATCCAAGAAGTCGCGGGCAACTTTGCCTTCCTTGATCAGCACATAGGCGATAGCAGCAACCAAAGCGGCATCGGTACCAGGACGAATAGGCAGCCACTCGTCGTTCGTGTTGCACAGCGTGTCGTTGAAACGCGGGTCAATGTGGATGTACTTTGCCTTCGTGTTCGTGCGATGCTGGTACTCAAAGCCGTGCTTCGCTTCGCCCGTGGAGCCCATCATGGAGTCGGAAGGCGACCAGCCCATGCAAATAACCAGATCGGCATCTTTAATAGCGGCAGGCGTCGAAGAAGCCTTGGCGCCCCACATGTACGGAGCAATGAAGGTCATCTGAGCAGCGGAGTACGTGCCGTAATATCCCAGGTAGCCACCCGTGCAGCCAAGCCAACGACCAATAGGACGACCGGTCAAGCTGTAAACGCCGGAACCCAGCGTCCAGTACACGGCCTCGGGGCCAAAGTTCTTGTAAGTGTACTGCAGTTTGTCATTGATGGTTTTAATGGCTTCTTCCCAGGTAATGCGCTCGAACTTGCCCTCGCCACGCTTGCCCACGCGCTTCATGGGGTACTTCAAGCGGTCGGGGTCGTTGATCCAGCGGCGTACCGAACGGCCACGCAAGCATGCGCGCTGACGGCTGGTTTCTTCGTTGTCCCACGCCTTCGTTTCGGACTGGATCCACTGGAGCTCGCCGTCTTTCACATGCATCCACAGCGGGCAACGGCTTGCGCAGTTGCAAGAGCAGTGGCTCTGAACGACGGTTTCCTCTGCGGTTTCCTGGTTAGCCTCGGCGGCGAATGCCGGCTCGGCCTTTTCGAACATGTCATCGAGCAGCATGCCACTCAGGGCAACGCCGACGGCGCCAGCAGAAGCGCCCTTGATTAGCGTTCTGCGCGAAACATTCAGTCCCGTGTTCGATTCCATTTTCCCTCCTTCATTGATCTCTCTTTTTTCGGGAAGAGCCTTTGCACGCTGGGCGCTTTCGGTGCCTGCAGGGAAACGTCTTTGGCAGGCGGTGCAGTGGAATTCTCACGTTTCCACCGCGGCCTTTGTGATGTCCTCCCCGCGGCGCAGCGCACCACGCAAAGCTTTGCTCTCTTACATCGTGCACTTTACGAGCCTCCGCATAAAATTGCATCACATAGAATATGTGATATTTCGATTTCCCCTGGTAGATAGCGAAATGACAAGGTAACATACACCAAGAAAAAGTAGGATAGAACATCACATGCAAGCCGTATAATGTTCGGCAGCCGCAACGATAAAGGGATGTTGCGGTTTTCGCTGCGCAAGTTCTTCGCATGTTTTTCGTTTTGCTTTAAGATGCCTCACGGCATAAAGTACTGCTTACTTTGATTGATGCAAAACTGGGGGAAGGGACGCCATGAGACCGATTTCGGCCGCAGATATTTCGCGCGACTTGGCCGACGAGTACGCAACGTATTTACGTCATTTCGTGCAACAGCGCGCGCAGTTTCGCCGTACCATGGCAAGCTTCGGCGTTCCCGTTTCAAGCGATGAAAACAGCCCGTCGCGCGTTGCCGCTTTGCGCGAGCAACTTGTTGCAGCGGGGGCGCGTGTGCGCAATGGTAGCAAGAGCATTGCATATGGAAGCATCTCCCCCGCCTGCGCGCGCTGCCGCACGGGCGTGAAAAGCGTTTCGGAATTTCTCTCGCTGGCATGTCACCGATCGTGCTGGTTTTGCTTCAACGAGAATCAGTGCGACTACCATCTTTATAAGAACGATAAAAAAGATTGGCGCGGCGAACTTTCCGCATTCAATAAAAGCATGGGCGGGCTTGATTATGTAGCGCTCACGGGCGGCGAGCCGCTCTTGTTCGCCAGCGAGACGTGCGCGTTTTTCAAGGAGGCGCGCCGCGACAACCCGAATGCCCACTTGCGCCTGTATACCTCGGGCGATCAGCTCACGCCCGAGCTTCTTGAACAGCTGCGTGCAGCGGGACTTAACGAGATTCGCTTTAGCATAAAGCTTGATGATGCGCCCGAAAACCAACAGCGCACGTGGGATAACATCCGTGCAGCGGTAAGCATTATTCCTACTGTGATGGTAGAGATGCCCGTTATGCCCGGCACACACGATGAAATGCTGCATATTTTGCGAGAGTTGGAACGCGCGGGCGCATTCGGCATCAACTTGCTGGAATTGTGCTTTCCGCTCCATCACGAAAAAGCGTTCAAGGCGCGTGGGCTCAAACTCAAGGCGAACCCCTACGAAGTGCTTTACGATTACGGGTATGCCGGCGCGCTTCCCATTGAGGGAAGCGAAGAGCTGGCGCTGCGGCTCATGCTGGAGGAAATCGAGCGCGGAACCACGCTCAACCTGCATTATTGCTCGCTGGAGAATAAAAACACCGCCCAGATATACGAGCAGAACAGTGGCGGCGCGCGCGAGATTCCGCTCTACACGTTCTCGCAGGAAAACTTCTTCTACGAAACGCTGCGCTGCTTTGGCAATGCTGCGTTTGCGCTGGCAGATGCGCTGGAAGCCGCGGATTGCGCTCATGCGCTGGACGTCGAAGGCCGCATGGTACAGTTCGCACCCGCCGATCTGCCTGCTGTTTTACCCTTTCTGGAGCAAGGCGAAGGTGCTGCGAGCCGCAGCGCCGATGAACGGAACAGCGCGAGCGGCGGCGCGGGCAACAACCCCCGCAACTCCACAACAGGCGCGAAACTCTTCGCCGCGTTCGGCGTTATCGAACGCAACAGTGCCGGTGCGGCGCGCTTCCGCGAAGTGGACGCCCTGGTAGTGGAACCGCACGATTACCAGGCGCTTTATCGCAGCTGCACCAAGCCTTCTCCTGCCGAAGAAGACTCCGAGTCCGCGGACTATTCCCCAAACGGCGCTTCCGGCATCGCAAAGGGGAATGAAGCGAAGGCTGCGCAGCTTCTGAGCGAAATTTCCCTTCGCGATGGCGGTCAGAGCACCACGAAAAAGGAGGCGTAGGTCATGGAATCTGGCATCGCCCAGGGCCTCGAGCAGCTTTCACTGGCGCTGTTCACCACGTTTGCTCCGGCAGCGGTGGTTGCATTCATCCTGCTCACCCTTTACGGCATTGTGTATGTGAAGGAAGAGGAAACGCGCAAGCGCCTTCACCATTTTCTTATCATTCCGCTGGCGTTTTGCCTGATAGGACTTATAGCATCAACGAATCACCTGGGTAAACCCGCAAACGCCCTGTACGTTCTTGCGGGCATTGGGCGCTCCCCGCTTTCCAACGAAGTTGCGGCTTCCGTGGCATTTGCCGGCGTGGCATGGATTTACTGGCTGGCTGGCTTCAGCGACCGTGTAAGCGTGCGTCAGCTACGCATTGCCATTCCGCTTGCTATTGTGGCGGGCATCGCGCAAATCTGGTTCACGTCAAACGCGTACAACATTGAAACCATCTCAAGCTGGTCGCTTGCATTCACGCAGATAAACCAGATATTGAGCGCACTTCTGGGCGGCTCGTTCCTCTTTCTGTTCACGCTTGCCATGGCCGACCAAGATTGCGACGCGCCCATTCTGCTCACAACGCTCATCTGCGCAGGCGCCTCAACAGCGGCTCTGCTGGTTTCCGAGCTTATCCAAAGCAGCTATTTCTACGAACTGACCAGCTCTACCACGCCCCTGGTCGAAGTCTTCCCGCAATATCCCCTGTTCATTGCTGTATCAACGCTCCTGCTCATAGCGGCAGTTATCCTCACGCTGCTCTGGAAGCGCCAAGGGCGCTTGCTGAATCGAAAATGCACAACCATCGCACTTGTTCTGGCGCTGGGCGGCGTCTTCATTGCGCGCTTCTCGTTCTACTGCGCGTATCTGAACGTGGGATTGGTGGTGTAAATGGCCGCAATCCGAACGGCGCTGCGCATACCCGGCTTCGATATTGCCATTCTGGGATACGCGTTGTTCCTGGTCATCAACGCGTGCTCGCTATGGGGCGGCGTGTTCCCCTTCTTCCCGCACGAATTTCACGGCGAAGAAGTCACGTTCGCGTTTATGTTAGCGCAGTCCATGGCGTCGCTGCTCACATATATCGTGATTCTGGTGTGCTCGTTTAAGGTACCCTCTATCGTAACGAAATCGCTCCACGGCGTTTCGTCGTTTCCGGCGTTCCTGGGCGGCGCGTTGCTGATTGCCGCGCTCTACCTGCCCGAATGGCGCGTGATGCTGGTCACCGTTGCCGGCTGCTGCATGGGTGCGGGCGGCACGTTGCTCTCGCTGGTGTGGGCGCGTTATTTCTCGGCAGAAAGCACCGACCGCGGCAACTTCTTCATTTTGACGGGCACGTTTTGCGCGCCGCTGCTGTTCGCGCTGCTGTACCTGGTACCCCAGGCGGTGCGCGTCTTTTTGATTCCGCTCATTTTCGTGCCGCTGTGCGGTCTGTCGGTACTGCTGTCGTTTCGCAAACTGAACAAGGACTTGCCTATTTTCCAGGACGATCCGCGCACGAACGTGCCCGTATACGTGCGCATTGTACGCGTATATTGGAAAAGCGCGTTTGCCATTGGCACCATGGGGTTCGCGTCGGGCCTGGTGCGCTCCATTGCCGTGGCAGATGTCCAGCTGGGCGATGCTACGAATGCCGCATCGTTTTTGGGGCTGTTCATTATTGCAGGCCTCATGCTTTTGCTGTGGCGGCGCCGCTCGTTCGCGTTGAACTTGCATTTCGTGTTCATGGTTTCGTTTCCCCTGGTAGCGGTATGTCTGGCGTTCTTCCCATTCGTCGAAGGCAAAGCGCTGGCGTTCATCAGCGGCGTGGTGTTTCTGCTGTTTTCCCTGGCGAACATCATCGTTATGCTGCAAAGCGCGCACATCTGCCTGAACCGAGGCTGCAATCCATTTTTCGTCTACGGCTTCTTCGGATCGATTGTGGGGTTGCTGCAAAATGGCGGCTTCATTTTCGGACACATTGCCATGGCAAATCGCCTGTTTGGCGAGCAGACTTCGTTCGCAGTGGCCGTCATTGGGCTTTTGGTGCTGACCATCACGCTGTACGCATTTGTGGGAAGAAGCGAGCGTTTCACCAGCAAGCTGCCGCAATACGATAACGTGGAGTTTCTTTCATTCGGCATGAAGCCGGGACAGCACGGACGCATGATGGCGTACCTTATGGCACCCGCGTCGCCTGCGGAGCAAGAACTTGATAGCAGCGTTTTCGCAGATGAAACCATCAATTTGAGCGAAGGCGAATACCAGGTGATCGCCGAGAGCGCCGCTTCCCCTGTTACTGAATCGGGCGGCAGTGGCGCAAGCGGCAGTGCGAAGGGCAGCGAAGCGCATGGAGAAGCGCGCGCCGCAAACGCGGCAAGCCACCCGACAAGCACGAGCGCAGGCGCGGAAACGGCCGCAAACGCCGCTGCGGGAGCGGACACGACCACCAGTGCCGGCGCAAACGCAGCCGCAGACACCGGAGCAAGCAGCAAGCGTGGGGCAAAAAGCGCTGAAGCCGAAACACGCCACGCGGCACGCAACCCCTTCCCCGACGATCTGTATCGCTCAACGGAAAAAGGACCAAGCCGCATTACTCTGCGCTGCAAGATTCTTCAAGAGGAATATCGCCTGACCAGCCGCGAGACGGAAATCATGGAGCTTATTGTGCGCGGTTACAGCGTTGCGCGCATTGCCGAGGAACACGTTGTGTCCGAGAACACGGTGCGCACCCACTACAAGCACATTTACGCAAAATTGGCCATCCACAAAAAGCAAGAACTCATTGCCATGGTGGATGCCCTGAAAGATACGATATAACCACGAAGCTGGCGCGTGCACAACCGTGCGTCGCGCCGCAAGTGCAGCCTGCAAACGCGCGAACGGACCAAGCTGCGAGCCATGCGGCGTCGATTGGCTCGGTCGTGCGCCTGAAAACCCCGCGCGGGCCTATTCGCTAGGCTCGCACTTCCGCCTGAATGCGCTGCGTACGCTCGACAACTTGAGCCTTCGCCGCTTCAACATCGATCGTCGGCCAAGCGCCATCGCGATACACCACGGCGCCATCGCACATCGTAAGCACCACATCGCTTCCATGACCTGCGTAAACGATGTTTACCAGCGGCGCTGTCATAGGGCACCACGAAGGACCGGTCACATCCAGCACGCAAAGATCAGCCTTGAAGCCTTCCTTCACCAGACCGCAATCCACACGGCCCTGGGCCACGGCGCCATTGCGCGTTGCCGCCGCAAGCACCTGCTCGGGCGTAACCACCGCAGGGTCAAGCTTGTTGCCCTTGGGCAGAAGCGCCATCAAGTACATGTCCTGGAACATGTCATGGTTGTTGTTCGATGCCATGCCATCGGTGCCCAAACACACGTTCACACCCGCGTCCAGCAGCTCGGCAATAGGAGCAAAACCGCTGGCCAGCTTCATATTCGATGCCGGGTTCAGCGCCACAGAAACGCCCTTCTTCGCCAAAAGCGCAATGTCGTCGCTGCTGAGCCACACGCAATGCGCCGCCGTTAGGGGAACATCGAATGCACCCAGCGAATCGAACCACTGAGCAGGCGTCATGCCGTTGTGACGGTCCTTGCAATCCTGCACTTCCGATGCCGTTTCCGCCAGATGGATCTGCATGCCAACGCCGTTTTTCTTCGCCCATTCCACAACGCTTTTGCAGGTTACATCGTTGTTCGTGTATTCCGCGTGCACGCATGCCTCAAATTTGATGCGGCCGTTCGCTTCGCCGTTATGGTTCGCAATGCCGTCTTCCATTTCGGCGAAGCATGGGAATTCGGAAATATCCTTAGGTTCAAACGCAAGCGGGCTCGTGCACAGATTCGCCTTCATGCCCGCCTGAACAATAGCTTGCGCGCGCTCGGGCGTGTGGTAATACATGTCAGAGAAGGAAACGCAACCGTAGCGCGCCATTTCCGCGCAGGACAGAAGCGTTGCCCAGTAATTATCCTCGGGCGTCATCTTCGCTTCGAACGGCCACACCATGTCGTTCAGCCACGCCTGAAGCGGCAAGTTTTCCGCATAGCCGCGCAGAAGCGTCATGGGAGCATGCGCGTGCAAGTTGTAGAGCGCCGGCATAAGCAGACGACCTGCGCCTTCGTACACTTCGCCGAAGTCAGCGGCGTTTTCGGGCGCGCAATCGCCCACGTACTCAATGCGGTCGTTGCGCACGCCGACCCACTGATGTTCCTTGCATTCAAAGTTCTCGTCAATCAAAGTGATGTCTGCAAACAGCATGTCGTCCTCTTTTCTGTCGGCTCTTTCTTATTGATCCGCTGGCTTTTATCTGTCAATCCGCTGGTTCTTCCTGGCACTTATACGTCAGCCGTTCCCGGCCGCCTTCTTGCATCGGCTCGTTCCAACTGATTGCTCGGCGACTGGTCCAACGGCTTTCCCGCCGGGCCTCCCGACCGTTTCCCGCCGGGCACCAACGTCTTCCCACCGGGATTCCCCAGCTTCCTCGCAAATCTTCATCCACCCGTCCAGCGCGCCCCTTTGGTGCGTACTCAAAGCGCGCCTGCAACACACCTCCGTGTTAGATTCGCTCTTATAATTGCATGACGTTATAGTAACCGCACACAGAAGCTTTCGCAAAGCATTCTTTCCATATGGTATGATGCGGAAGGTAAATTTTTAGCAGTGACACACTTCGAGTGCTACCCGAGTTGCCACCTAACGAGAGAAAGAGGCATCAATGTCTGAATGCAGTGGACATTGCAGCAGCTGCGGCGAAGAGGGCTGCGGCGAACGCGAGGCCGGCCCTCGCTTCATGGCGCAAAACAAAAAGTCCAACATCAAGAAGGTCATCGGCGTTGTTTCTGGTAAGGGCGGCGTAGGCAAGTCCAGCGTTTGCTCTATGCTAGCTTCCGAGATGAACAAGCGCGGTTACAAAGTGGGCATCCTGGACGCCGACGTGACTGGCCCGTCCATTCCCCGTACCTTTGGCGTGACGGGCGGCAAGATGAGCGCCTGCGAAGACGGCCTGATTCCTGCCGAAACCGAAAGCGGTATCAAGGTCATGTCCGTGAACCTGCTGCTCCCGCAAGAGGATACCCCTGTTGCATGGCGCGGCCCCGTAGTTTCGGGCATCATCAGCCAGTTCTGGAACGAAGTATGCTGGGGCGACATCGATTACCTGTTCGTTGACATGCCTCCGGGAACTTCCGACGTGTTCCTGACCGTGTTCCAGAGCCTGCCGGTCGATGGCATTGTTACCGTTTCCGCACCTCAGGAGCTTGTTGCCATGATTGTAGGCAAGGCCGTGAACCTGGCTGGTTCCGTGGGCGTTCCTGTAGTTGGCCTGGTTGAGAACATGGCATACTACAAGTGCGACGAGTGCGGCAAAGAGCATCACATCTTCGGCGAGCCCCAGGGTGCAGCCGTGGCCGAAAAGTACAGCATTCCCGCTGTTGCCACGCTTCCCATTGACCCCAGCGTTGCGCAGCTGTGCGACACGGGCAAGATCGAGGAATACGCCATCAACGGCGCCCTTGACCCCGTTTTGGAAGCTGTCGAGAAGGCATTCCGCGAAGAAGCACACGAAGAAGAAGCCGCTGCTGAATAGCGCTTTCCCACGTGCAACAAGGCGCCCCAATGTGCTCCTGCAAAGCGGCTCGTTAAAGGTGCCCGCAAAGCAAGCTGCCGAGGTCTCCCGCAGAGCGAACTCCCAAAAGCGCGATGGATTCACTGTCCGTCGCGCTTTTTGTTGACAAATTACCCCACCTTTTGTCAACAATTCCTCCGATCAAAGCCGAAAAGCGACAAGGTTTCCCCGCCTTGATAAAAACGACCCACTTTTCTGTGGGTTCACCATAGCTAACTTTTATGCGACCTGGGGAAATGGCAATTTTTGACGATTACAGAGAAGAAAATCCACGGAAAAGTGGGTCGTTTTTATCAAGCCGCCCACGCTGTTGGGCGGCATCGCGTCAAGAAAAGGCACAGCCCGGACTACGCCACGCGGGTGCAGGACCTCATGAATGGCAGATCCCCGCGAGACCCCGGACTGACACACGCCGGCGGAGATGCTCAACGTGGAATTGGCGAAGGCCGCTGTGATGACCGCTTGACGCCGTCGGAGTAATTTGTCAACAATTGGAAAAGGTGCAGCCTGGACTGCATCGCGCGAATTGTTGACAAAAGGTGGGGTAGTTTGTCAACAATCGATGTGTTCCCGTTCAGCGCGCTCCTGCGCAATACGCTCTTTCGCGCGCGCAAGATCTTCAGCGGCAACCGCCTCCATCACTTCTTCCACATGGCTCTTGATACCGAAAAGGGTGCGCGTGGAGTTCATCGCCTGCGGGCGCTTCCCTTGCGCCTCGGCGCCAATAAGCTGCCGCATTGTTTCCCATTGACGCTGGAAATCGCGTTCCGACTGAACCACATCTTCCCCTTACCACTGCGCTTATTTTCCTGGTGCAACATTATGCTGCACATCTAAACATACCGTAACACACCTGCCTGTTCCGCGGTGCATCCGACAACAGTTTACATCCCATGCACAAACGTAAGAGAATGGCAAGCAGACCTGGGCAAAGGCATGTAGATAGCGCGCTGCCGCATATGCGAAAAAGCAAATATGCTAAACTGTGCAGTTAGCATTTCGGACTTGGGGAAGCAGGTGAAAATCCTGCACGGTCCCGCCACTGTGAAACGGCTGCTCAGCAGTCGTAAAGTCAGATTACCATGCCGAAACGCGCCAAGGTACGCGCCGGATTTGCGCGGATGGGCAATCCCCTTCTGCGCGAATAAAGGCGCAGAAGGTAAGCGGTTGATTTGCACGAAGATTCGCGCGCAGGACACTCCATGCGCGGCATCCGCAAAGCCGCTTGCGAAACAAATCGGGATGCCCACCAGGGGGAGGTTTTATGAAGAAAATTACGGTTGTGTTGAGCGTTATGAGCGCTCTTATTTTGTCTCTGTGCTTGCTTGCCGGCTGTGGCGCAAAGCAAAAACCGGTCACCGTCGAAAACGGCGTTATCCAAGAAACGGGAACGTATAAAGTGCCTGCAACGCTTGAGGGCGGTTCGGGCAAGGCAACCATTGAATCCCCCGCAACCGTTACCGTTGACGCCAACGGCATGACGGCAACCATCACGTGGAGCAGCTCGAGCTACGACCTTATGGTTGTCAACGATACCGAATACCGTCCGACCTCGACTTCAGGCAAATCCACGTTTGAAATCCCGGTGGCATCGCTTGACGCGCCACTCGAAGTGCAAGCGGAGACTACCGCTATGGCCATGCCTCACCTGATTGATTACACCATCACGTTCGATGCGTCCGGCGCAAAGGCAGCGTAGGTCCATGAAGCACATCTACGCCTCCGCGGCGCACAGCATTACAGCTGCAGCTTCCGAAACCGCCGAAGTCGCAACAACGGCAGCGGTGAAATCCAGCAAGACTGCAACCTTCGCTAAACGCATCGCGCTCATCGCTGCGACCTGCGCCCTTACCCTGGGTCTTCTTTCCGGCTGTTCGCAAGCAAACGATGGCGAAGGCTTCCACAACACCGACATAGGGTGCGGCTGGGAACCGGAAAGCTCCCTTGAGCTGCATTACGCAAAAGGCTTCACGGTGGATTACTACGAAGGTGGCTACAAGCTGGTCTGCATCGAGGGCAACCAGCGCTTTCTGGTAGTGCCCGAAGGCGCAACCGCACCCGATGGTCTGGCCTCCGACATCAAGGTGCTGCAGCAGCCTCTTGATAACTTGTACTTGGTGGCAACGGACACATTTTGCCTGTTCGATGCGCTGGACGCGCTCGACACCGTGTCGCTTTCCGGCGTTACCGCCGATGGTCTGTACGTTGAGCGTGCTTCCCAAGCAATCGCTTCGGGAGCCATCAAATACGGCGGCAAGTACCGCGAGCCCGACTACGAGCTCATATTATCCACCGGCTGCCCCCTGGCCATTGAGTCCACCATGATCGACCACTCCCCCACAGTGAAAGAGCGCCTAACCGACCTGGGCTGCACCGTGCTCATCGAAAAGTCCAGCCTGGAAACCGAGCCGCTTGGACGCACGGAGTGGGTCAAGCTCTATGGCGCGTTGCTGAACAAGGAAGACGTGGCCCAAAGCGTATTTGAAGAACAGGAAAGCCTGGTCAAAGCGCTGGAAAACGAAAAAGCAACGGGCAAGACCGTGGCATTTTTCTACATTAACTCGAACGGCGCCGCTGTGGTGCGCAAGCCGGGCGATTACGTGACGCGCATGATTGAGATGGCCGGCGGCACGTACATCTTCACCGACCTGGGCGGCGAAGACACCGCAACTTCCACCGTAAACATGGAGATGGAAACGTTCTACGCGCAGGCGAAAGACGCCGACATCCTTATCTACAATGCCACCATTGACGGCGGCGTAAGCTCGGTTGATCAGCTGATTGCAAAGAATCCCCTTCTGGCGGAATTCAAGTCGGTCGAAAACGGAAACGTATGGTGCACTGACAAGAACATGTACCAGCAAATGGTTGAAACGGGCGTCATCGTATCGAACTTGCACACCATTTTCACTGATGAGAGCGCTGAAGTGCTCAATTTCGCTTATCGATTGAACTAGGAGACGAATCAAATCCATGTTGCACGAGAAAAGCGAAAAAGAAACTATCAGGGCTGCAGAAGCGGGCAGTGCCGCCGGCGCAACAGCTGCGGTCGCGAAAGCCAGTCGTGCCACGAGCGCTGCCAGCACGGCAGCCACGACCAGCGCCAACGCCGCCGTCGCCGCAAAGCAGGCAGCCCCCTATACCCCCGCGCCGCTTTCGAAAGCGCAGAGGAACCGTCGCTTGCGCGTTATTGTTGTATTTGCAGCGCTCATCGCGCTTTTGCTGGTCCTTTTGGTTTTGAACATTTGCATTGGAAGCATTGCGATTCCCGTTGACGATCTAGCATCTATCCTGTTCAACGGTGGACAGGGCACGGGAAACGATTTAACCGTTGAATACAAGGTGGTCTGGCAAATCCGTCTGCCGCGCATTATTGCCGCAACGGTGCTGGGCGGTGGCCTGGCGCTTTCCGGCTTCCTGCTGCAGACGTTCTTCAACAACCCCATTGCCGGCCCGTACATCTTGGGTATCTCATCGGGCGCTAAGCTTGTTGTTGCCATTGTGATGATTGTCGGAATGGGCCAGGGCCTGGTGCTGGGTTCCTGGGCACTCATTGTGGCGGCGTTCATTGGCGCCATGTTATCCATGGCATTCGTGCTGGCCATTTCGCGGCGCGTAAGCTCCATGGGCATCTTGGTGGTAGCGGGCGTTATGATTGGCTACATCTGCTCCGCCATTACGGAATTTTTCATCACGTTCGCCAGCGATCAGAACATCGCGAACCTGCACGACTGGTCCGTGGGCAGCTTCTCGGGCATTGGCTGGAACGACGTGAGCGTTATCATTGCCGTGATTGCCGTGGCATCGGTACTCACGTTCGGCCTGAGCAAACCCATTAGCGCCTATCAGCTGGGCGAAAGCTACAGCCAGAGCATGGGCGTGAACGTGAAGGTGTTCCGTGTGACGCTCATCTTGCTATCCAGCTTGCTGGCAGCAACGGTTACCGCGTTCGCCGGCCCTGTTTCGTTTGTGGGCATTGCCGTGCCGCACCTGATTAAAAGCTTCCTGAAAACCGCCAAGCCGCTCACGGTTATCCCCGCATGTTTCTTGGGCGGCGCCATTTTCTGCCTGGGCTGCGACTTGATCGCACGCACCATCTTCGCCCCCACCGAGCTTTCTATCAGCGCTGTTACCGCCGTCTTCGGCGCACCCGTTGTTATTGCGGTCATGTTGCAGCGCAAGAAGAAGGTGGTATAAATGGCCCTGATGCATACGCAAAAAACCCCGCAGGAAGAGGCCCTGCCTGCGTTCCCTTCAAACGGCACGGCGGGCGGCGCGCAGAGCAGCCAAAGCAGCTCAACGGGCAGCACGGCAAATACAGGCGCTGAGATTTGCGCGCTTCACACGAACAACTTGACAGTTGGTTACGAAGGCGTGCCCCTGATCAGCGACATTGAAATCAAGCTGCATCAGGGCGAAATGCTCACGCTTATCGGCCCGAACGGCGCCGGCAAATCAACCATCCTGAAGTCCATCGCCAAGTACCTGGAACCCGTGGGTGGCACGGTGTTCATTGGCGAGAACGACTTGCATAAGATGTCGCCGAAAGATTTGTCCACAAGAATGTCCGTTGTGCTTACCGGACGCTTGTCCACCGAGCTCATGACCTGCCGCGATGTAGTGGAAACGGGACGCTACCCCTACACGGGCCGCTTAGGCATCCTGTCGGACTACGACCACCATGTGGTGGAAGAATCCATGGATCTGGTCAACGTCACGGAAATCGCTGACAAAGACTTCACCCAAATCAGCGACGGCCAGCGTCAGCGCGTGCTGCTTGCGCGCGCCATTTGCCAGAAGCCCAACATCATTGTGCTCGACGAGCCCACCTCGTTTTTGGACGTCCATTACAAGCTGGAGCTTTTGGGCTTGCTGCGCAACCTGGCGAAGGCGCAAGGCATTGCCGTTATCATGTCGCTGCACGAGCTTGACCTGGCGCAAAAGATTTCCGACACCATCATGTGCGTTAAGGGCGATCGCATTTTGCGCTACGGCGCGCCGCAGGACATCTTCACGCGCGAGACAATCCATGAGCTGTACTCACTTGACAACGGAAATTACAACCCGCTGTTCGGCAGCGTGGAGCTCTCCCCCACCCCGGGTGAGCCGCGTGTGTTCGTTATTGCCGGCGCCGGCACGGGCGCGGCAACGTTTCGCCTGCTCCAGCGTGCATCCGTTCCCTTTGCGGCGGGCGTGCTGTTCGACAACGACGTTGATTACGCTCTGGCGCGCGACTTGTCAAACAACATTGTTTCAAGCCCCGCGTTCTACCCCGCAAGTGATGAGTCGCTCAAGCAAGCGAAAGAGCTGCTGGCGCAGGCAAACGCGGTAATCTGTTGCGATGTGGCAGAGCATCCCATGAATCAGAGCAACGCCGAGCTGCTTCGTTATGCCAATGAGCTGGGAAAACGCATTATCGATGCGACGCAAGGCCTTTCGGTATCGCACGTAGAGGGGCTTTAGCGCATGGCATTCGAAGAATACGTGACATCGAACGGAGAACGCTTACGTCGCGGCTACACCACGGGAACGTGCGCCGCGCTTGCCGCAAAAGCGGCCGCTGAGCTGCTTTTGCGCGGCACAGCACCTGAAAGCGTCTCTGTGCTCACACCCGCGGGCGTTACCGTGACCGTACAGCCCGAAGAGGTGCACCGCTGCGACAGCGGCAGCGCCGCAGCATCGGTTGCGGCCGCACGTGCCACAGCGGGCAATGCCACTCGTGATGCCGCCTCGAGCACCGCGCACGCAACCGGCGCAACCGCGCACGCAACCATCATCAAAGACGCCGGCGACGACTACGACGTGACAAACGGCACGCGCGTATGCGCCTTCGTCTCCTTGTGTGACCAGGACATTTCCATTGACGGCGGCATCGGCGTAGGCCGCGTGACCTGCCCTGGTCTTAACCAGCCCGTTGGCAACGCCGCCATCAACTCCGGCCCGCGCGCCATGATTTGCGCTGCGCTTGAAGACGCTGCCCTTGAGGCGGGCTACCTGGGCGGATTCAACGTGGTAGTTGAAGTGCCGGAAGGTGCAGAGATCGGCCGCAAAACGTTCAACCCCTCGCTGGGCATTGTGGGCGGCATCTCGATTCTTGGCACATCGGGCATTGTGGAGCCGCGCAGCCTGAAAGCGCTGCAGGACGCGCTGAAAGTCGAAATTCACGTGCGCGCCGCGAACGGCGACAAGCGCTTGATTGTTGTTCCGGGCAACTACGGGCAGGCATTCCTGGAAACCATGGGGCTTCCCACGGATATCCCCGTTGTGAGCTGCGCAAACTTCATTGGCTTCACACTTGATCAAGCAGCCGAAGAAGGCTTTGAGCAACTGTTGCTGGTAGGTCACATTGGTAAGCTCGTTAAAGTGGCGGGCGGCGTTATGGACACCCACTCCCGCATGGCGGACTGCCGTCGCGAGATTTTCGCCGCACATGCCGCAGCAGCGGGCGCAAGTCAACAGACCGTCTTGGACATCTTCGACTGTATGACAACCGACGCCTGCCTTGACGTGGTAGAATCTGCCGGCGTGAAAAATCAGGTGCTCGACCGCTTGGCGCGCGCCATCCAGTATCAGCTGGAGCATCGCGCGGGCGACAAGATGGATATGGGTGCCGTTATCTTCTCGAATAAAACAGGGCTTTTGACCTGCACCGATAACGCAAAACAATTAATGGACGATTGGAAACGGAAAGAGGAACAATGATTCATTTCGTGGGAGCTGGCAGCGGCGCTGCCGATTTGATCACCGTACGTGGCGCAGACATGCTGCGCAAGGCCGACGTCATTATTTACGCAGGCAGCCTGGTCAACCCCGCCCTGCTTGAGTACGCGCAACCCGAATGCGCCATTTACAACAGCGCCACCATGACGCTTGAAGAAGTCATTGAAGTCATGCGCGCTGCGGAAAAAGAAGGCAAGACCACCGTTCGCCTGCACACGGGCGACCCCTGCTTGTTCGGCGCCATCCGCGAACAGATGGACATCCTGGACGAAGACGGCATTGAGTACGATTACACGCCGGGCGTTTCAAGCTTCTGCGGCGCGGCTTCGGCCCTGAAGGCGGAGTACACGTTGCCTTCCGTTTCGCAAAGCGTGATCATCACGCGCATGGAAGGTCGCACCCCCGTTCCCGAGGGCGAAGCAATGCGCAAGATGGCAAGCCACGGCTGCTCCATGGTCATCTTCCTTTCCACCGGTCTTTTGGACAAGCTGGAAGGCGAGCTGATTGCCGGCGGCGCATACACGAAGGACACGCCCGCCGCGCTGGTGTATAAAGCAACGTGGCCCGACGAGAAAGTATTCCACTGCACCGTGGGCACGCTGGCGCAAACAGCAAAGGAAAACAACATTACGAAGACGGCGCTGGTGTGCGTTGGCGGCTTCTTGAACAGCACCTATGAGCGCTCGAAGTTGTACGACCCCACCTTCACCACTGAATTCCGCAAGGCAAGCAAGTCCAGCCATGCGGAATAGCGGGCAAGCAAGCACAAGGCGGGCCGCGCGGTGTGAATCCGAATAGGGCTGCACCGCAAGGGCCGCACCGAAGCAAACGCGGCAAACGCAGCGCCACCGCAAACGGCACGAAACACACGAAGCATTACGCAACACGAAGCACCAAGCGCACAATGCGCAGACAAAAGTAAAGGAAAAGGAGCTCCCTCTTATGGATATCGCCTTCATCGCCTTCACCGAAAAAGGGCTGACCTTAGCGAAGCACTTAGCGCAAGGGTTGGAGCAACGCGGCCAAAACACCAGCGTCACCTATGGTTTTGGCCCGAAAAAAGTGAGCCACACGAAATGGGCTCGCGAGAAGTTTGAAGTGGCTGACGCGCTGGTATTCATTGGCGCCACCGGCATTGCCGTGCGCACGATAGCCCCCTTGATCCAGAACAAGAAAGACGACCCCGCCGTTATTGTGCTCGACGAAATGGGTCAAAACTGCATTCCGCTGCTTTCGGGACACCTGGGCGGCGCGAACAACTTGGCGCGCATGCTGAGCGACTTCTGCGGCGCGAACCTGGTTATCACCACCGCATCGGATGTGAACGGCGTGTTTGCCGTGGACAGCTGGGCAGCATCGCAAAACCTACTGGTGCCCGAGACCGCCGGCATCAAGCTTATCACGGCTGCCCTGCTCAGGGGAGAAACGGTCGAGTGCGCTACTGCCTTCCCCATTGACGGCGAGGCGCCCCAAGGCGTGGAACTCATTCCCATTCACACTGCATTCAAGGACGATGGACGTCCACGTTTTCATGTTGGTTGCCGCGTTGACGCTGTGGCCGATCTGGACGTTATCGTGCCCGTTGCGGTGCTGGGCGTGGGTTGCCGCAGGGGAACAACGGCTGAGCGCATTGAGGAAAGCGCTGCGTTGTTCCTGGAAGAAGCGGGCATTCACCCTGCATCGCTTTGCTGTGTGGCAAGCATCGATCTGAAAGCAGAAGAGCCCGGCTTGATTGAGTTCGCGAAGAACCGCGACCTTCCGTTTGTGACGTTTGAAGCCGCCGTGCTCAACAATCAAGAAGGCGATTTCTCGGCATCGGATTTTGTATCGGGTATCACCGGCACGTCTTGCGTATGCGAGCGCGCTGCTGTGGCTGCCGCCGAGCAGCTTTTGACCCACAAGACGGTCATCAACGGCATCACGTTTGCCATTGCTTTGAAGAATCCGCATTTGAACTGGGATGTTGCAAGTCTTCCCACGTCTAACACGCAGGCAGCACTGCAAGGAAAGCGCCGCTTGTCAAAGCAGTCAGGCGAGATGCGTATCGAAGAAGCGGAGAGCGCACGCCTGAAAGCTATACGAGAGCTTGTGGCGCAAATGTCCGAACAGACCTGCGCAATGGGTGCTTTGGGCGCCGTGGCAGACACCATGGCTGCCACGTTCGATGAAGAAAAAGCCGTGAGCACCACGGGGCTCGAGGGGAGCTTGGGCGCCGACATCTACGAGTCGCTTTTCAAGCCGGGCTCGCAGAGGGGCCAGCTCACCATTGTAGGCTTGGGACCAGGCGATGAAGCATTCATGTCGCAAGAAGCCGTTGCCACGCTGCGCAACGCGGAAGTACTGTGCGGATACCACGTTTACGTTGACTTGGCAAAGAAAGTGGCACCGGACACCCCCGTATTCACCACGCCCATGACCAAGGAAATCGATCGTTGCCGTGCCGCGCTGGAAATGGCGGCCGATGGCAAGCACGTTGCCATGGTGTGCAGCGGCGATGCGGGCGTCTACGGCATGGCGGGCCTGTGCTACGAGCTGGCGCATGAATTCGCGCCCGTAAAGATTCACGTTGTGCCGGGCATTACCGCAGCTCTAAGCGGCGCATCGCGCTTGGGCGCGCCTTTGACCCACGACTTCTGCGTTATTTCCCTGTCCGATTTGCTTACCCCCTGGGAGCTTATCGAGCAGCGTCTTACAGCAGCGGCCGGTGCCGATTTCTGCATTGCGCTGTACAACCCGGCAAGCCATCGTCGTACCGATTACCTGCAGAAAGCCTGCGATATCTTGCTGGCAAATGGCAAGAGCGCTGACATTATCTGCGGCGTAGTGCGCAACATTGGCCGTCTTGGCGAAGAAACCTGGACGGGAACGCTCCAGGAACTGCGTGACTTCCCCGCTGATATGTTCTGCACGGCGTTTGTGGGCAACAAGGCCACAACGATTATCGATGGGAAGATGGTTACGCCGCGTGGTTACCAGAAAAAGAAGCAGTGGAATAAAAACGAGCAGTAACACCTGATAGAGCGCGCGAAGCACGTGAGTTCGAGCGGAGCGTAAGATACGCGAGACGCAAGCGAATAAAGCATTGCGCGGCGCGAGTGCGGCGCAAATATGGCAAAAAGAATAGCGCGGCAAGCGCAAGCGAGCAGCTTAAGGCATCAAGGCATGGTAAGAAAGGCACTCAGCGGAAACACCGTGACAAAGGCATCGAACATACTGATTTTCGGAGGCACGTCCGAGGGGCGCGAGCTTACGCAACTCTTGGCGGATGCGGGCGCATCCGTATGCGTGAGCGTTGCTACCGAGCGCGGCCTGAAAGACTTCTTTGTGGACAGCCCTTTGGTTTCGTTTCACCAAGGAGCGCTCACCCAAGAGGAAAAAGTCCAGTTCATGGGCGATTTCGATGCTGTTGTTGACGCCACGCACCCGTACGCGCAAAGCATCAGCGGGCATGTGCGCGAAGCGGCAGCGCTGGCGGGAAAACCATACGTGCGCGTGTTGCGTCCCCTGGGCGACGTACAGGGTTGCCTGGTGGCGCCCACGCTTGCGGAAGCAGTTGCTCTGATTCCCGCAGAAGGTGCCGTGCTTTCCACGACAGGCGCCAAGGAACTTGCTGTTTACCAGGCGCTTCCCCATTTCCAGGAACGCTTAGTAGCACGCGTGTTAGATGATGAAGCATCGCTTGAAAAAGCACGCGGCATGGGGTTGCCCGATGAGCATATCCTGGCAGGTCGCGGGCCGTTCTCGCAGCAGGAAAACGAAGACGTAATTGAGCGTTTCGATATAAAAACCCTGGTCACAAAAGAATCAGGGACCGCGGGCGGCTATCCCGAAAAGCTTGCGGCGGCACGTGCGCACAATGTGACCGTTGTGGTTGTTGCGCGGCCCGCTGAAGAAGACGGCATGTCGGTCGAAGAAGCATTTGAAGCGCTGAGCGACCCTGCGGAATTGCCGTACGACCCCGCAAACACTGAAATCTGAGCCTTATCAGCCCAAGGAGCAAACGAATGAAGAAAGTTTATTTGGTGGGAATCGGCATGGGAAACCCCGACACGCTCACCTTGGGAGCACAGCGCGCCGTGGAAGAAAGCCAGCTGGTTATTGGCGCGCGCCGTTTGGTTGACGCCTTCCCCCAGTTCGAAGGCGAGCGCTTGATCATGATCAAGTCAAGCGACATCGCGCAGGCAATCCACGAAAGCACGGCAAGCACCATAAGCGTGCTGCTTTCGGGCGACCAAGGTTTCTACAGCGGCGCGGCGGGCCTGTACGACCTGCTTGCCGATTGCAATGTTGAAGCACTGCCGGGCATATCTTCTCCCGTTTATTTCTGCGCGAAGCTGAAAAAGCCCTGGCAGAACGCTCATTTAGTATCTGCCCACGGACGCAGCTGCAACGTGGTGGGCGCCGTGCAAAGCCACGCCGTTACGTTTGCGCTTACGGGCGGCAACGCGAAAGTGCATGAGATTTGCCAAGAGCTCTGCGAACGCGGGCTGGGTCACGTGCGCGTTTATGCGGGCGAGCGTTTAAGCTACCCCGATGAGCGCATTGTTAGCGGCACCGCCAGCGAGCTGGCGCAACAGGAGTTCTTGGATCTGGCGGTCATGCTGGTGGAAAACGACGCTCCTCTGCACCGTCGTTATAACGCGCCCAGCTTCGCCGACAGCGATTTCCAGCGCGGCGACGCCCCCATGACAAAAGAAGAAGTGCGCGAGCTTTCCGTATGCAAACTGCACCTGGAGCCGCAGCATACCGTGTGGGATGTGGGTGCCGGCACGGGTTCTGTGTCCCTTGAAATGGCGTTCGCTGTAACGGAAGGCCAGGTCATTGCAATAGAACGCAACGAACCCGCACTGGAACTCATGGCGCAGAACAAGGAACGCATGGGTGCGTGCAACTTGCGCATTGTGGCTGGCAAAGCCCCCGAAGCGCTGGAGCCGCTGCCTGCCCCCGATCGCGTGTTCATTGGCGGATCGGGCGGAAACTTAACGCGCATCATGCACGTGGCGCTGGAGAAAAACCCGCAGGTACGCTTCGTGGTGACCGCCATTACGCTGGAGACCATCGGGGCTGCACTGCAAAGCTTCAAGGAGCTCGGACTTACGAACGTTGAGATTGTGCAAGCGAATATCTCGCGCGACCGCAAAGCGGGTCCATATCACCTGATGACGGCTGAAAATCCCGTGTATATCATGAGTGCGGAAGGTGCTGGTGCTGGTGCTGACGCCGCCAAGCCCGCAGCCGCCGCTGCAAGCGAAGGGGCGAGCGCCGCATGTTAGCACAGCTTTCTCGCATTTTATTCGCTGCCGCATCCAGCGGCTCGGGAAAAACAACCGTGACGAGCGGCATTTTGCGCTGCCTTGATCGGCGCGGCGCGAACGTGCACGCGTATAAATGCGGCCCCGATTACATTGACCCCATGTTCCACCGCTCGGTGCTGAACACGCCGTGCCGCAACCTGGATTTGTACTTCTCCACAGAAGACCAGGTGCGCACGCTGCTGGCCGAAAGCGCGCTTGCAGGCGCTCATGCGGGCGCTCATGCAGAAGGCGCAGGTGAAAGCGCTGTCTGCGCAGAAGCCGCCAGCCCAGAAGCCACTGCTTCGCAAGGCGCAGCCACCTTGCGCGAAGAGAGCGCCGCGCAAGACGCGGCAGTTGCACAGCGCATTGCCGTTCTGGAAGGCGTCATGGGCTACTACGATGGCCTGGGCGGCACTACAGTAACGGCAAGCGCTTACCACGTTGCGCAGACCACGAATACGCCGGTGATCCTTATCGCCGATGGCCGGGGCGCATCGCTTACGCTGGTTGCGTCGCTGAAAGGCATCATCGAGTACCGCCAGCCCAACAGCGTGGCGGGCGTTATCATCAACCGCTGCACGAAGAGCTTGGCCACGCTGCTTGCACCCGCCATTGAGCAGGAATGCGGCATTCCCGTTTTAGGCTACGTGCCGAACAAGCCCGAATTCGCGCTGGAGAGCCGCCACCTGGGCTTGGTTACCGCAAACGAAGTGGATGACCTGCAAAAACGTATTGATGCCGTGGCGGACACGCTGGAGGAAACCATCGACATTGATGCGCTACTTACCGTGGCGCAGCAGGCACCGGCGCTGGAATATAATCCTTCGCACGTAACTGCCGCAACAGCAGATAAACCGATTATCGCCGTGGCGCAAGACGAGGCTTTCTGCTTCTATTACGAAGAGAGCTTGGAGCTGTTACGTAAACTTGGCGCTGAGCTGGCGTTTTTCTCGCCGTTGGCGGGAGATACCCTGCCCAAGGGCGCATGCGGCGTTTACTTGGGTGGCGGCTACCCCGAGCTGCATGCCGCTGCTTTAGCGGAAAACAAAGCGCTGGCGCATGAGCTGCAAGCACGCCATGCGGCGGGCATGCCGCTGTTTGCGGAATGCGGCGGCTTCATGTACTTGCAAGAAAACCTGACCGATATCGAGGGTCGCACTTGGCCCATGGCGGGCGTTATCCCTGGTGAAGTGCATTACACGGGTAAGCTTTCGCGCTTTGGCTACATTGAGCTTACCGCTTCCGAGCGCGGCATGGGGCTTGATGCGGGCGACACGTTGCGCGCGCACGAGTTCCATTACTTTGACAGTTCGCACAACGGGCAAGCATGCCACGCCGTGAAATACACGGGCAAGCAATGGGATTGCTGCGTGCTGGAAGACCGTCTTTTTGCGGGATTCCCCCACTTCTACCTGCCGAATTGCCAAAAACTCGCACGCGGTTTCGTGGAAGCGGCGGCGGCCTACAAAAACGAGACAGGCGGCGCGGAAGAAGCGCCACGCCCCGAGCAAAACGCCGCAAACGAGCCATCAAGCAGCACGGAAGCGCAGGGTGTCCGATGAGCGTTGCCTTCTGCGTAAGCGTAGCGCTTGTTGTGGGCTACGTTGCCGATTTGCTGTTCGGCGAGCATTTCGCCGCCATCTGCCCCGCTATCCTGCTGGGCAAGCTCATTGCGAAACTTGAGCCGCCGTTGCGTGCACGCGCCGAAAACGACCCTGCGAAGCTGCGCCGCGCTGGACGCATCCTGGTTGCTGCCGTGTGCGCTACCGCGTTTGTGCCCACGCTGGCAATTTCCGTGGTGGCATGGCTCATTCACCCGGCAGTTTTCCTGGTACTACAGGCATTTTGGTTCTACCAGATTATGGCTACGCGCTGCCTGGCCGATGCCAGCCTGCCCGTCTACCAGGCACTTCAGAATGACGATCTGGAAAAAGCGCGTCGCGAAGTAGGTATGATCGTGGGACGCGACACCACCGAGCTCACGGCCGAAGGTTGCACGAAAGCTGCCGTGGAAACCATTGCGGAAAACACGAGCGACGGCTCCATTGCCCCGCTGATTTATTTCGCGTTGGGCGCAGCACCGCTGGCGATGCTTTACAAAGCCATCAACACCATGGACAGCATGCTTGGATACAAAAACGAGAAGTACCTTGATTTCGGGCGCGCCGCAGCGTTGCTTGATGACGTGGCGAATTTCATTCCCGCGCGCATCACCGGCTTGCTGCTGTGCGCTGCAGCCATCTTCGTGCCTGGCTGCAGCCCCGCACGCGCCGCTCGCATCTGGGCACGCGATCGCAAGAAAAGCACGTCCCCGAATTCGGGTCAGTGCGAAAGCGCGGTTGCGGGTGCGCTGGGTGTGGCACTGCTGGGCGACGCGGTGTACTTCGGCAAGGTCGCCCACAAGGAGAGCGTGGGCGATGCAACCCGTGCCATTGTGCCAGCCGATATTGCGACCAGCCATAAGCTGATGTTCGCAGCGGCAAGCATTGCGTGCGCATTAGCGCTGGTCATTCGCTTGCTTGTTTCTGGAATTGCCTAGCGCCAAGCTCGCAGGGATTGAGCAGAAGCGCTTGAGAGCGTATTTGAAGGAAGGGGTTTTCCACATGCTTGAACACGGAGGCGACATCAAGGGCTTCCAGGAGGAATACGGCACGCGTCCGCTTGATTTTTCGGCGAACATCGCGCCGTTGGGCGTACCCGCCGAAGTGCGCGAAGCAGTTTGCGCTGCACTGGATGACGTTGCCAACTACCCCGACCCGCTTTGCCGCGACCTGGTACGCGCGCTGGCTGCGCACGATAACGTAGACGAGCGTTGCATTCTTTGCGGGAATGGCAGCTCGGATTTGCTCTTTCGCCTGGTAGCAGCGGTAAAGCTGCATCGCGCACTGGTTTGTGCGCCCACGTTTGCGGAATACGAGCAAGCACTGGCAACCATGAATGCCGCGCTGGATTTCTATCCGCTTTCCGAACAATACGACTTCGCGGTGCGCGATGACTTCGCCAACTTCATCACCCCCGAAACCGACTTGGCGGTGATTTGCCAGCCGAACAATCCCTCGGGCGCAACCGTTTCGCATGAGCTGATGGAGCGCATCCTGGAAAAGTGCACGCAATGCAACACCACGCTTCTGGTGGATGAGTGCTTCGTGGGCTTCTTGGACGACCCGCAGGAAATCAGCGTGGTTCCCTGGCTTGAGCACTACCCGAATCTGGTGGTGCTGAAAGCGTTCACGAAGCTCTACGGCATACCGGGCATTCGCCTGGGCTACGCGCTGACCAGCAACAACGCGCTCATCGAAGCAATGCGTGCAGCAGGTCAGCCTTGGAGTGTGTCGAATTTGGCACAGGCGGCGGGCATTGCGGCGCTGGGCTGCACCGAATACGTAGAGCAGGTGCGCGCCATCACACGCGAAGAGCGAGCGTTTCTGAAAGCGGCGCTGAAAGAGCGCGGCATTGCCAGCTGGGGCACCGCGAACTTCCTGCTATTCCACGTGGCAGAGCAGCCCGACGCGCCCACGTTCGTGCAGCAAATGCGCAAACAAGGCGTGCTGGTACGCGATTGTGCGAACTATCACAACCTGGACCAGGGATGGTATCGCATTGCCGTGCGCTCGCATGAGGAAAACGTACGGTTGCTGCAAGCTATCGATGCCGTGCTTGAACAGCGGAAACAGCGGAACCACGAGTGTTAGCAGGGCGGCAAGCAAGCAACGCTTTCGTAAGCAATAACGAGCGCACGATGATGCCCGCAAGCTCAACAGAGAAGCTGCCGCTACAGCTTCTCTAAACTGAGAAATTAGAACCAGGAACACAAAACAGCGTTACCATAAAGGGAAATGCATGAAAGGGAAAGGAAATCGCATGACGGCAAAAGCCATTATGGTGCTGGGCACCACTTCCGACGCCGGCAAAAGCTTTGTCGCTGCGGCGCTGTGCCGCATTTTTGCGCAAGACGGCTACAAAGTCGCACCCTTCAAAAGCCAAAACATGGCCCTGAACAGCTATATTACCGCTGAAGGGCTGGAGATGGGCCGCGCGCAAGTCATGCAGGCCGAAGCAGCGGGCATTGAGCCTTCGGTGCTTATGAACCCCGTGCTGCTTAAGCCCACGGGCGACACCGGCAGCCAAGTTATTGTGCTAGGCGAAGTGCGCGGCGACATGCCTGCGCGCGATTACTACGCATTCAAAGACCAGCTGCGCCCCACCATCAAGCAGGCATACGACACACTGGCGGAACAAAACGACATCATTGTGCTGGAAGGCGCTGGCAGCCCCGCTGAGATCAATCTGAAGCAAAACGACTTCGTGAACTGCGGCATGGCAGCCATGGCGGGCGCTCCCATCATCTTGGTGGGCGACATCGACCGTGGCGGCGTGTTTGCCAGCTTGTACGGCACCATCAAGCTGCTGGAACCCGAAGAGCAGGCCATGGTAAAAGGCACCGTGATTAACCGCTTCCGCGGCGACGTATCGCTGCTGGAAAACGGCCTGGACATGCTGGAAAGCCTGACCGACACCCCCGTAGTGGGCGTTATTCCCTACATGCACGTGGACATCGACGACGAAGACTCGCTTTCCGGCCGCCTGAGCGCCACCACGCCCACTGCCGGCATGGTTGACGTTGCCGTTATTGGGCTTCCGCACATCTCGAACTTCACCGATTTCAACCCGCTGGGACGCTTCCCCGGCGTTGCCGTGCGCTACGTTTACAAGCCCGAACAGCTTGGCGCGCCGGACTTTTTAGTGGTGCCCGGCTCGAAGAACACCATGGGCGACTTGGCCTGGGTGCGCAAAGTCGGGCTGGACCAGGCAATTCGCGCATATGCCGCAACGGGACGCCCCGTGTTGGGCGTATGTGGCGGCTACCAGATTCTGGGACGCTCCATTGCCGACCCCGACAACACAGAAGGCGGCGGCACGGCAGAAGGCCTGGGGCTGCTTCCCGTGCATACCGTGTTCCAAGGTGCGAAGACACGCACGCGCGTGAAAGCTACCACGGGCACGTTCGGCAACGTTTTAGCGCCGCTATCAGGCACAACGCTTGATGGCTACGAGATTCATATGGGTGTTTCCACTATCGAAGAAGGCAGCGGCGCCGCACCCTTCGCCACACTGGAATACGAAGACGGCCGCCCCAGCGCGCAGGACGGTTGCGTATGTGGCAACGTTATGGGCACGTACTGCCACGGCCTGATGGAGGAAGGCAGCTTCCCGTTTGAACTGGCGCGCATGCTGTGCGAAGCGCGCGGGCTTACCACGAACGGCTTCCCCACCGAAAGCTTCCGCGCTTACAAGAATCGCCAATACGACCAGCTGGCGCAAACCGTGCGCGAATCGCTGGATATGGACGCTATTTATCGCATTGTTAAGGAGGGGCTATGAGCAACCCATTAGACGAGATTCAGTTTGTAAAGCCGGCCGATATTGAGACGCGCAGTTTTGAGATTATTACCTCTGAGCTGGGAAATCGCGTTCTTGATCCGGAAAACGAGCTGGTTATCAAACGCTGCATTCACACCAGCGCCGACTTCGATTACGCCGACAACCTGTGCTTTTCCGAGCATGCCGTGTCGCGCACCGTTGAAGCGCTGAAGTCGGGCGTGAGCATTGTGACGGACACGAACATGGCGAAAGCCGGCATCAACAAACGCGTGCTGGGGCGTTTCGGTGGCGAAGTACTGAACTTCATGGCTGACCCCGATGTTGCCGCCGAGGCGAAAGAGCGCGGCATCACGCGCTCCGCCGTGTGCATGGAGCGCGGCGCGGCGCTGGGAAAACCCCTGATCTACGCCGTGGGCAATGCACCGACCGCCCTTATCCGCCTGTACGAGATGCTTGAAGAAGGCTCCATGGTCACTCCGGCGCTCATCGTAGGCGTGCCCGTTGGCTTCGTGAACGTGGTGGAGTCCAAAGAGCTCATTTTGAGCCGCACCGACGTCCCCTACATTGTGGCGCGCGGACGCAAAGGCGGCTCCAACATTGCCGCATGCATCTGCAACGCGTTGCTCTACCTTGCTTCCAACAACGAGCGCTCGTAACGCCGTTTGTTGACAAATTACCCCACCTTTTGTCAACAACGATAGCCAATCTCTTAGATGCGCAGCCCGAAACAAAAAACAAAACAACCCTTTGACCAGGGCATAAAAAGAATCCGAGATGCGAAAAGCACCTCGGATTCTTTAATTGTTGACAAAAGGTGGGGTAATTTGTCAACAATATACACTCAGCCTACCTGTCTCGCAGTGCCGCAATGCCACCACGAATGAACGTATCCAACGACGCTCGCATACGCGTCCAGTCGGCGTTAGCGGGGGTTTCTATCGCAGCCATATAACAGCCACTCATCTGAAAACGGAAGATCATCTGAGCAACATCCTGAGGCAAGCCGTCATTCACCAAGTCAGCATAGATGTCGCCCTCCATGATGTCTTCAGAAAACCTCAGATACACCTGGAGAAAATGAGGATCACGCACCAACGCATGATAACGCTGGCTTTCGCGCAACAGCGCACAGAAAGGCTGGCGACCACCCCGCTCTTGGCACCCATCGCATCGAAGCTGGATGCGCAATTCCCGGGAGTACTGGTTCATCTCCTTAACCAGCCGCACAAATACGTCGTCGGCATTATCAAAGTGCGCATAAAACGTTGACCTGCTCACATTCGCCTCGCGCGCCAACTCCGAAACACTCACCGCCTCGAAAGGCTTCTTCTCCAGCAAATGCAAAAGAGCATTAGCTATTTGCTGCTCGGTTCGTTTATTTCTTGAGTCGGGGCGCGTCATAGTTCTTCCTTAAATTTCGTACACTATGTACGAAATTGTACAGCAAAACAAAAGCCAATCTTTTACAATTTTTCTCAAAACCAACAAACACAAGGAGAAGCCATGGCTTTTGAGGTCACCTTACACCAAATGATTATCTTTTTCCTGATTCTTGCCGTTGGCTTTGTCGCTGGCAAGAAAGGCGTCATTAAGCAAGAATCTATGCCCCACCTCACTCGGATCATTACCAAGATTTTGCTTCCTGTGCTTATTTTCTACGGCACTATCGCTACCACCAAAGAGGCCATCGCAGAAAATGCCATTATTGTGGTATTCGCCATCGTCTTCTACGTTGTGGTAACAGTGATTCTTTTCGCTACGGCAAAAATCATGCGCCTCAAGGGAGACCGCGATAAGATTTTTACCTTCTGCTTCATGTTCGGAAACACGGGTTTTGTGGGTATTCCGCTGCTGGTTGCCTTGTTCCCCACCGCAGGCATGCTGTACATGATGCTATTCACCATTGTTGACCAGGCTATTTTCTGGACCTTTGGCATCTGGATGGCCACGGGTCGCGACCGCCAAACCAAGTTCACCATCAAGAATTTCATTTCGCCCAACATCATTGCCATAGCGCTTGCCTTGATTGTTGTGTTTATCGGCGTTCCTATTCCCGTTGTGATCAACGATACCCTAGCAACCATCAGCAATGCCACCGGCGCTCTGTGCATGATGTATCTGGGTGCCATGGTGTGTTTCTCCAAATGGATGCAGGTGCTGAAATGCGCCGAACTTTATGTGGGCATTGTCGTAAAGATGGTTTTACTGCCTGTAATCGGCGGCCACATTTTCATGCTTATTGGCTTGCCTCAGGACATGATGGTATCCATGGTTGCCATCATGAGCTTGCCCATCATGACCGTTGTTCCTATGATTGCCTCCATGAACAGCAACGAAGGCGAATATGCCACCGGCATGACCGTGGTCACCCTGGTAGTTTCCGTAGCAACCATTCCGCTTGTGCAGCTTTTGGCATTCATGTAATCTCAGCGAGCGAACTTTATTTGCCGCAGTAGATAGCGATGGCCTGCGAAACAAACGCCGCATTCTGTCAAACCTGCGGCGCGACCCGACATGACCGCGCCCCTGTTCCCTTGTTGACAAACTACCCCACCTTTTGTCAACAATTCAGCACCCTGATGCGAAAGGACGCTTCCGGGGGCAAGCTCTTTCCATTGCCGAGCGGCCTTGACGAGTACAGCGAATCACACTGGGCAAAATGAGCGGGTAAAGGCCATCTTGTCGGAAATCGGGCGCAAAAAACGTCCGAATCGACGGTACGGGGCAGGTCGAGAGCGCAGGAAGGGCGTCCTGGAGTCCTTCGGCCCCACCATACACAGCAAAAGCCCAGGTCGCAAAAATCCCCCGGCTGATTCGAATGCGGCAAAGCCTCCCCACCTGCCCCGCACAGACGAAAAAAGCGACAACATGCCGCCGAGAAAGCTAGAAGGAACGCTAAACCAAGAGACGACGCGCCGCGAACCCAAGCGCGCACCGAGCTCCCGATACACAGACCCTCAAAGGGGCGTCTGCCGGCAAGGGTCGAGCCGAACTGCGACGCTTTGGATAAGTTGAGCGAGTTGCGGTTGCAGTGAAGCATTATCCAAGCGGAGTCGTGAGGCGAGCCCTTGCCGGCGGGCGCCCCCTGGATTGATGAAGGACGGCAGGGTTTTCCTGCTCTGATAAAAACGACCCACTTTTCTGTGGGTTTACTCTAGCTTACTTTTTTGCGACCTGGGGAAACACTGATTTTTGGCGATTGCAAAGAAGAAAATCCACCGAAAAGTGGGTTGTTTTTATCAGGCCGATCACATAACTGGGCGGCATCGCGCCAGAAAACATCTCAACCCGGATTACATACCGCAGCAGAGCGCAAAAACCCGAGGCACGCAGGGTACCTCGGGTTCTCAAATGCTTGAAATGTTGACAAAAGGTGGGGTAATTTGTCAACAAAAGGGTTGCTAGCAAGCGTGGTTCTACGGCGGCGCTTACTGATGGCCGCCGTTCTTCGCCAGGTTCGCCTTTGCCACGGAAATCATGAGCTTGATGCGGTTCAGCTGGTTCACCTCGGACGCACCGGGGTCGTAGTCAACGGCAACAATGTTGCTTTCCGGATGCCTACGGCGCAACTCCTTGATGACCGACTTGCCCACCACGTGATTCGGCAGGCACGCGAACGGCTGGGCACACACAATATTAGGCGTGCCGCGCTCGATGAGCTCCACCATCTCGCCCGTGAGCAGCCAACCCTCGCCCATCATGTTGCACAGGTCAAGAATCTCACTCGCGCTCTTCGCGCACTGATCGATGGTGCCAATAGGCCAGAAGCGCTCGGATTTCGCAAGCGCCTTGCGAATGGGATTACGCAACCTCTCGGCAATCTTGATGCCAATCGTGCCAATCA
>CAKTXN010000003.1 GCA_934630905.1 uncultured Eggerthellaceae bacterium
CTAGGCTCTTGCTTGGTGAAATTCGTTATAATATGGCTATAGTAAACCCGTCGGCATCTGCTGCAAGCTCACTGACGGGTCTTTTTTATATAGGGAGCCGTTATGCAATACGAAAAGCCTTTTGCAACTTTTGATGATCAGGTTGATTTGCTGCTGAGTCGAGGCATGCAGGGCGATAAGGCGGTAATTCGCGATCATTTAGTTGACGTAGGCTATTATCGCCTGAGCGGGTATTGGCATATTTTCAAACAGGAAGATAATTCGTTTAAGCCGGAAACTACTTTTGAGAAAGTATGGAATATCTATACGTTTGACCGTCAATTACGGCTCATCGTGTTGGATGCTGTCGAGCGCGTTGAGGTTTATTTTCGAACGCAGCTAGCTTACGAGCTCGCAAAAAATACAGGTCCTTTTGGCTTTCTTGAGCAAGAGAATCTTCCAAGGCTCAATAATCAAAAATATGAAAAGTTCATCGAGAAATGCAAAGGCAAGGTTGCTTTTTCTAGAGAGCCGTTCATTGTCCATTTCAGGGATAAGTACGGTGATTCCCATGACTTACCACCTTATTGGATGCTTGTGAACACCATGGATTTTGGGCAAATGCTTACGCTTTATAAAGGTGCATCGGTTCAGATTAGGAACAAACTCGCTAAAGACCTGGGGCTTTCTGCAAGAGTTCTTGAATCATGGCTAGTTTCTTTGAATACGGTGCGCAATATATGCGCACACCATGGCAGGCTTTGGAATCGTGTTGCTGGCAATCGACCCATGGTCCCTCGCGATAATCGTTGGCATATTCCTTTTGAAGTATCGCCTGATCGGCTCTTTTGCGCTCTCACCATTCTCAGCTATTTACTTGAAAATATTGCCCCCAACACCGCTTGGCGAAGAAGGTTATTCGAACTGTTTGCGGAATATCCGGATATCGATAAAAGGATGATGGGCTTTGCAGAAGGATGGGAAGAATGTCCCTTGTGGAAGCCTTGGATAAGGGATGCGTGCCACTTTTAGGAACGGCTCGCTTCCTCTTTTGCGGCTCGCGGTTCCTTCGTGTGCGGTCCCCGCGTGCCCTGCCGCGCACCGCTGCCCGCAGCCCGCCCTGCCGCGCGCCGCTGCCCGCTGCACCTGTGTCACCGCGCCCCCTTCGCCTTTCTTTTGTGCGCCCGTTTTCGGGCCTTGCGCCCCTTCGCCAAAATAAATAACATTCCAGCTGTTCAAAGCATCATGCGCGGCGTACAATGAGTGGCATGTTCGCGGTAAACAGGAAACCGCAGAAAACCCAGGTGCGTGGCAAGCCAGATCCTCAAGCTTGCTCGCATCGCAATTGAAAAGAGGAAAACATGGACATGTCCAAAGAGCAGTGGGCTCGTGTCACTGCGCAATTCGCCACACTCAAAGAGAACTCCGCTTTCTACGCAAAGAAGTTCGCCGACTTCGATTTGAGCGACATCCGCACCATGGATGACTTCCGCAAGCTTCCCTTTACCGATAAAGCTGACCTCCGCGAGGCATATCCGCTGGGAATTGCCGCGGTGCCGCCCGAAAAAATCGTGCGTATCCACAGCTCATCAGGCACAACGGGCACGCCGGTCATCATTCCCTACACCGCGAAAGACGTTGACGACTGGGCAACCATGTTCGCCCGCTGCTATCAGTACGCGGGCATCACTCCCGAAGATCGCATTCACATTACCCCTGGTTACGGCCTGTGGACGGCTGGCATTGGCTTCCAGCTGGGCTGCGAGCGCTTGGGCGCTATGGCCATTCCTATGGGTCCTGGTAACACCGACAAGCAACTGCAGATGATGCAGGATTTGGAATCCACCGTTCTGTGCGCAACCAGCTCGTATGCGCTGCTGCTGGCCGAAGAAATTGCCAAGCGCGGCATTGGCGACAAGATCAAGCTGCGCAAGGGCGTTATTGGCTCCGAGCGTTGGGGCGAAAAGATGCGCGCGCGTATTGCGAACGAGCTGGGCGTTGAGCTGTTCGACATTTACGGCCTGACCGAGATTTACGGCCCGGGCATTGGCATTAACTGCCAGGCAGACAGCGCTATGCACATTTGGAGTGATTACGTGTACGTGGAGATTGTGGACCCACACACGGGCGAGCCCGTTCCCGATGGCGAAGAAGGCGAGATTGTCCTGACCACGCTGCAAAAGGAAGGCGCGCCGCTCATCCGCTTCCGCACGCATGACCTAAGCCGTTTCGTGCTGGAAGATTGCCCCTGCGGGCACAACGAGCATCCGCGTATCGACATCATTACCGGCCGCACCGACGACATGGTGAAGGTGAAGGGCGTGAACATGTTCCCTGCTCAGTTCGAGGAAATTCTGGCGTTCACCGATGGCGCATCCTCAGAGTACCAGATTATGATCGACCACTTGAACGGCCGCGACATTCTGACATTCTTCTTTGAGACGGCCGCCACGGGCGAAGAGCGCGAAAAGGTGGAGAAGCAGCTGGCTGCCCTGTTCAAGGCAAAGCTGAACATGACCCCCGTGGCGAAGGGCGTTGCCATTGGCGATCTTCCGCGTTCCGAGAAGAAGGCGCGCCGCATTTACGATAACCGTTACTAGGAGCGGCGGAAACGGCGGTAATTTGGAGTTGATGTCGACTTCAGGTGCCAATGGGGCTGCTGCTAGAATAGAAGAATTACTCGAAGGGTCGCTTGCGGGCGGCTCTTCGTTGTTCTTTCAGGCTTATGAGCCTGCCGAGCGTACCGATCCCTTCAGCATTAATTCGCACTTTATGCTCTACTGTGTAGCAGTTCCTTTTCTGTGACGGAATCGCGCCTTTTTCGCATTGTGCTGTGGAGCAAAAAAGTACAAAAATATGTGAATGACGTTGAGTTTTGTCCATTGCAAGCAAGCGCTGATAAAATATTAAACTTGGTTGAATTGGCAACAAGGCCAATGATTCAAATATAAATAATCTTTCCCCTGATAGGGGCGTTAAGGAGCTTGCATGGCGTTTGGAAGAAAACGCAGAGAGCAGGAAGCCGATTATCTTGGCAGCCAGCTTTCCGCCCATACCGACGATCCCATGAGTCGTTATTCGCGCAACTCGGAAGTGTATGCGCGTAAAAAAGAGGAAATCCTGGAGTCGTATTCCCGCGACAACACGCAGAACTACTCCCACAAGCGTGCGAAAAAAGGTACGCGCGGCAAAAAAGTTGCCCTGGCTATCCTTTCCGTGTTCGTGGTTGCCCTTCTTGGCGTGGGCGCTTACGCCTTCGTGTTTTTCAATGAAGTCAACAGCGACTTGGGCGGCAACCATACTTCGGAAGAAGAGATGGAAATCCAAGAAGCGCTTGCGAAGGGCAACAGCTTCAACGAGGTATTTTACGTGCTGCTGTTAGGTTCGGACTCGCGTGATGCCGATGACTTCACGGGTTCTCGATCCGACACGAACATTTTGACGCGTGTTGACCCGGTGAATAAAGTGGTGACCATGGTGTCCATTCCGCGTGACACGAAGATCGAGCTCAGCGGGTATGGAACGCAGAAGTTCAACGCGGCGCGTTCATACGGCGGTGTTGCAGGAGCAATTCGCGAGGCTTCCAAGCTGTGTGGCGTTGAGATTTCGCACTATGTGGAAATCGGTTTCGATGGCGTAATGGACCTGGTTGATTCTATTGGCGGCGTGGAAGTTGATGTTCCGTACTACATCAACGACGCCGATGCCTGGGTTGAAATTCAGCCGGGTTATCAGACGCTGAGCGGCTGGGATGCGTTGGGTTTTGCCCGCAGCCGTGCTTATGCCGATGGCGACTTCACGCGTACTTCGAACCAGCGCCTTTTGATTAAGGCAGTGGTGGACAAGGTGCTCGCGCTTGATCCGGCCGCTATGCAACAGGCCATCCGTTCTGGCGCGAAGTGCGTTGATACTGATATGTCGCTTATGGACATCCTGGGTTTGGCCATGTCGTTCAAGGACGGCTTTACCATGTATTCGGCAATGGTGCCTTCGACCACGGCGTACATCGGCGACGTTTCCTATGTTATTTGCGATACTCAAGGCCTGGCGGAAATGATGAAGATCGTGGAAGCCGGCGGCGATCCTAGCACGTTGCAGACCACTTCGGGTTCGGTGACAGGAAGCTCTCTGGGATAGCAGGAGCGCAGCGGCGAGCGCCGGCTGCTCGAGTGGGTGGCGCTGCAAGCAATGCCGCGCCATTACAAGCAGTGTCACGCAGCCACAAGCGGCGTTTTGTGGCTTTGACGTGCGCTTCGCCGATTCCTTCTTGCGCTGGCAGTATCAAGCGAGTAAGATTTATGGGCTAATGTATGTCCATGGTCTTGCTCGCTTTTTTAATGCGCGAACGGTTGGTGTCGGTAGCGCAACGCGAATGGCAAGCGCGTGCGAGTCAGCCAGCAACAGGTCTGGTTCTGCGGCATGCATTCACTTCTACAGGAAAAAGGAAAGGAACGTACTTGAAGGTTCGAAAACAGAAACCTCACAGTATGTAATCCTTCGGCTTCCTTCTTTTGGCAGCCGAAGAACGTCGGCTGTGTCACGTCTATGCATATAAGCGAAATCGCGTCTGGCGGCGCGCTTCGTTGTGGTGTGCCGTGTCGTGCCAAGTAAAGGGGAGGCTCAATGCTTTATCTCTCTCAAATTAAAGGAAAGCCGGTGGTTGACTCCGAAGGGGAGCGCATCGGTGTTATCTCTGACCTGGCCATTCAGACGGGCGAGGTCTTTCCGCGCGTTACGAGCCTGGCGTTTCAAGGGCCGGGCCGCGTGCCGTTTATGATTTCATGGCGCAAGTACGTGGATCAGTTCGACGAGGAAGGCATCAAACTTTCCGTTGAAAGTCACGATATCCGCTTCAGCTATTTGCAGCCCGATGAAGTGCTGCTGGCGCGCGATTTGATGGACCGTCAGATTGTTGATACGCAGGGCTTGAAGGTTGTGCGCGTAAACGACCTGAAGCTTTCCGAATCAGGTAGCCAGTTGCGTCTTCTTGGCGCTGAAGTAGGCGTTCGCGGTATCTTGCGCGGGCTCCATCCGCTGCTTGAGCGCGCGGTGGTGTCGGCGGCAAAGGCCATGAAGCATCCCATTGACGAGCAGATCATCGCCTGGAATTACATGGACCTTTTGGACCGCGACTTGTCCGAAGTGCAGCTTTCCGTGACGCACAAGCGTTTGGATGAGTTGCATCCGGCCGACGTTGCGGACATTTTGGAGCAGCTTGACCCGCAGCAGCGTGCGAACGTATTCAAGCACCTGGATATGAACCAGGCTTCGGAAGCAATCTCCGAAATGGAAGACGAGTATCAGGCGGAATTCATCGATGATCTGCCTGATGCCCAGGCGTCTGTCATGCTGGCAAAAATGGACCCCGACGAAGCGGCCGATATTGTGCGCGATTTGTCGTACGAGAAGGCTGAAACGCTGTTGCGCCTGATGGGCGTAGAGGAAGCAGCAGAGATTCGCGGACTTTTGGGCTTCAAGGACGGCACGGCTGGCGGCATGATGACCACGCAGTTCGTGCAAGTGCACGAGGAAGATACCGTGCATGATACCATCGAGCTGCTGCGTGCCCTTCCCGAGGATTATCCGTCCATTCATCACGTGTACGTGTGCGATGAGTACGATAAGTTAGTTGGCGTGGCATCGTTGCGTACGCTGGTGCTTGCTCCGGAGTCGAAGCACATGCACGATGTCATGTTTGACGAGGTCATTTCGATTACGCCTGACACAACTGAAGACGACGTGGTTGAGACCATCTTCAAATATAACTTGCCCGCGCTGCCTGTTGTGGACGAAGATGGGTCCATTTTGGGCATTGTTACCACCGATGACGCGTGGGATGCTGTTGAAGATGACGCCATTGAAAAGAAGTTCAAACCGATTGTTGTGGTGGGAATCGTGTTGGGCGTGCTGGCGTTTATAGCGCTCTACACGGTTATTCTTTTACAGCTGTTGCACTACCCCTGGAGTTAAATCATGGTTATGAAGGAAGAAGAGCTCATTGAGCTGGCTACTTCCACAGGGGAAGAGCTGGCGCCGAGCGAGGAAAAAGGCAAGCTGCCGAAAAAGTCAAAGCTCATGGTGATTTTGGCGGCTATGGGGCCGGGCATTATCACGGCTATGGCGGGCAACGATGCTGGCGGCATTGCAACGTATTCCCAGGTTGGCGCGCTGTTTGGGTACAAAACGCTGTGGGCGCTTCCCATTATGTGCATCCTTTTGATGGTTGTCCAGCTTACGGCAAGCCGTATGGGCGCGGTTACCGGTAAAGGTTACGCTGCGCTGATTCGCGAGCGCTTCGGCATTCGTTTGACCGCTCTTGCCATGGTTGCGCTGCTTATTGGCAACGTGGCAACGATTATTTCGCAGTTCGCGGGCATTGCCGGCGGCATGGAGATGTTCGGCGTTTCCAAGTATGTAACCGTTCCGATTGCGGCGCTGGTGGTGTGGTTGCTGGTTGTGGGCGGAAATTACAAGCGCGTCGAGCGTATTTTTTTAGCTATTTCGTTGGTATTCATTACGTATGCGATTGCGGCTGTTATGGCGCGGCCCGATTGGGGACAGGCTTTGGCCTGCACGTTTACGCCCGTAATCATGAACGACACGAATTATATTTCGCTGATGATTGCTATGGTTGGTACCACGATTGCGCCGTGGATGATCTTCAACATGCAAAGCAACATTGTGGAAAAAGGCATGAGCGTAGATGATGCGCTGCCCATGCGCGTCGATGCGATTTCGGGAACGGTGGCGGCGTGCCTGGTGGCGTGGTTTATTGTGGTAACCACGGGTGCCGTTTTGTATCCCGAAGGCGTGTCGATTGAAAGCGCTGCCGATGCTGCGCGCGCTTTGGAGCCGTTTGCGGGTCCCTATGCGCAAATGTTGTTCGCCGTTGGTCTGATTGGCGCGTCGTTTTTGGCGGCATGCGTTTTACCGCTGACCACGGCTTTCGTTATCTGCGAAGCGTTCGGTTGGGAAGCGGGCGTTGACTTCACTTGGAAAGAAGCCCCCATGTTCAAGGGCATCTTGACGTTTGTGATCATATTCTCTGCGCTTATTGTTTTGATTCCGAATATCAATCTGATGTCCATTATGCTGTTCTCCCAGTTCGTTTGCGGTGTTATTCTGCCGGTACTGCTGGTGTTCATGGCGCTTATCAGTTCCGATAAACGCATTATGGGAAAGTATGTTTCGGGTCGCATTTCCCGCGTGCTTATCTGGGCGACTGTTGTGGTGGTAACGCTGCTTACGGTGGCGCTTTTGGTTATGCAGGTGCTAGGACTTGGATAGCGTTTGGGATCGCTGGTTGCGGGGCGCGCTGTTGGTTGGAACTCGGGTATGGAGGTCGCCTGCGCCGATGCAGCCAGTTGGAACTCGGGTAACGTTCAGAGGCGAAAGGATTTTGCGATGGTCACGATTGATGATGCAGACATTTCTCGGGAAAAAGCCGCTTTGCGTAAGAGCGTTATTGCTCGTCGCAACGAAATGAATCCCGGTGCTCGCGCCCAGAAAAGCGCTGCTATTTGTCGCGAGGTTATAGAGCAGTTAGAGGTAGCTTTTAAGCAGACGGGGTCTGTGTCGGGAAAACAGCCGCTGGTCGGCCTGTTTTCTGCGCTTGGCAGCGAAGTTGACCTGCGCGATGTTGTTCGCCATGTGCAGCATGTGGGTTGGCGTATTGCCCTTCCCGTGATGGTTTTGCAAGAAGAAGCCCCTGGTTACACCATGCTTTTTGTGGATGTTGATTGTAAGACGGCTCTTTTGCGTCAAGAGGCATTCCTTGCGAAGCCTGCCAAGAATCTTGATCCGAGCGACTTTGACTTTGAGCGCTTCCCCCTTGTTTCCCCTGATGAGCTGGATGCTTTAGTGATGCCGCTGGTCGCTTTTGACAGCCAAGGCGGTCGCTTGGGTTATGGCGGGGGAAATTACGACCGCTATTTGCCGCAACTGCGTGAAGATTGCTGGGTGTCGGGCGTTGCTTTCGACGAGCAGTGCGTCCCGCGTGTTCCTCGCGCGGACTTTGATCTGGCAATTCCCCAGGTCATTCACGCGTAGCTGTTGGATTTCGATTCTGCAGCTTGATGGCGACGGTTGGCGGTTGCAACTCGGCGTCCGCCGCTTTCCGTGTGGCTCGTTTAGAGCGACAGCAGCTGATCGAATTGCGAAATCAGGGCATCGGGGTTGGTTTCGCCAATGTTCCCGTTCGTGCCGTATCCGTATTCAACCGCTACCGCGAACGCGCCCGTTGCTTGCGCCACGCGGACATCGCCTGCGGAATCTCCCACATAAGCGGTTTCGTGCGCTAGAACGCCTAATTCTTTCATGGTGTTCAGCAGGCCTTGCGGGTTAGGTTTGCGCGGATAATCAGGGCTTTCTCCGTGAACGGCATCGAAGATTCCCGGAAAAAAATGGTTGATGGTCATCTTGGCGTCTTCATCGCGCTTGTTTGAGAGCACCGCTAGTTTTGCGCCTTGGGCTTTCAGCGCTGTCAGTGTTTCTTTGACGTGCGGATAGAGCTTGGTGTGTTCCAGGCCGTGCTCAGCAAACGTGCCATACCAAGTGCGATAGACTTCCTTCCCTTTTTCTTCGGGCAGCTCTTGTCCCAGTTCTTCCTGCAAAAGCACCACGATGCCGCCGCGTTGAAAGCAGTCCAGTATTTCCTTGCGCGTGTAAGTGCGCTTGCTTCCCATTTGGGCTAATGTCGTGTTGGTCACGGCAACGAAATCATCCATGGTGTCAAGCAGCGTGCCGTCTAGGTCGAAAACATATGCGTCAAATCGCGGTGACATGAAGTGCCTTTCTTTCTAATTTCGCGCAAGAGTAAAACGTCATGGTACAATAACAAAGTTCGCTTTCGCGAGCAAGTTGCCTCCGTAGCTCAGGGGATAGAGCGTCGGTTTCCTAAACCGTGCGTCGGATGTTCGAATCATCTCGGGGGCACCATGAAAAAGCCAGGTCAGAGCGTTATTCGCCCTGACCTGTTTCTTTTACCGGACTTCTGAAAACGGGGAAAAGCGGGTGGAAAAGAGTGGAGAAGTGCACAACTTAGCACCCCTCTCTTGTAGGGCGACGACCGGTCATTCGCCCAGGCGGTTGTCGCTGTTCCGCGTTCGTGAGCAGTGCAACAAATCCGATTGGCTTTCGGCGAGCCTCGCTCGCTTGAGACCCCGCTACTGCATTGCACGCGGCATGCTATTTGATGGAGGCGCCCAGCTTGCGGCATTCCTCGATTGCGGGCTTGCCGTTAACGGCGCCTTTCTCGTAGCTGTTGTTGCACAGCACAATGCCCAGGATTTCCTGGTGAGAGTAATTCATGGCAATTTCAAAGCTTTTCACCAGACCATCGGCGGTGGTAATATCCTTGTCTTCGAATGGCACGAGCATTGCCGCGCGCTTCATGGCGAATTTGCGTCCGCCTATTGCGCAGAACTGGCGATCCATGAACGCTTTTATTTGTGCGGGGTAGCTGTAGTAGTAAAGCGGGAATGCGTAAACAACGGTGTCGGCCCACTCCAGGTCGCCATAGAAGTTTTGCATGTCGTCTTTTTGGCAGCACTCGCCACCATGGGTAAAGCAATATTCGCAGCCCAAGCAGCCGTTGATTTTTGCGCTGCCTACATGAGCTACGCGAATTTCGTTGTCGGCTTCGCGCGCGCCCTCAATAAACGCGTCTGCCATAATCTGGCTGTTGCCGCCTTTTCGGGGGCTACCGTGCACTACCAAGATGTTTGCCATGCTGAATTCCTCTCTCAAAAGATTTTCTCTGACAAGTGCTCATGATGCTTCCATCTTTGCAAGTCGCAAGGCTTTGCTATCGACGTGCGTCTTGCAACTTGTCCGCTCCGACCCGCACGGTTGCGGCGGGCATGTACTTTTTCGCCCTTCGACCGCAGGTCAAATTCCCTTTTACGAAAGTCGAGCGCCTACTTCTTTTGCAGCGGCTGCTTTGTCGAAATTGCCGTCGGTTGCAGCAGTAAGGGCGCCCATGACTTTGCCCATGTCCTTTTTGGACGAGGCACCCAGCTCAGCAATCTTCTCTTCGATAAGCGCGATCAGCGCATTGCCCGACAGCTGCTGGGGCAGATATTCTTCCAAAACAGCAACTTGAGCAGCAAGTTTATCGGTGCGCTCTTGGTCGGAACCCTTTTTGGAATCTTCTAGCGTTTCCTTTGTTTGCTTGATGACGCGCTTAAGCATAGCACCTACGTCGGCTTCGGTAATCTCACGACGCTCGTTTACCTCGATGCTTTTGATTTCGGTTTTCACCATGCGCAGAATGTCTCGGCGCAGGCTGTCCTTTGCGCGCATTGCGTTTTTGATCTCTTCGTCAAGGGCTGCATACTCCATAAATGTCTCCTTTCGCTGCCTTTTCGTGATGCTATTATCGCACTTGCGGGGAGCACGTGTTTCCCAGACCTGCATGTTTATACAGGTTTTCATCTTTTTGGCTTCTTGACTGCGTGCAGCTTTTCCATAAAGAAAGCGCCCGCTGATTGCGTGATGCGGACAAACAGACGTCTTCCTTGTGGGGTGTGGCAATATTAGAATGTCTGTACGGCCCGGCTTGCGCTCGGTATCGTTGAGTTAGAAGCGCATATTGTGGATTTAAGCTCTTCGATTGGGAGCCTTTGTTTGCTCTTTTCGGGGTTTTGAAAACTAAAATAGGAGGAAATCAAAATTATTTTGATTTCCTCCTATTTTTAATATGCACTACTTGAGCAAAATAGGAGATTTTGATAAAAAATTGAAATTTCTCCTATTATTTCTTTCAATTATCAAATGAAATTGCTTGTTTTGACTCATTTTGCACTGCGTGTTGTCTAAATCAAGGTTAAATAATAGGAGGAAAATTAAAAAATTTCATTTTTCTCCTATTTTATCAAAGAGGACCGTGCTATAAATAGGAGAAATATAGAAAAAATACGATTCTCTCCTATTTTAGATGAAAGCAAAGGAATAAGGGGGTGCGCAATGTTGCTGGATGAGGTCAAATCAGAGCTGGCCGAGCTAAACGATGCAATCGAGTGGGCACAAAAGGGACTTAGCAAGGCGCCTGAGGGCTCTTTGCTCGTCGATGACTCAAAAAACGGTATTCATTATTATTGGCGCAAGACAGCTACGGATAAAAAAGGTGTTTACCTGGGCAAAGGCGACCAGGAGCAAGTTCGCGCTCTTGCACAAAAAGATTACGAGGCTCGCTTGCTTAAGGCTGCCGAAAAGGAAAAAGCCTTGCTTGAGCGAATTCAAGTACGCTGCGACAAGGGAGGCTTGCAGGGCTCAGGGGTCCTCGGGCTGACTTACGAAAACCTGTCTGATGCTCGAAAAGAGCTGGTGGAGCCTTATATTTTGTCAAACGACGAGTATGCTCGACGCTGGCAGCTTGAAGAGTATGCAGGTAATTCACATCCGTTTGGATCGTATTCGCTATTCACGCGCGGTGGCGTGCGGGTGCGCTCGAAATCCGAAGTGCTTATCGCTGACGCTCTAGAGGCGGCGGGCGTGCCGTATAAATACGAGCGCCCTCTCAACCTGGGAGGATACAATCCCGTCTATCCTGACTTTACGGTATTGAACAAGCGTACTCGCGCAGAATATTATTGGGAGCATTTTGGGGGCATGGATGATGCTGAGTACCGAGAGGGCATGGTGCACAAGCTAAACAGTTATGCGTTGGCTGGCATATTTCCCGGTGAGCAGCTTTTGGCTACTTACGAGACATCGGAAACGCCCTTGGATACACGCGTTATCAGGGTACTTATTGAAAAATACTTGCTTTAGTAAAAGCTTCTTTTTGACTTCTTGGCCGCAATCGGCATTCCATAAAGAAAGCGCCCGCTGATTGCATGGGAGCAGACAAGCGGGCGCTTTTGTGCTTGGTGGCGGAAGTTCGGCTATTTGTTGGCAGCAGCTTTGCGCGCAATGAATCCAACTGCGCAGGTTGCAGCAAACACGATAATCATAACGGGGAATGTGCTTCCCAGTGGTGTATCGATAACCATGAACTGGCGATATAAAATGAAGCCGCAAACCCAAATAATCAGATTTGGCCAGTTGAAGCTTGTGGCCATATCATCGCGCTTCAACACGAAGTAGTTCGCAATGATGACAGCGATCATGGGGGCAAACACGCTGCCGATCAGGTACAAGAAGTCCGTGATGTCAGCAAGGGGCAGGGTGATGGCGCCAATGGTGCCCAGGGCCGTTACGATAAGCGCCACAATCTTCCCAGGGACTTTTTTGCCGAACGGCGTGCCGATGGACTCCGATGAAACGCCGGCGCTGTTTGCGTCCAAGAACGTTGTGGTTACCGTTGAGAAGATGATGATGATAAGGCCCGCAGCGCCCATGCCCGTTTTCAGCATGATCTGCGCGATGTCGGACTCGCCTGTGAAGATTGCCATTGACATGCCAATGGCGTACATCCAGCAGCTGACCAGTCCGTATACAATCGAGCTTGCAGCGGTGGCGGCAACGGGCTTTGCTGCGGTGCGCGTGTAATCGCTTACCAGCGGCAGCCATGAAAGGGGCATGGCAACGGCAAGTTCAACAGCCGCGCCAAACGTCAGACCGTCGTTTTCCACGCCCAGCGGCACCGCGCCGCTAAACGCGCTCACGCACAGCACTAGCGTAAGAATGAACAGCGCAAGCACGGCAACAATGTTGATTTTCTCCAGATTGCGAATGCCAATCAGAATCCATGCAGCAATCAACACGCCAATAACTAGGCACCATATCCATGCGCCGCAATCGAAAAGCGTGCTGGCGGAAAGCGCGCCGTCATAAATCATGATGCCGGTCCAGCCTACCAGCTGCAAAACGTTAAGCGTGGCGAACAGCACGGCGCCCTTTTGGCCAAAGCTCATGGCCGCTGTTTCCATGGAGCTACGCTGCGTCTTTGCGCCGATAAGCCCCGCAAGGAAAAGCAGCAGGCAGCCGATGATGTGGCCCACAACAATTGCAGCCAAGCCGATGGAAAAGCCCAGGCTGGCGAAGTAGGTGCCGGTCAGAATTTCGGCAAGCGAAACGCCCGCGCCGAACCATATCAGGCTGTTTTCGAGCACAGTTGTCCCGCGCGTTTCAGATGAAGTAGTCATAGGTTCCCCTTATTTATTTGTTGTTTTGCTCGTTCGCGGCTTACGCGAAATAGCTCGCAGAATTATTCGATAACGTGAAAGCGTGGTTCATGGGACCGCTTCCTGCACCCAGGTCCAGCATGGCGCCCAGCGCGCCGCTGATGTATTCCTTTGCGCGGAAAACTGCCTGTTCAAGCGAGTATCCCTTAGCAAGATTGCTGGCAATTGCGCTGGAAAGCGTGCAGCCCGTTCCGTGAGTGTTTGGGTTGTCGATGCGTTTCCCCTCGAACCAGCGACCCGCGCCCGCGCCGTTGTTGGCGGCGGGGTCAAACAGGTAGTCGTTCGCGTCGTTTAGGTTGTGTCCGCCTTTGCAGAGCACGGCGCATCCGTATTGTTGCGCAATGGCGCGCGCGGCGGCCTCCATGTCGGCCTCGCTTTTCACGGATGCGCCCGTGAGCTCTTCGGTCTCAGGGATGTTGGGGGTTATCACGCACGCCAGGGGAAGTAGTCGTGCTTTAAGCGTTTCAATGGCATCGTCGCAGATGAGCTTCGCGCCGCTTGTGGCCACCATCACGGGATCAACCACAATGTTGCGCGCCTGATAGTGCTCCAGGCTGTTGGCAATCGTCTCGATCAGCGCACTGGTACTCACCATGCCAATCTTCACGGCATCGGGGAAGATGTCGGTGAAAACAGCGTCGATTTGCTGCTGAAGAAATTCAGGGGTTACGTCCAAAATGCCTGTTACGCCGGTGGTGTTCTGCGCGGTCAGCGCGGTAATTGCGCTGGTTGCGAACACGCCATTCATGGTCATCGTTTTGATATCGGCCTGAATTCCGGCGCCTCCGCTGGAGTCTGATCCAGCGATTGTCAATGCGGTTTTCATGGTTCTCCTTCCGGTTTCGCATTGTTTCGTAACGCGTCGCGAAGCGGTGCCCTCGACTCGACGCGGAGTTGATATTCGGTTGCTGCTGGGGCCGTCGGGCAAAAGCGTGCGGCGAAGGCCCCAGCGGGGTCGGTGCTGTTGTCGTTGCTGGTCGCGTTGGCTGCGGCGGTTGCTGCTGGGCTGGGGCCGTTCGGTCTGCCGCTACTGCCAGCGTGAGCGTGCCGACCGTTGGCAGCCGTCCGCCAATAGCGGGGCCGACGGCGATTACGCCGTTGCGCCCACGAGCTGCGAAGTGGCTTCTGCCAGGTGCGCTGCTGCTGCGGCGATGTCCTTGTGGGCGAAAATGGCGCTGATGACCGCCACGCCCACAATGCCAGAACTCTCAAGCTCGGAAACGTTTTCGCAGGTAATGCCACCAATAGCAACAACGGGAATGTTCACGGCGTTGCAAATGGCGGTAAGTGTCTCGTGGCTTACTTCGGCGGCATCGTCCTTCGAGCTGGTAGGGAAGACCGCGCCCACACCCAGGTAATCGGCTCCATCGCGCTCGGCGCGCAACGCCTGTTCCACGGTTTGCGCTGAAACGCCCAAGATCTTGCCGGGGCCAATGAGTGCGCGTGCTTCTTGCGCGGACATGTCGTCTTGCCCAATGTGGATGCCGTCGGCGTTCATTGCAAGCGCAACGTCCACGGCATCGTTTACCACGAACGGCACACCTGCCGTGCGGCAAATTTCCTGTAGCGCGGTTGCTTCGGCAATCATGTCTGTGTGCTCCAAGTGCTTTTCGCGCATCTGGACAAACGTGGTGCCGCCATCAAGCGCGGCGCGCACCTGATGGCACAGCGCCGCTTGCTTTTCGGCTTCGGTGGCATCTTCGGCAAGATCCAGCCAGTTGCGGTCCGTTACCGCGTAAACACGCAGGTCATAAGCAAGTTTTTGCAGGTCAACAGCACTTGCTACGCTAGACGCGCTGTCTGAGCAGCGGCTTGCGCCCGCTTCGCATCCGCCTGCAACGTTCGCGCTGCCGCCCGAGCGGCAGTACGGTTCCATGGCGCTTGCTCCTTCTGCAATGCTTGCCGCGCCTAAGCTGCTCGCTTCGCTAGAACACTTCATAATTCGCTTTCGCCTCGAGCGTTTCGGCATCCATGGTGCAAATGGCATCGATGATGCGGTTGCGATACGTTGCATTTCCTTCGCCCGGCTGCAGTGCGTCCCAGGCAATCTCGCCGGCAACGCCCATGAGCGCAACGGCTGCGGCGGCTGCCTCGAGCTGCGCGTCGGGGTTGGCCACCAGGTACGCGGTCAGAATGCCAGCAATCTGGCAGCCCGTTCCCGTGATCTTTTCCATTTCGGGGCGTCCGTTGCGAATGGCAAAGCAGCGCGTGCCGTCGGTCACCAGGTCAATAGGACCGGTAATGGCAAGAACGCAGCCCAGTTCAGCGGCGTAGCTCTTTGCGAAAGCCACCTGAGCGGCCAAGTTTTCCTCGGTCACAACGTCGGCAGCGTTGGCATCAACGCCTTGCGTGGTGGAGCTTCCCAGGGCAAGTGCTTTGATTTCGCTTGCGTTTCCCTTGATGGCGGTCAGCGGCAGCTCTTCCATGAGCGCGGTTGCGGTAGAAGTGCGCAGCGCGCTGGCACCCGCTCCCACGGGATCAAGAAGAATGACATGTCCCAGTTCAGCGGCGCGTTTTCCTGCCACATGCATGGCTTCAATGCTGCGGCTGTTCAGCGTGCCAATGTTGATGTTCAGGCCGCCGCAAATGCTGGTGATGTCCGCCACATCTTCCGGCTCATCGGACATGATGGGGCTTCCGCCGCAGGCCAAAAGGACGTTGGCAACGTCGTTGACGGTTACGTAGTTGGTAATGTTGTGCACAAGTGGCACCGATGCGCGAACGCGCTGGAGACAAACTCCAAGCATGATTTCTCCCTCCGTTGGCATTATCCAAATCAGGTTTTCGCGGTCGAAGGTCAGCGCGGCTGCAGCGCACAGGCGGCGGTGGCGCGGCGCAGCATCGATGGCGACACAAGCGCGGCGGTGTTCCTCCGCATGGTGCGGAAGGCGGCGCATCCTTCCTCTCAGCCCGGTTTACGAGCTCCCATTTCGGCGCTTATTGTTGCGCTTTGGGTCGAGTTTCGCAAGGGTGAGCGCGAAGAAAACCATTAACGGCGCAGAAAGATTGCGCGAAGAAGTAGGGGAGAGGGTGGGAAGAAGGAGAGGATGGGAAAAGGTCGGCGGCGGTGGCAATGGCGCCGACGGCGCTAAAGGCGCGGTGCGGTGTCACGGCGCCTAAGGAAATTCCGTTTGAGGACATAATGATTCCAGAGAACGGTCCGACTGTGCCTGCTTGGTCTCTCCTCGCTCGTTCGCGAATGGACTGCTTCGCGGCATTTTGCGGTGCTGACCCGTTGTTTGCAACGTTCGAAAGGCGCATTCCGCCGCTTTCCCCTTGTTGGCTCCGCATGTTGTTGGATTTTGGTGCCTGAATTCGAAGTTGATGTAGGTTGGAAGTAGGTGGGGAGTGGAAAATGGGATGTTTTCTGATGCGGTGACAGACTACAGAAAATAGGTTTTATTAAAGTGCCAGTTCAGAATTATTCTCAATTAATATCTATTGCAATATAGAACCAGTTCCAAGAACATGACCTGCTTCCAACCTACTACAACTTCGAATTCGAAGGCGTTTTTTCAACAACGTGATGCGTAGCCGCGTTCCAATCCTTCGAAATCTTTCTATGAACGCGTTAAGAAGAAGGGTGAAAAAGCAATGACGTGGTGCGAATATGATATTGGCGAGGACCCTTGGAAAAGACATAGTGGGTTAAGGGCACCAAAGGGAAGCTGTCTCTTTTCTCCTCAAAAATGGAGTTGTTGTTGTTTTGCCGCGCAGGCTTCGTGGTGTTTTCTTTGCAGCTGCCCGCCTTCTCCTTTGATGCGTTAGACTGAGCGCGAAAAGTTGACCTCGGTTAGCGCGAGGCCTTGTTCCACGGGGTTTTGCGGCGTTGGCTTTGCGCCGGGAGTGCAGCCATGCAACGGGGAAGCGAAAGAAGAAAGGCGCACATGGACAACACGTGCAAAGCGGTTTTGTTCGATTTGGACGGGACGCTTATTGACACCTACCAGCTGATATTGGAATCGTTTCGTCATGCAACGCGCAAGGTGCTGGGTCGTGTTATCCCTGATGAGCAGCTTATGGTGAAAGTGGGGCAGCCGCTGTCCACGCAAATATGGGACTGGACGGACAACCAGGAAGTCCACGACGAAATCTTGACGGTCTATCGCGAATTCAACCATGCCGTTCACGATGACATGGTGTCCACGTTTTCGGGCGTTCCGCAGATTCTGAATGATTTGCGTGAGCAGGGGATTCGCATGGGCGTTGTCACCTCTAAACTTCACTGGCTGGCTCAGCGCGGGCTGGATCGTACGGGTCTTGCGGATTACATGGAAACGCTTGTTTCTCCGGATGATTACCCGCAGGCGCACAAGCCAGCCCCCGGTCCGGTTCTGTACGGCTGTGAGCTTTTGGGCGTTGACCCGCAGGAATGTTGGTACGTGGGCGATAGCCCCTTCGACATTGCGGCGGGTAATGCGGCTGGTTGTAAAACGGCGGCGGTGCTGTGGGGCATGTTTCCGGAAGAGACGCTGCGTGAGCAAAAACCGACTGCGTGCTGCGCAACACCGAATGACCTTATTCAGGAGCTTTGCGTATAAGGTTTTGGTGTATGCGCTGTTCAGAAGGTTGTTTTGTTCGCGTGCGGCTGAAACTGGGCAACCAGTGGGCAACTTTGGAATGCGGGATACGTTGCAGATTGGGCAACCAGTGGGCAACGAAAAAAAATGGAAAAAGACAACGAACTGGGCAATGACTGGGCAGTAGCAAAATAGAGCGTAAACCGCACGTGGGCAACTGTTGGGCAATGAAAGCGCAAGGGAACAGCTCGCAAATGGGCAATAAATGGGCAACGATGCGCGGGCAAAGAACGCCTGCCAAGCGAAAAAGCGGAAAAGGAGAGCGCGGAAAACTATGGCGAAGAAACCGAAAATCAGAGGATGCCTTGGGCGCGCAGGGCGAATTCTGGGCGGGTGCCTTTTTGCCGTGGTTCTGGTGGTTGCCGGCACGAACGTGTGGGTTCTGCAAACGACGAAAAACAATATTCACACTACACAGGAAGTGGCGGATTTTCAGGCCGATGCCATTGTTGTTCTGGGTGCGTCTGTGCGCCCCGATGGTTCGTTGTCCCAAATTCTTGCCGATCGCGTGGATGGCGCCATTGTTCTGTACCAGGAAGGCGTTGCCCCGAAAATCATTATGAGCGGCGATAACGGTCAGGATTCCTACAACGAATGCGCGGCCATGAAGCGCTATGCTGTGGCGCACGGCGTTCCGAGCGAAGACATTTTCTGCGATCATGCGGGCTTCTCCACCTACGACACCATGCATCGCGCTCAGAACATTTTCGGGTGCAATCGTGTGGTTGTTTCCACGCAGACCTATCACTTGTATCGTGCTATTTACGCAGGTGAAGGCCTTGGAATGACGGTTGCTGGCGTGCCAACCGATATGCGCGATTACCAAAACCAGTTCTATTATGACTTGCGCGAAATCCCTGCTCGCACGAAAGATTTCTTCAAGACGCTCACAAAGGCTTCCTCGTCGTTGGGCGGCGAGTACATTAGCCTGAATCAATCGGGCGACGTGACCGATTAGCCTTTTCAGCAATCGGTAACGCAATCAACAACAGCGCATCCGGGCGACAAAACGATTTATGGGCGGTAGGCGGCGTGCCTTCCCGCAATATGGCCGATTAAATAGGCGCAGCATCTAAAAAATGGTGCGCGTAACAGCATCGACACACTATTTGCGCCAAAATCAACACGAAACAACAAACGCCAAGCGGGTAAAATACCAAGCAGGCCAAAAGGCTCTGTCCTTGTGGCGGAAGTCCGATGGCATTACGTGGCAAGCAACCAAGCGCCAACGAACAAGCGGAAGAAGCGCACGCGTGGCCGGGTGGCGCCACGCAGCGCGCGTGGCAAGATTCCGCGAAAAGCGAAGCGGCGAAAAGACCAAGGGAAGAAGGATTCGATCGATATGCCTCAAGATTTGAACGAGAGAATGTACGGGCTGGGTGCCGAGCCGAGCGCAATCCGCGAGCTGTTCGCCTACGGCCTTGAGCGAAAAGCGCAGATAGGCGCCGATAAAGTGTTCGATTTCAGCATTGGCAACCCGAGCGTTCCCGCTCCCAATGCCGTGAAGCAGGCAATCGTCGAGCTTGCGGAGATGAACCCCGTTGAACTGCACGGATACACTCCTGCGCAGGGACTTTACACTACGCGCAAAGCCGTTGCGGATAACATCCGCCGCCGCTTTGGCGTTCCCGCTACGCCGGAAAACGTGTACATGACAGCGGGTGCGGCGGCTTCTCTTGGCATTGCGTTCCAGGCGGTTGCTGTTCCGGGTGAAGAGATTATCACCATTGCGCCTTTTTTCCCTGAGTACCGCACGTTTGTGGAAAGCGCACAGTGCACGCTGGTGCCCGTTGCCGCGCGCACAAGTGACTTCCAAATTGACATTTCCGCAGTTGAAGCTGCTATCAACGAAAAAACGCGCGCCGTTTTGATTAACACGCCCAATAATCCCACGGGCGCTGTGTATTCCCGCGAAAACTTGGAAGAGCTGGCCGCCTTGCTCACGCGCAAAGAGGAAGAGCTTGGCCGTAAGCTGTATCTTATCAGCGACGAGCCGTACCGCGAGATTTCCTATGGCAAGGAAATTCCGTACGTGCCCACGTTGTATCCGCGAACGATTGTGTGTTACTCCTGGTCAAAAAGCCTTTCTTTGCCGGGTGAGCGCATTGGCTACGTGTATGTTTCCGATTATGCCGATAACGCGCGCGAGGTTTCCACCGCCATTGCGGGCGCGGGCCGCGCTTTGAGCTACGTGTGTGCGCCGGCGTTGTTCCAACGGGTGATTGAGCGTTGCATTGACGAGCCGTCCGATGTTGAGTCGTATCGCGAGAACCGCGAAATTCTGTCCGAAGGCCTGAAAAAGCTTGGGTATGAGTACATCGAGCCTGATGGAGCGTTCTATTTGTGGGTTAAGGCGCTCGAGCCCGATGCCGAGGCGTTCTGCGAAGCGGCGAAGAAGTTCGAGCTTTTGCTGGTGCCATCGAACAGCTTTGGCTGCGAAGGATGGATGCGCTTGAGCTATTGCATCTCGAAAGAGACCATTGTCAATTCGCTGCCGGCGTTTGCCGCGTTGAAAGAAAGCTACCAGGGGTAAGTCATGGCGCAGAAATCGCAAAAGAAGCCGAAGAAAAAGGGCGATAGCCACGCCGCTAAAGTCCGCGCAGCAAAGGAGCGCGCGGCGAAAAGGAGCGCGCCTCGCGTTATTGTCTACGGTGTTGAAAAAGAAAGCGAACGTGGTGCCTTGCTGTGGCGTGTTGTTCGCGAGCTCAACTTTGACCTGCGAGAAGTCCGCGCGGAACAGCTTTTTGATCCTGTGGGCTTGCTTGCGGGTTTAGTGGGGTACCACCCGGCGCTCGCCCCGTTTGACGGCGAAGCTCCCGAAGGCGAATTCTTGCTGTTGTGCAACCTGAACAAGCATCAGCTGGACGATTTCCTGATGGCGCTCAAGATTGTGGGTGTTTCGATTCCCCACAAAGCGGTTCTGACCAAGGAAAACAGGAGCTGGAGCTTTATCGAGCTCATGGCCCAGGTGGCGCAGGAGCACGAACAGCTGGCTGCTGCGCGTGCCGAGAAAGAGGCAGGGGCGCAGGTGCCGGCTGGAGAGTCCGGTAAGGCCAACGTCGCCGACAACGACAAAGCCTCTGACGAGCCAAAATAGGAAAGGCAGATCAAAATCATGGAGAACTTTGAATTCGTATCGCCAACACAGTTTGTATTTGGCAAAGATGCCGAACTTCAGATTGGCACAAAGCTCGCGGCGGCGGGTGCTAAGAAAGCGCTCGTTCACTTCGGCGGCAAAAGCGCGAAGGCCAGCGGTTTGATTGATCGTGTGTGCGCATCGCTTGATGAGCAAGGGATATCCCATGTTGAACTGGGCGGTGTTCGTCCCAACCCCGAAGTTACGCTTGTGCGTGAAGGCGTGAAAATCTGCAAAGAGCAGGGCATCGACTGGATTATTGCTGTGGGCGGCGGTTCGGTCATTGACTCTTCCAAGGCAATCGCGAACGGCGCCTGCATTGATGAAGATGTGTGGACGCTTTTCGAAACAAAGCGCACTGATCACGCGGTTTTGCCGATTGCGGTGGTGCTCACTATTCCGGCGGCGGGCAGCGAAGCTTCCAAGAACACCGTTATCAGCAACGATGAACTGGGGCGCAAGACGGGGTACGCGAACAATAACCATCGTCCGAAGTTCGCATTCATGAACCCTGAGCTCACGTTCACGCTGCCCGAATACCAAACGGCTGCGGGCATTACGGACATGTTCGCGCACTTGTTGGAGCGGTTTTTCGATAACGTGGGCGCGGTTCCCGTGACCGACAATCTGAACTTGGGCCTGATGAAAACCGTGCGCGCCGAAGCTCCGCGCGTTCTGGCAGATCCCGAGAACTACGACGCGCGCGCGAACATCATGTGGGCGGGCATGCTGTGCCATCAGGGTCTTGCGGGCATCGGCCGTCACGAGGACTGGGCAACGCACGGCATGGAGCACGAGCTGTCCGCGTTGAACCCGGCTATCACGCATGGTGCTGGTCTGGCCGTTATGTTTCCGGCATGGATGGAGTACGTCTGCAGCGAAAACCCTGGTCGTTTCGCGTATTATGGCCGCGAAGTATTCGGTTTGGCTCCCACGGGCGATGCTCTGTCCGATGCGCTTCCGCCGTTGATGAGACACGCGCGCTCTTCTCGTCGCTGGGCATGCCTACTACGTTGGCCGAGCTTGGCATTGAAGAAGACGACATTGAGAAGATGATCCCTACCCTGCGCGCAAATAAGGGCGAAGTTTTCGGTAGCTTCAAAAAGCTGACCATGGATGATGCTCGTGCGATATACCGCAGCGCGTTGTAGTTTGCGACATTTGCGCAGGTCGAACGCGCGCTGTGTGTGGATATTAGCGTTCGGAGCACGTTGAAAAATCAATGACGTATTGAAGGGCGTGCCTGGTGCGGGTGCGCCCTTCTTTCGTGCTGCCATCCTTTTTTTAATCATCACATTGCACCGTTACAGTGCAATTTAAGCGAAAAAATGCACCATCACAGTGCAATATACTTTGAAAATTGCACCGCCACGATGCAATTTCTGGTAAAATTTGCACTATCACAGTGCAAATATACTTCTCAAAAACTGAAAAGGAGTGAGTTAAGATGGAATCGCTTTATGAGTACATGCAGAACCAGCTTAACAACACCGATTTTTCTTTTAAGCGGTATCAATACAATCGAATCAATTGGGATAATCGCATGTTGGCCCTGGTTGGCCCACGCGGCGTGGGCAAAACCACGCTCTTCCTACAGCGGATTCGTGATGCCCATGCCAATGGTGGGGCATTGTATGTGAGCGCCGATCATTTGTATTTTGCAACGCATACGTTGCTTGAGGTGGCGGACGCGTTTTACAAGCGCGGTGGCGCCTATTTCTTCATCGACGAGGTTCATAAGTACCCCGGATGGTCTCGCGAACTCAAAAACATCTATGATGCTTATCCTGACCTGCATGTTTACTTTACCGGTTCCTCTGTTCTTGATATCGAGAAGGGCGAAGCGGATCTTTCTCGTCGTGCTCCGCGATACCACATGCAGGGGCTTTCGTTTCGCGAGTTCCTTAAAATCCGTCACGGAATTGACGCGCCGGTGTTCTCGCTCGAACAGATTCTTGACAACAAGGCGGCAATCCCTGGCTTAAAGCATCCTCTTCCTTTGTTTGAAGAGTATCTTCGCTGCGGATATTATCCTTTTGGGGAAGATGCTGATTTCGATATGGAGCTTCGTCAGGTTATAACGCGAACGCTGGAACAGGATATTCCTGCGTATGCCCAGATGAACGTGGCAACGGGACGCAAGTTACTGAAACTGATGGTTGTTGTGAGCGAGCTGGTTCCCTTCAAGCCAAACATGAGCAACTTGGCCAAGATGATTCAGGTTGGACGTAACAACGTGGAAGAGTATCTTGTCTACATGGAGAAAGCGGGAATGATTTCCCTGCTCAGAACGGGCGCGAGCGGGCTGGGTGCGTTAGGAAAGGCGGAAAAGGTCTACCTGGATAATCCGAATATCCTTTTCAATTTAAGCAACGAATGCAGCGTTGGTACCGTGCGGGAAACCTTCTTCTTCAACCAGATGAGAGTAAATCACCTGGTCACAGCATCGGGGGCTTCGGATTTTATGATAGATGGACGTACATTCGAAATAGGGGGACCTGGTAAGGGGCAATCTCAAATCAAGGATGTTGACGACGGTTACGTGGTGAAGGACGGAATCGAATACGGTTTCGGGAATGTGATCCCGCTTTGGGCGTTTGGCCTTAATTATTGACGTATGACGATGCTTGCTTGATTCTTCGGAGACAAACTCCAACCTCTTTTGTCTTGGACTTGTCTACGAGTCTTCTGCCTCGTAGGTGTGAACGTTGCCGCGGACGTCAATGAAAATAGCGGAAATGATTTCCGGTTGCGCTTCGCAGAAAGCTAGACCGTTTTCGACGCCCAAGGCAAGTGCTGTGGTGGAGAAGCCTTCCGCGTCGATTGATTTTTCGCATACGATGGTGGCACCTACGGCATCGGTCACTACAGGAAACCCTGTTTGCGGGTCCAAAATGTGATGCATGAGCACGCCGTTTTTCTGAAAGCAGCGCTCGTACGTTCCGCTGGTTACCACCGATTCCCCCGTGCATCGCACAACCACATTCTCACTTTGATCGGGGAAGGGGTTCGTGATGCCAATGGTCCAGGGCTTGCCCTGCGCATTGTAACCGTGCGCTAAAACATTGCCGCCCAAGTTGATAAGAAAGTTCGCAAAGCCTTCGCGCTGAAGATGTTTTCCCAGCTCATCGGCAATCCAGCCTTTCGCGATACCGCCCACGTCAAGAGCGGCATCGGAATCGGAAAGCTGCACGTACCAGGTGTCGTTTTCCTGAAAAACATCCACGGTGCGCCAATCAACATGCTGCACCGCTTGCCGCAACGTTTGCTCTTCGGGAACAATGCCCTGATGAAAATCCCAAAGCCGCGTAAGGCACCCTGCGGTTACATCGAACACCCCGCCGCTCTTCTCGCAATACGTTAACGCGCGCGTTACCAGCTGAGCGGTTTCGGCTGCAACGGCAACAGCTTTGCCTTGTGCGCTATTGATGCGAGAGATATCCGAGGTGGGGATTGTTCGGGAAAACAGGTTTTCGTATCGTTCGCACAGCACGCGCAACTCGTGAAAAGCCTTGTTGACCTGCGGTGATACGTCTTCTATGGTTGAGGCAACACCTTCGCCACCTTTGATCCCGTTGGTGCGCTCGACCTCTTCACCGCCTTCAAGACACAGCGAGAACGTAAGCACGGTGTTGAATGCTTCGAATGTATCATCGAACCTGATCATTGGCTATTTTCTGTCTGCTCATTTGCGCGCGCGATACGGAAACATGGAATCACACGTGCCGCTCTTTGGAGAAGTCTAATCCGAAATGAGTGCGTTCGCGATGGCGCTCACAACGCTGATGGTGATACTGCAAAGGAATGCAGTGCCAAAGTTGGCGAACTCGAGCCCAATGCCGAACAGCCCGCCCGAAAGCGATGCCGCCACGTAGAGCATAATTGTGTTGATGAACAGGTAAAAGATGCCTAGCGTCAAAAACGAAATAGGGATAGTCAGAATTTTGAAGATGGGTTTGACCACGGTATCGACAAATGCAAGGACCAGCGCAAACGCCGTCAGCGTCCCCCAGCCGGTTCCGCCGACAAGCACTACGCCGCCAACAAGATTCACCGCAATAGCAACGGCAATGGCGGTAATAATCCAGCGAGCTACGAATTTCATAAGGACCTCCTGCGGGTGCGACCAACAACGCAACGGCGCGTAAAATCAAGCGCGGAATTAAAATAGCATATCGTGCGGTGGTGATATATCGCGCCTTGTACCAAACGCGTTTCGCCTGCATAATTCTATGCATTGTCTATGGCGCTCTTTTGCGAAAGATTCTGCTAAAGAAAAACTATACAATAAAAAGTCAACGAAAAAATGCCAACGAAATGCTGTGGGCAAATCGTAAGGAAGAATAACCAAAAGCGAGACATTACGGAGGAAACATGCCACGCGATGCTGCTTCGAAAAAACCGCATAAGACCAGCAGGCCGCCGAAAGCCCAGCGCGAAGCCCAGAAGGCCGCGCAGAGAAATGCCAAAAAGGCTGCTCAAACGGAAGTTTCGCGCGATATTGCCGCCAAGCTGAAGGCTCGGCTTGATGGTCCGCGCGCAAAATCGGAGAAAAACGACGCAAGAGGTTCGCAGACGTCGTACGCGAAGGGCACCGCAAAGAATGGCGCCGCAAGGCCGACTAAGCCTGAGCAGAGGGGCAAGTCCGCGAGCGCGGGAAGGTTCGCGGGTGCCGGAAAACCTGCCGGTGCAGGGAAATCTTTTGGCGCTGGAAAATCGTCCAAGTCCGAATATCGCGGGAAGCCCGCCGGTGCGGGCAAGCCGGCCGGTATGAGAAGGTCGGGCAAGTCGGGTGCTTCGGAGGCGTTAAGGAAGTCTGCGAAGTTTGACGAGGGAAGGAAATCGTCCTCGTTCGACAAAAAGTACGAAAAGCGAAGCGACAAGAAGTTCGACAAGGCAGATAACTCTCGAGGCGGCTTCAAGGGTGAAACCAGGGGTGGCTACAAAGCTGTCGCAAAGGGCGGCTTCAAGGGCGATTACAAAAACGACAAGGCTGATGGCCGCAAACGCGAGAGAGATTTCGACAAGAAGCAAAATCGCAGCTCAAAGTCTTTTGGCCCCGCTTCCAGCAAACCTGTTCGCGCGGATCGCTCCGGACGCTCCGACCGTCCTGCGCATGCTGAGCGCGCGGATCGCTCTGCGCGCGATGGACGCCCTGCGCGCATTGATCACCCCGTCCGCACGCAGCGCGCAGCACGCCCGGCATCTGCTGCGCCCGCAAAGCCATCGGTGTTCTCCGCTGCTGTTGCGCGCGCCCGCAAGACAATGAAATCCCCGTGCCCTGTGGACGTCCAATGTGGCGGTTGCGAAGCTATCGCACTGCCTTACGAGCAGCAACTTTTGCTGAAAAACGCGCTGGTAGCCGACCTTTTCGAGGGCGTGGGTGGCGATTTCGAGCTGCGTCCGATTTTGGGCATGCAGGACCCCTTCCGCTACCGCAACAAAATTATCAGCCCGTTTGCGCCGGGAAAGAAAATCGAGCAGTCGAAAGCTTCCGCTGGCGCCGACAAGGGCGATGACCAGAAAAAGAAGCGCCGCCAGCGCGGCCTGACCTGCGAAATTTTGACGGGCATGTACGAACAGGGCACGCACCGCCTTGTTCCTACCACCAGCTGCCTGATTGAAAACGAAGTGGGCCAGCAGGTTGTTTCCGCCATCAAGGCCATCATGCAGCGCCATGCAATCGAGCCGTACAACGAGGACACGGGCGAGGGCTTCATGCGCCACGTGGTAGTGCGCGTGGGCCACGAAAGCGGCGAAGTGCTGGTGACCATTGTCACGAACGAAGAGGAATTCCCGGCAGGCAAGTCGTTCGCAAAGGAGCTTATCGCGCGCGTGCCGCAGGTCACAACGGTGGTGCAAAATGTGAACATGCGCCAGACGAACGTGATTCTGGGCGAGCAGGAAACGGTGCTCTATGGCCCGGGCTTCATTCTGGATACGCTCTGCGGGTTGAGTTTCCGCATTTCTTCTACGTCTTTTTACCAGGTCAACGCAACGCAGACGGAAGTTTTATACAATACTGCCGTTGAGCTTGCGGGGTTGACCGGCGCGCAGACCGTCATTGATGCGTACTGCGGTACGGGCACGATTGGCTTGGTGGCGGCAACGCGCGGCGCACAGCGCGTCATTGGCGTTGAGAGTAATGCTGCGGCGGTGCGCGACGCATGGGAAAACGCGCGCCACAACGGTGTGGAGAACGCAACGTTCATTGCGGCAGATGCAACTCAGTTCATGCGCGAGTTCGCCCAGAAAGATACGGACGAGTTCATGGAAGAAGCCAGGATGAATGCCGCAGCCGAGCTGGGGGAAGAGGTAGAAGACGCAGCTGCGCGCGCCGCTGGATTCGATGGTGCTGCGCCTGAAACTGACCGCAAAGCCGATACGGCTGCCACTGCCGATTCCGACGCCTTCGCAACTGCCGCCAGCGCCAACGAAAACGCAGGTCAAGAGCTGGTTCTTCTTATGGATCCGCCGCGTGCGGGCTCTACGCCGGAGTTTCTGCAGGCGGCAGCAGACCTGGCTCCCCAGCGCATTGTGTACGTCTCGTGCAACCCTGAAACGCAGGTGCGTGACATTGAGCTGCTGCAAAAACGCGGCTACGAACTTCAGATTGTGCAGCCGGTGGACATGTTCCCCCACACGGCTCATGTAGAGACGGTAGCGCTTCTGTCTCGGAAATAAACTTACGACCGCTTTTCCCGCACAAGTGCTGAACCGAAAAGGGGAAGACGGTCTTTCTTTGCCGAAAGAGAGTTTCAAAAAAAACGCGAAATGGCGCGCGGCTGGGAGCAAAAGCGCAAAAGAAGGTGTTGAAATGAATGACGTACTGATTGTGGGCGCAGGGCCCGGAGGAATCTTTACCGCTTATGAGCTGCTGGAGAAGCGGCCCGACCTGAGTATTGCTCTTTTCGAAATGGGTAATGAGCTGGAGAAACGTCATTGCCCCATTGATGGCGATAAGATCAAATCTTGCATTCGCTGCAAACACTGCTCGATCATGAGTGGTTTTGGCGGCGCGGGCGCCTTCTCCGATGGCAAATACAATATTACGAACGATTTCGGCGGAACGCTGTACGAATACATTGGGAAAAAGCCTGCGCTTGAGCTCATGGAGTACGTTGACAAGATCAATCTGGCATTCGGCGGCGAAGGCACCAAGTTGTACTCGACCGCCGGTTCCAGCTTGAAAACCAGTTGCATGCAAAACGGGTTGCACTTGCTGGACGCTTCCGTTCGCCATTTGGGAACCGATATCAACTACATTGTTTTGAAGCACCTGTACGACCACTTGAAGAACAAGGTCGAATTCCATTTCAATTGCTTTATCGATCGCGTGGAAAAGCTGGACAACGGGTATCGCATTTATCACGAAGGCACTGCCTACGAAGGGAAAAATGCGTTATTTCCGCAGGTCGAAGTGGCAGCAAGTGGATGGAGCAGGTGTGTCGCGACCTGAATATCAACACGAACTCCAATCGTGTGGACATTGGCGTGCGCGTGGAGCTGCCGGCGGGAATCTTCGCCCATCTTACCGATGAGCTGTACGAAAGCAAGATAGTGTACCGCACCTCGAAATACGAAGACCTGGTGCGCACCTTCTGCATGAATCCCAAAGGCGAAGTGGTCAACGAGAATACGAACGGCATTGTTACCGTCAACGGACACAGCTACGAGGACCCAGCGAAGCAAACCGAGAACACGAACTTTGCGCTGTTGGTTGCGAAGCATTTTTCCGAACCGTTCAAAGATTCCAATGGCTATGGCGAAAGCATTGCGAAGCTGAGCAACATGTTGGGCGGCGGCGTGATCATCCAACGTTTTGGCGACCTGATCAGAGGACGCAGAAGCACCGAAGAGCGCATCGCCGAATCCTTCACCATTCCCACGCTGAATGCTGCGGCGGGCGATTTGAGCCTGGTGTTGCCGAAGCGAATTCTAGATGGCATTATCGAGATGATTTACGCGCTGGATAAAATTGCACCCGGCACCGCAAGCGACGATACGTTGCTCTATGGCGTGGAAGTGAAGTTCTACAATATGGAAGTGCAGCTTGACCATAACCTTATGATGTGCCACGAGGGGCTGTACATCATTGGCGACGGAAGCGGCATTACGCATTCGCTTTCGCATGCGTCGGCCAGCGGCGTGTATGTGGCGCGCCAAATTGCCGACAAGATATAGCGGAGTGACGCGGCGGGTTCTTATCGGTAATATGCGATTTTGGGTAGACGCCGAGCTGTTTGCCGCCGCCGATTGACCTTTCTTTTCCGTGTTGCTCCCAAGACTGCTACGTCGAGTATCGAGCGCGATAACGGCGAGAAATCCAAAGCCCAGCGGCACTTATGGCAAGTCCTAAAACAAGGCCACCCAGAATGTCGCTGGGGAAATGGACGTACAAATACATGCGCGAGAACGCAATGAGCACGGCAAGCGGGATTACTACCAGGCCAAACTTTCGATTTGCGGCGGTAAGGACGGTAGCGCCAATAACGGAAGCCATGGTGTGTCCCGAAGGAAACGAGTAATCGCCCGGTGTTGCAATGAGCATTGCAACACTTTCGTCAAGCCAGCAGGGGCGTGGCCTCATGACAAAATTCTTGAGGAACCCATTTCCGATAAGCGCCCCAACAGCCAGGCATCCCAAAAGAACAACGCCATATACGCGATACTTCTTGCTGCAAAGCAAAGCAATTGCGGCAACGATCCAGATTGCGCCGATGTTTCCCAGCGCCGTGATGATGGGCATGACAACATCCAAGAACGTGCAGGTCACGTAATCCTGGATTGCCTGCAAAATCCCCCAATCAAAGCCCATGTCCCACTCCCTTCATCCGCGTATCGTGCGATGTTGACAAATTACCCCACCTTTTGTCAACAATTGCCCGCTAAATCCACGGGACGAACGAAGCTGTTTGTACGCTTGAGGCTGGAGGCGAATTGTTACGCGCGATCAAGCTATCGCCACAATGCCCGAGAAGAGCCGCCGTTCTCGTTGCTGTGCTTTGCAGAAAGCGCTGCTCCTATCATCGCGTTTAATTGCGGTTCTGGCTTCAAAATGATATCTATTCCAAATTTATGTAACATGTTAAGTTTTTTCGGAATAGATTGACTTTGTTTCATCGCCCTTGTATCGTCTTTCTATTCCAGATTTATGTAACATGTTAAGTTTTTTCGGAATAGAGGAACGAGCATGCAGTCGAAAAGGGAAGAGTATCTTGCAAAACTTGCGAAGAAGCGTTTGAGTCCGTACATTAAAGTTATTACAGGTATTCGTCGTTGCGGAAAAAGCTATCTGCTTAAGACGCTCTATCGCGACTATCTTCGTTCTGCTGGTGTTGATAATCGGCAGATTGTTTCCGTAGAGCTTGATGATGACAGGTTTGAAGAGCTGCGCGATAAGAACGCCCTTCGAAGCTATATCGAGAATAAATGTTCCGATGACAGTCTGCAGTACTATGTATTCATAGATGAAGTGCAGATGGCTGCGGGGTTTGAGGGCGCGATTATCTCGCTCAATAATCATCCTAACTACGATATGTACATTACCGGCAGTAACTCCGAGTTCCTGTCCAGGGATATATCTTCAAAGTTTCGGGATCGTGGAGACGAAATCAGAATACATCCGCTCTCGTATAAAGAATTCTACGACGTATACCAAGGTGATAAGCGCTTCGCTTTGACGGATTACTTGACCTTTGGCGGTATGCCTCGCCTTATAAATGAGTCGGACGCTGTGGAGAAGATGGCCTATTTGGTCAACCTGGTTGAAAACACCTACCTGGCAGACGTGGTTGAACGCAATCACGTCCGCTTGCCCGAGGAAATGGGGGCACTTTTTGACGTTCTGTGTTCTACAACGGGCTCGCTGGTGAATCCCAGCAGCCTGGCGGGGACATTGCTTTCGGAAAAACACGTCAAGATAGATGGGAAGACTGTCTTTTCCTATATGGAGCACTTTGAGAGAGCATATCTATTAGAGATAGTTAAAAGATTCAACATCAAAGGCAAAAGTTATTTGAAAAGCAGCTTCAAGTGCTATCCAGAAGATGTTGGACTCCGGAATGCTCGACTCAACTTTCGCCAGCTTGATCAAGGGTTTGGTATTGAGACGGTTGTTTATAACGAGCTTCGTCGCAGGGGGTATCGTGTTGATGTTGGCATGATTGAAACAAGGGAGCGCGACAAGGAGGGTAAGCAGGTTTACAAGCAGAATGAGGTTGATTTTGTCGCTCGGCTTGCCAGCAAGGAATATTACATCCAAGTCATGGATAAATCTCCTTTGGGTCAACATGGTGCAAACGAGTACGGCAATCTCTTGAAGGTTCCAGGGTCCTTCAAGAAGATTGCTGTAGTAAACGAGCCGTTTCGGGCATACACCAACAGCGACGGCATACTTGTGGTTTCTCTGGAGGAGCTCTTGCTTGAACGCGATTCTCTTGATTGGTGATTTTCTCATCGCTTGGTGCTTTCGACAGGAGGTCGTGCGGTCGTTGTTTCTCAGGGCTGAAAATGGCAATGGAGGATACGGCTGGCGTTGTACGGGAGCGTCGATGTTGTCAAATTGTTGTCAAATTACCCCACCTTTTGTCAACAATTGCCCGCTAAATCCACGGGACGAACGAAGCTGCGTGCTTGAGGCTAGAGGCGAGTTGTTACGCGCGTTTCGGGAGTTTCTTCAGCAGCGCCCAAGCCTTTTGCTTCAAATCGGGTTTGGCAAGCATCGCCTCAAACGAGGAAAACGTTACCGCATCGCGTCCCAAGATGCGCGTATATGCGTTCGGCGAAAGCTGAAAACGATGCAGTTCTTTTGCGTCTTGACCGCGATAAATCGCTTCTTGCGCGACGCGATAGGCCTGTTCCAGCGCGCGTACCGCATCTTTATCGGCAGCGACAAGTGCAAGAGGATCAATTCCTTCGATGAGCGAAAAAAGCTGCTTGGCGTTCAGCGCGTCACGGCCACGAGGCTCAATCACAACGAAGGAGCAGTTTTGCGCGCCGTATCCGAGCGCTTGGGCAGAGCTCGCAAGCGCTTTCTTCGCATTTTCGCCCAAAGGCGCTTGCGAAACAACGCAAAACAGGGGCGTGAAGGCATCGGCGCTGCCGCCCGCGAGCTCCACATGGCGCGCGTAACGGTCGAGCACGGTATCGCGAGCGACGGAATACATATTACTTTTAGCGGAAAAATTCACACCGACCCCTGATAAACCTGTTGCAAATTCAAATGTATGATTAATAATAGCACCAGATAGGAATGGCAAGGTCAAGAGCGCAAAACCACGGATTTTCTCCTGCGCTTGGACCGCGCGTTTCCTTTGCGCAATAAAAGAACGGTACAATGCGAAATTGCGCATTACCGCGCTAGGTGTGAAAAGGGCCGCGGAGGCGCAGGCTCCGGCGGCGTTCGCAAAAAGAAAGAGGGTTCCCATGTGCACAAACGGTGTAAACATCGGTCAATTCGATCAGATGATTGAGCAAATCAGCGATCACATTAAGCTGGAGCGTCGTTGGACGCATAGGCTTGCCCATCAGGCAGAAGATACCGGTTTCGAGAAAGCGCATCGCAAGATGCACGAAGCACAGGCGCTGCTTGACGAGGCTCTGGCCATGCTTGACGAGGCAAAGGACCTGCTGGAAGAAGACGCAGAAGACGCCAGCGGTGTGAAAGTGAGCCTGGTCTAAATGGCGCCCGAGCTTGCGCGTTTTTCGGTGGCAATGCCGGTCGACTTGCTTGAACGTTTCGATGACCTGGTGGAACGTCGCGGCGTGGCGAAAAACCGTAGCGAAGCCGTGCGCGACTTGGTACGCGATGCCCTTATTGAAGAGGAGTGCGCGACACCCGATTCCATGGTTTTTGGGTCGCTGACCATCGCTTACGATCATCATGCGAATGACCTGCAGGAAAAACTGCACAGCATTCAGCACCATCACTGCGATGCCGTTATTTCTACGATGCATGTGCATTTGGATGCCCATTTTTGCTTGGAAGTCATCATTCTGAAAGGGAAGATGGCGCTGGTCCAAGAGATTGCCGACATGATTTTAGGCTGCAAGGGCGTGAAAAACGGCCGATTGGTTGTCACGAAAATCGACGAGCACATGTAGCGCCGGATGCGTCTGCGTCTGCGGCTGCGGGTGCGTCTGCGGTTTCGTCCGCGGGTTCGGTCTACGGGTGCGGTTTCGCCCGCGGGCGCGTGTGCTAAAGGCAGCCGGATGCCGCACCGCTTGCGCTGCCTGCGCCGCCTTCGCTAATACGCTGGCTTTTGGCTGGCGCCCGCCGCGCCTCCTGCACCTGTTACAGTATGTTCGCGGCGCCCGTTGCGCCTACGGTGTATCATGCTGACCTGCCAGTATTCTGGCGGGTGCATTCAAGTGCGTATTTTAGCTTGGCGATCCGCGAATAAAGCCTGCGAGTCTGCAGGTAAAAGGAGTTTTCTATGGACGAGAAAGTCATGCTGGGCCACGGAAGCGGCGGCTCCATGATGAAACGCATCATTGACGAGGTGTTTTTCCGGGCATATGCTGGAGAAGAACTGCTCACGGGAAACGATGCCGCAGTGCTGAGTGTGCCCGAAGGTAGCCGTCTTTCCTTCTCTACCGATAGTTTCGTGGTCACCCCCCATTTCTTCCCCGGCGGCGATATTGGCCGCTTGGCGGTGTGCGGAACGGTAAATGACGTAGCAACAAGTGGCGCCACGCCTCTTTATCTGAGCTGCGGTTTCATTCTTGAAGAGGGGTATCCCATTGCCGATTTGAAGCGCATTTGCGCCTCTATGGCACAAGCCGCGAAAGAAGCCGGCGTGCGCATTGTCACGGGCGATACGAAGGTGGTCAACCGCGGTCACGGCGATGGCGTATTCATCAACACGAGTGGCGTGGGCGTGCTGCGCGAAGGCGTGAACCTGGGCGGCCAATACTGCCAGCCAGGCGACAAGGTCCTGGTCACGGGCACTATGGGCGATCACGGCATCACTATTATGAGCCAGCGCGAATCTCTGAGCTTCTTTGCCGATGTGAAAAGCGATGCGGCACCGCTGAACCACCTTATTGCAAACGTGGTTGAAGCGGCCCCCGATGTGCGCTGCTTCCGCGATCCTACGCGCGGCGGTCTGGCTTCCACGCTCAATGAGCTGGCGGCGCAGGCAAACGTGGACATAACCATTGATGAGTCCGCCGTGCCCGTGCTTGATGCCGTGCGTGGCGCGTGCGAGATGCTGGGCTACGATGTGATGCAGGTCGCCAACGAGGGCAAGATGGTGTGCGTTGTTCCCGCAGATCAGGCGCAAGCGGCCCTGGATGCCATGCATGCCAGCACATATGGCGAAAATGCTGCCATCATCGGCGAGGTCACGCCGTCAACGGAAGGCCGCGGCAACAAGGTTTTCCTGCGCACCGCGTTTGGCAGCACCCGCGTTCTTGACATGTTGGTGGGCGAACAGCTTCCTCGCATTTGCTAAAAGTAACCGTTCCTCTGAAACTTTGCATAAATGCCGCGATATGCTTGCAAAAAAGGGCGTGTTTGGTATTTTGTGCAGCATTGCGGTTTTGCCCCGAAGAAGTTTTTAACATGGATGGATTTATGAGAGAGAGGTCTTCATGGCACATCCTATTATTGATGCTGATGAGTGCATTGGATGCGGTATTTGCGTTGACGCATGCCCGAATGGCGTTCTTGAAGTAACGGGCGGTACGGTTGAGGTTGAAAACGAAGACGCTTGCGTTGCCTGCGGCGATTGCGTAGAAGAGTGCCCCATGGGCGCTATCACCGACGTAGCCGAGGATTAATTCCCGCGCTGTCGGCATTGATGCATGAGAAGCAGAAGACGCCGATGAAACGCCGGCCGGCTTCGTGCATATGCCATCAACAACAACGAGCAAAGCTCAAAACAATGAATCCCCTGACAAGCTCAGGGGATTTTCTTTTCCGTGGTGCTTTCGCAGCGCTTCTGCGGTGACCGATCGCTCGCTTGATGGGCCGCTGCCAGTTGCCTATCTTTGCGTAAGAAGAAATGCCAGGTAATGCGGCAGTGTTAGTATTTCTCCTGTACGGCCGATATTCAGGTCGGCAAGCTTTATGGCTGATTCCACGTGATATTTCTCGGGATGCTTGAGGATGGTTTTTATGCTTTTTGCATTACCATCGTTGGCTTTTACTTCAACTGGCACACACTTTCCTTTGTAGCGAATCACAAAGTCAAGCTCAAGACCAGAATCCTTTCTGAAGTAATAAAGCTTCCTGCCCATTTTTGAGAAGATGTCTGCGATAAGGTTCTCGTAGATGCCGCCTTTATAACTAAAAAGATTGCCGTTAAGAATATCGAACTGGGTTCCATCTTCAAGCATGCTCACGAACAGACCAGTGTCCGCCATGTATATCTTGAACTGGTCGTCTATTGCGTTGCCGTCCAAGGGAAGCTCAGTAATGGACAGATTGTTGCATCGGGTGATTATGCCCGCATCCTCAATCCATTGAAGGCTGCCTGCGAAGCGAGCGGCGGTTGACCCTTTTTTTGCCAGCGAATACTGGAATTTCTTGTTTTCTTTGGCCAACTGCCTTGGGATTGACTGGAAGCATTGTTTGATGAGCGACTTGTCTGCTGCTGGGGCGTATTTCACCATGTCGTCTTCGTAGGCACGTACGATATCGCGCTGAATGCGCAACACGCTTGCCATATCGCGATTGTCCACGAATGACTGAACGGCGTCGGGCATGCCGCCTACCACGGTATATTCCAGTAGCAGCGAGCGCATACGGGAATGCAAAGCCGGCGGAACCGGCGTTTCGGCTTCGAGATGGGAACGAAGCATCTCAATCATTGAATCGGATATATCGTTTGCCCAGCAAAACTCTTCAAAGTCCAGCGGATGCATGCTTATAAGTGTTTCATAGCCCACGGGAACAGAGGCTGGCTCTTTACCGTAGCCAGCCACTCCAAGGAGCGATCCCGTGCCAATGACATCATAGCGTCCATCAAGGCTGAAGAACTTAAGAGCCGTGCGCGCTTGCGGGCATTCTTGTATTTCATCAAGAATCAGGACCGTTTCCCCTGGCACGAAGCGCGTTGAGGCACCAAGATACGCAGAGGCCATCATGGTGATTTGGTCTACGTCCAGCGACCCTGCGAAGATATCTTTTGCACCTGGGTTTTCAAAGAAATTGATGTAAACAACATTACGGTAATTTTCCTGAGCGAAGTGCAATGCAGCAAACGTCTTTCCGCATTGCCTGCACCCCTTGATAATTACTGGCTTGTGGTTGGGTTCGACTTTCCATGCCAAGAGTTGATCTATGATTTTTCTCTTTAACATATCATTAGCTTTCTACCTGGGACGATAAACTTTTTCAAGCGACTTTTTCGTAAATTATAAACTTTTTCAAGCGACTTTTTTGGAAATCTGCAACTTTTACAAGGGACTTTTTCGCGTTTCAGCAATTTTTCCAAGGGACTTTCGGGTGCACTTCTTCCTGAGTTCGATCCGCTGTGTCTCTCGGACTCTTCTCCTGCGGCGATTTTGTTCGTTTCCGATTTGCCTTGAACGAACATTTTATAAACCGAAAGTAACAGAATTTAAACGCGATAAAGAAACAAACTTGACAGTACATGACTAAGATTTTATATTGACGCTAACAAAAAAAGAACTGTGCCTTTACGGTACAGAAAATCATCAGTGAAAGGACTGATAACAATGGCAAAGATTCTCGGTATTGACTTGGGCACTACCAATTCCGCGATGGCAGTTATGGAAGGCACCACGCCTGAAATCCTGGTCAATGCGGAAGGCGATCGTACCACCCCTTCTGTTGAGGGCTTCCGTAAAGACGGTGAGCGTGTGGTAGGTAAGGCTGCAAAGAACCAGGCAGTTACCAATCCCCACAACACGGTTTCTTCTGTAAAGCGTTTCATTGGTCGTTCCTACAACGAAACTCAGGAAGAGCAGAAGACCGTTTCCTACAAGGTTGTTTCCGGTAAGGGCGGTCGTGCGGTTATCGACATTGACGGCAAGGAATATACGCCCGAAGAGATTTCCGCAATGGTGCTTCAGAAGATGAAGAACGATGCTGAAAAGCGTTTGGGCGAGACCATCACCCAGGCTGTCATCACCGTTCCTGCTTACTTCAACGACGCTCAGCGTCAGGCAACAAAGGACGCTGGCAAGATTGCTGGCCTGGAAGTTCTGCGTATTGTGAACGAGCCGACGGCTGCTGCTTTGGCTTACGGCCTTGACAAGGTGAACAAGGACGAAAAGATTCTTGTCTTCGACTTGGGCGGCGGTACGTTCGACGTTTCCATTCTTGAGTTGGGCGATGGCGTTTTCGAAGTTGCAGCTACCAATGGCGACAACCACTTGGGCGGCGACGACTGGGATCAGCGCATCATCGATTGGCTTGCTGACAAGTTCCAAAGCGATCAGGGCGTTGACCTGCGTAAGGATCCCATGGCTCTGCAGCGTTTGAAGGAAGCATCCGAGCGCGCGAAGATGGAGCTTTCCGCAACCAGCCAGACCAACATCAACCTGCCTTACATCACCATGGATGCAACGGGCCCGAAGCACTTGGACTACACGCTGACCCGCATTGAGTTCGAGCGCATTACCAAGGATCTGCTGGAGCGCTGCAAGGTTCCGGTAGAGAAGGCCTTGAAGGATGCCGGTATGCGTGCTGGCGAGCTGGACGAAGTCATTCTGGTTGGCGGCTCCACGCGTATGCCCGCTGTTCAGGAGCTTGTTGAGCGCTTGACTGGCAAGAAGCCGAACATGTCCGTGAACCCCGATGAGGTTGTTGCAATGGGCGCAGCTGTTCAGGGCGGCGTTTTGTCTGGCGACGTTGAAGGCATTGTCCTTCTGGATGTTACCCCGCTTTCCTTGGGCGTTGAGACTTTGGGCGGCGTCATGACCAAGATGATTGATCGTAACACCACCATTCCTGCACGTAAGACGGAGATTTACTCCACCGCGGCCGATAACCAGACCGCTGTTGAGATTCACGTTCTGCAGGGTGAGCGTCCTATGGCGGCCGACAACAAGACGCTGGGTCGTTTCCAGCTGACCGGCATTCCTGCTGCTCGTCGTGGTGTTCCTCAGATTGAGGTCACGTTCAACATTGACTCCAACGGCATTGTGAACGTTTCCGCTAAGGATTTGGGCACGGGCAAGGAACAGCAGATCACCATTAGTGGCTCCACGGCTTTGTCCGACGATGAAGTTGATCGCATGGTGAAGGACGCCGAGGCTAACGCTGAAGCCGATGCAAAGCGCAAGGAAGAAGTTGAGGTTCGCAACAACTGCGACAGCTTGGCTAACGCAACCGAGCAGACTATCAGCGAAATCGGCGACAAGCTTCCTGAAGACATCAAGAAGGATGCTCAGGATGCTATTGCCGAGGCACGCAAGGCTCTGGAAGGTACCGACCTTGATGAGATCAAGGCTGCTCAGGAGAAACTGCAGCAGGCTGGTTACAAGCTGGCTGAAGTTGCTTACTCCACCGAGCAGGCACAGGGTGGCGCTGCAGGTGCTGCAGGTGCGGCTCAGGGCGGCAATGATGACGGTCCCATTGAAGCTGACTACGAAGTTGTTGACGACGACGAGAAATAAGAGCTTGTACGGTAGGTGTATGGATTATGACTGAAAAAGTTGAAAATACCGATCAGCGTGATGCTGGATTCCCTCCTAACCCCAGCACCGCTGCCGCTCAGGAAACTTCCGAGCCGCAAGGCTCGGAGGCGGCGGCAACCGACAATGCTGCAACCGATGAGGAAGCCGTTTTGGAAGAGGCAGAAGAGGTTCTTTCCGCAGTTTCCGAGCTTGAAGCTGCAAAGGCCGAGATTGAAGAGCTGAAGGAAAAGTACCTGCGCCTTCATGCCGAATGGGATACGTATCGTCGCCGTATGAATGAACAGCGCGAAGAGGATCGCAAGCGTGCCACCGAAAAGCTGGTGGAGAACATGATTCCGATCCTTGACGACTTTGAGCGCACCATTGATTACGGCACGAATAACGGCGAAGCGGGCATGCTCGAGGGCACCAAGGCCGTGCTGAACAAGCTGATTGACGCTTTGGGCAAGAGCGGCGTTGAGGTTTTGAACCCCGAAAGTCAGGCGTTTAACGCGCTTGAGGCTCAGGCGGTTCAGATGATTCCCGACCCGAGCGTTCCCGATGAAACGGTTGCGCAGGTATTCCAAAAGGGATACCGCATGGGTACGAAGGTGCTGCGTCCTGCTATGGTGGTTGTCACCAGTGGCGGACCGAAGCGCGAGGCAGAAGAGTAATGGTCTATCAGGGCTTTTGCCCCGAAAGCACTACGAATAAACGTAAACTTACGGGGCGAGCGGTGTATGCTCGCCCCTGTTATTAGGAGATTGGATAACATGGCCGCAACTCCCGACTATTATAAGATGCTGGGTGTGGCGCGCGATGCCACGCCTGAGCAGATCAAAAAGGCGTATCGCAAGCTTGCGCGAGAGTATCATCCCGACGCGGGCGGCGATGAAGAGAAATTCAAAGATGTAAACGAAGCGTACGAGGTTCTAAGCGACGAGAAGAAGCGTAAGCTGTACGACCAGTACGGAACCGCGAACGAGAATCAGATTCCGGGCGCTGGTTTTAGCGGATTCGGCGGCGTGGGCGATGCTTTCAGTGGCTTTGGCAGCTGGGCTGAGATTCTGGACAGCATCCGCAAAGGCGAAGGTGCCTTTGGGACGAACTGGGACTTTGGCCAAGGTGGTCGCTCGGGCGGCGGAAACGCGTATTCCGGCTTCAGCGGATTCGGTGGCTTCGGCGGATTCGGCGGCGCTGCGCAACAGCAAGGCGGTTGCGGTGGCGGATGCGGCGGTGGATCGTGTGCCCCCGAGAAGGGCAAGGACATTGCCGTTACGCTGAAAATCAGCTTTGACGAGGCATTTTCTGGTGCCGAGAAGAAAGTGACGCTACGCACCTCGGTTTCGCAAGAGAAGCAAACGATGGTCGTGAAAGTCCCCGCCGGTGTAACCGACGGCAAACGCTTGCGTTACCGCGGCAAGGGAATGCCGGGGCCGGGCGGCAACGGCGATTTGCTGGTGACGCTGGCCATTCAGCCGCATCCGTACTTCGAGCGTGATGGCGCGGACGTGATTGTGAACACGCCCATTTCGCCGGCCGAAGCGGCATTGGGTGCAAGCATTGTGGTGCCCACGCCGGGCGGTGCAAAGGTGCGTGTGAGGGTTCCCGCCGGTTCGCAATCGGGGCAGGAGCTGTTGGTGAAAGGCAAGGGCGCGCCGCATATGAAGGGCGATGGCTCGGGCGATTTGCGCATTCACTTGATTATTACGCTGCCGGAAAAACTGAACGACGAGCAGCGTAAGGCGATGGAAGATTATTTGGCAGCAACGAAGGAAGATGTACGAGTATGGCAGTAAACGACAGAAATAGACCGGTCTACATGATTGGCGTTGCCGCTGAGCTTGCTGGCGTGCATCCTCAAACGTTGCGTACGTACGAGCAAAAAGGCCTGGTTACGCCCCAGCGTACGAGTGGCAACACGCGCATGTATTCTCAGGCAGACATTGAGCGCTTGGAATTCATCAACGAGCTTACCAGCGAAGGCATCAACTTGGCGGGCGTCATTCGCATCCTTGACTTGCAAGGACGTTTAGATGACCGCGATACGGAAATTGATGACTTGCATCGCCGTGTTCGCCGCCTGGCTGACCGCGTGCATGAGCTGGAAACGCGCGAGTCCGTGAGCACGCTGGTGTCCGACACGGCTATCATTCGTTATTTGCCTTAGAACCATACGCGGGCATAGCGGGTTTGATGGCCGGATGGTCTTTTTGCGAACCCACAGCCCGCGCAACTGAAGTTTTATGGAGCATTTCGTTTTCCCTGATAGAAGGATAGCTTTATGAACATGGGTAATTTGCAGAAACTGGCTCTAACGGCGCAGGAGGCGTTGCAGGAGACCATGGGCATTGCTTCGGACGCGGAAAGCGCCCAGGCAGAGCCGATTCATATGCTCAAAGCGCTTCTGACGCGCGGCGAGAACAACATTACGGCCATCATCAAGCGCATTGGCGCCGATCCGTCCTCGCTTTTGGTGAACGTAGACGACGAGATCATCCGCATGCCTAAGCAGTCTGGCGGTTACATGGGCATGCAGGGCGTGCCTGGTCAGGCGCTTATGACGGTGCTGGACAACGCGGTGAAGGCCGCCGAAAAGCTGGGCGACAGCTACGCGACCACCGAGCATCTGCTCATCGCGCTTTCCGAAGATAAAACGGCAGCGGGCCGCTTGCTTACCGCGGCAGGCGTAACGCGCAAGAACATCGAGGCCGCTTACGAGGAGCTTCGCGGCGACACGCGTGTTACCGATCAAACGGAGAAAGCCGAGTTCGAGGCGCTGGAGAAGTACGGCCAGAACCTTACGCAGCAGGCGCGCGAAGGCAAGCTTGACCCGGTAATCGGCCGTTCTGAAGAGATTCGCCGTACCATTCAGGTGCTTTCGCGCCGTACCAAGAACAACCCAGTGCTTATCGGCGAGCCGGGCACGGGCAAGACGGCAATTGTCGAGGGTCTGGCACAGCGTATTGTGGCGGGCGATGTTCCCACCACGTTGCGCGACAAGGATATCATCTCGCTTGACCTGGGCGCAATGATGGCAGGCGCAAAGTATCGTGGCGAATTCGAGGATCGTTTGAAGGGCGTTTTGCGCGAAGTGAAGCAGTCCGAAGGCCGTATCATCCTGTTCATCGATGAGTTGCACACCATTGTTGGCGCAGGCGCAGGCGGCGACAGCTCCTTGGATGCGGGCAACATGCTTAAACCGGCGCTGGCGCGTGGCGAACTGCATGCCATTGGTGCCACAACGCTTGACGAGTACCGAAAGTACATTGAGAAAGATGCTGCGTTGGAGCGTCGTTTCCAGAAGGTATACATCAGCGAGCCTACCGTGGAAGATACCATCGCCATTTTGCGTGGTCTGAAAGAGAAGTACGAAATCCATCACGGCGTGCGCATCAAGGATAGCGCGATTGTGGCTGCTGCTGAGCTTTCGAATCGTTACATTACCGACCGCTTCCTTCCCGATAAGGCAATTGACCTGATGGATGAGGCGGCAAGTCGCTTGCGTATTGAGATTGACAGCATGCCGGAAGAGGTTGACCTGGCTGAACGCAAGCTCACGCAGATGCAAATCGAAGAGCAGGCGCTTATGAAGGAAACCGACGAGGCGTCCAAGGAGCGTTTGGAGAACCTGCGTCGCGAGATTGCAACCGCAAAGGACCTGCTGGATGCGCGCAAGGCGGAATGGAAGAACGAGAAGGACGTTATCGAGAACGTTGCGTCTATCAAGGCAGATTTGGAGGCGGCGCAAAACGAAGAGGAGAAGGCCATGCGCGAGGGCGACTTGTCGCTGGCTTCCGAGATTCGCTATGCGCGCATCCCTGGCTTGAAGAAGCAGCTGGCCGATGCCGAGAGCGTTTTGAACGAGCGCCAGAAAGACGGCGCCATCCTGAAAGAGGAAGTGTCCGAGGACGAAATTGCCGAGGTCGTTTCCGCGTGGACGGGCATTCCCGTGCAGAAGATGATGCAGGGCGAAATGCAGAAGCTTGCCGACTTGGAAGACAAGCTGCATGAGCGCGTTGTTGGTCAAGACGAAGCTGTTTGTGCAGTTGCAGGCGCAATTCGCCGTAGTCGTGCGGGACTTTCCGACCCGAACAAGCCCATTGGCAGCTTCTTGTTCTTGGGCCCCACGGGCGTGGGCAAAACCGAGCTTGCAAAGGCGCTGGCCGAGTACTTGTTCGACAGCGAGCGCAATATGGTGCGTATCGATATGTCCGAGTACATGGAGAAGTTCAGCGTGCAGCGTTTGATTGGTGCGCCTCCGGGATACGTGGGATACGACGAAGGCGGCCAGCTTACCGAGGCCGTGCGTCGCAAGCCGTATTCGGTGATTTTGCTGGACGAGATCGAGAAGGCGCATCCGGATGTGTTTAACATCTTGCTGCAGGTGCTTGACGATGGCCGCCTGACCGACGGCCAGGGCCGCGTGGTGAGCTTCAAGAACGCGGTTATTATCATGACCAGCAACATTGGCAGCCAGTTCATGCATTCCGAGGAGAAGGAAGGCGAGACGCTGGAGGATTTGGCAAAGCTGAGCCCCGATGCCATGGCGAAGCGCATGGCGGAGTTCCAGCGCAAGGTGGAAGATGCGCTGCGTGGAACGTTCCGTCCTGAGTTCTTGAACCGTATCGATGAAGTGATCACGTTCCACGAGTTGAGCATTTCCAACATGGAGCCTATCGTTGACCTGCAGCTTAACGCCGTGCGCAAGCGCTTGGTGGATCGCCGCATTACGCTGGATGTCACGCCGGCCGTGTTGCAGCAACTGGCAATCGACGGCTTCGACCCCATGTATGGTGCACGTCCGCTGAAGCGCCTGGTCCAGAAGGAGATTGTGGACCGCATTGCCGCGAAAGCGGTTACGGGCGAGCTGCGTGATGGGTCTCATGTGTTCTTCGACATTGATGACACGGGCGATTACCAGTGCCGCGTTGAAGAGCCCATCGACTACGATAGCTTGCTGTCGTAGGAGTGTGACGGCTGCGCCATGGTGCAACGGGCACGATTCCACTGATGGTGGCGTGATGCTGCTGACGTGATGCGGTGTTGCCGGCGGTACGATGCAACATGCAATAAGGGCGCGTGCTGGGGAGCAATCCCCGGTGCGCGCCTTTTTCATGTTGACAAATTACCCCACCTTTTGTCAACAAGGTGAAAAAGTGGCGGGGTCTTTTTTCACCTTTTTTCATGATGGTCTCCTTCGATCCGTAACTTCGTAAATCCAAGTTTTGCCTGATAACCTGTCATTGGGAAGTTTTGCTTGGTCTTTGCTGCAGGTTTATCCGCACTTTGCAGGGGAAAATCTGTCTTGACCCGTTGTGTTTGCGGGGTTTGCGGGCGCGATTGTTGACAAAAGGTGGGATAATTTGACAACAATTTTTGGTGCGGATGGCGCTGGCGGTGCTGACCATCTGCGCCTTCTGCGTCATTTACTGGTTCTGTCTGCGTATTTGCAGGTGCAACGCTTATAATACGTGCCATGAAAAGAAGAGCTCGACATACTATGGCCGTTGAACGCATCAAGCCTGCTGAAGGGGTGTGCATTGTCATGCTGTTTTTGGCGGCGCTTTTAGTGGTGCTATGGGTTGTCTTTATTGCCGTGCGCTTGGTGTTGGTGTAAGCGCAGATGGTTGAGGCGAAATAAGTATGTGGCAGCGATTCTCTCTGCAAGACGTTCGCATCATTGGGCATTATTTGGGCGTGCTCATCATGGTGTCATCGGTTATGTATTTCATTCCGTTTCTTATGGCGCTTGTGCTGCAAGAATGGGAGCCTGCTTCGCGCTATCTGTTCACTGGCGGCCTGAGCTTGGTCATTGGCGGGGCGCTGCGTATGCTCTATTTGAACCCGCGCCGTTTGTCTCGTCAGCAGGCATTGGCGGTAACGGGCCTGGTTTGGATTGTGCTGGCGTTCATTGCCACCATTCCCCTGTATTATTCGGGACATTTTGCTTCGTATGCCGATGCGCTTTTCGATGCGGTATCGGGTCTGACCACCACGGGTGCGTCTATCATCTGCGACCTGGATCACCTGTCGTACACCGATAATATGTTCCGCTTCCTTATGCATTTCGTGGGCGGTTTGGGCTTGATTGTGGTGGCGCTTTCGCTGGGCATTTTCGGCAAGGGCGGCGGTGCAAGCCTGTATTCGGCTGAGGCGCGCTCGGAGCACATGGTTCCGAACATTGTGCAAACCGCGCGTCTTATTACAAAAGTGACCTTGGTGTTTGTGCTTATCGGAACGGCAATCATCACGGTTCTCGATATTTTTCTGGGCATGGAGCCGCTGCGCGCGCTTCTGCATGCGTTCTGGATTTCGCTTTCCGGCTTCGTGACCGGCGGCTTCACCCCCACCAGCGAAAGCATCTATTATTACCACTCATTCATTCTTGAGTGCGTGCTCATGCTACTCATGTTGTGTGGCGCTATCAATTTCACGCTTCACCTGGAAGTTTGGAATGGGCACGTGAAGAGCTTCTTCAAAGACGTGGAAATCCGAACGATGGTTCTGTGGCTGGTGGTGCTGGTGGCGGTGTTTGCGGCATCCATGGCGGCAAGCACGAATTTCTCGAATTTGCCCACGATGCTGCGTCGCGGTCTGTTCATGATTGTCTCGTCGTTTACCACAACGGGCTTCCAAAACGTCACGTCGAACGAGATTCTTACGGTGTTCACGTCGGGTTGCTTCCTGCTGTTGGCCATTGCCATGGCGGTAGGCGGCGGTACGGGAAGCACCGCCGGCGGTATCAAGCTCAGCCGTATCGGTTTCATTTTCAAAGCCATTGTGGTACGCGTGAAGGAAACGCTGTCGCCCGATAGCGCACGCGTGATTGTGGATTACTACCACCTGGGGCGCCAGCGTTTGACCTCGGAAAACGCCGAGGAAGCCATGACGATTTTCATGTTATATGCTGTGACGTACACGATTGGCGCGCTTGCGGGTATTGCGGCGGGTTATGACGCACTGCAGGCCATTTACGAATCGGTTTGCATGGCTAGTAACGGCGGCGTAATTGTGGGAATTGCTGGGCCAGGTATGCCAACGTGGTTGGAAATGGTCTATATTCTGGAAATGTGGGCGGGCCGTCTTGAATTCATCACACTGATTGCCTTGGTGGTAAAGATTGCGGTTTCGGTTGTTCCTCACCGTCGAAGGGTTCGTGCGTAATGGGTATGCGAGGGACAAACTGCTGCGTGCGCCAGGGCGCTGGTCGGGGCGTGGCAACGGTAGATAATCGGGGTTGGGAAAGGACTGCAGGTTTGGAAAAACTTGCAAAATACCTGGTAGCAGCTGCGGTTTCGCTTGCGCTTGCGCTCACGTTTCCCCTGTGCGCGTTGGCAGAAGACCTGGGCGAAGGCGACAATCCCGAATCGCATAATTACGTTGACGAGCGCCAGATTCCCGATGGCTCGTTTTTGTATGATACGTCCATTGAAGCCCTGGCGACCGCCGATGTCTTCTACGACAACGCTACCGTGGTGGTAACGGGCGAGGTCGTGGGCGACCGCAGAAGCGCCGGCGTTGGATCGGATAGCAGCTGGATTACGCTGTATTCGCTGAAGAAGGGCGCCGCGGAGCAATACAATCCTTCCTCGATTGAAGTTTGCGTCTCCAATTCTCTGGCAGATACGATTGATACGTATGGCCGCTACAACGTGCGTGGAACATATGTCCAGGTGAGTGGCACGTATCATTTGGCGTGTGCCGATCATGATGGTTTGAGCGACGTCCATGCCGATTCGCTCTCTATTGTCCGAAAGGGCGCGCAGTTGAACGAGCCCTTCGACATCACAATGTTCCTGCCGGGCGTTGTTGCCGTTCTTGCCGGGCTTTTGATCATTTTCGTGCACAAGCGCATAACGGATAAGGCGCGCTAGATGACGGGTGGAGAAGAACGGGCGATGATGAATCGGACTGAGCGCGATACCGAAGGTGCCGCCGAAGCGCGTGGCCGCGTGGTGAAGCTCGATCGCGGTTTCCCTTTAGTTCAACTTGAAAGTGGCGCGCGGGTGCGCTGCGAACATGCAACTGAGCTGGTGAAAGAGAGCGACCTGCGCGCCGTAATCGGCGATTACGTGCGTGTGGTATGGCCCGATACCCATGATAAAGCCATCATCGCGGAGATTCTTCCGCGTCGGAATGCGTTCGTTCGGCGCGATCCCGCCGAGCGCACCATTTCGCAAACACTTGCTGCGAACTTCGAAGTGATTATTGTTGCGCAGCCGCTTCCCGAGCTTAATAGGAAGCGCCTTGAGCGCGAGTTGGTGCTGGCGCACGATACGGGTGCGCGCGTGGTGGTTGCGCTCACGAAGGCCGATATGGCGCAGGATGAGCAGGAAGTCAACCGCGTTTGCCAGGATGTTGCGCTTTGCGCGGGAGAATCGGTGCAGGTCATTGCGTTATCGTGCGTGGACGGCAGCGGGTTTTCCCAGCTGCGGGCGCTTATTGCCCCAGGGACAACTGCCGTGCTTATTGGCAAGAGCGGCGCGGGGAAGTCGAGCCTGGTCAACACGCTGGCGGGAAGTGACGTGCAGGAAACGGGTGCCGTGCGCGAAAACGACCGACGTGGACGACACACCACGGTGTCGCGCGAAATCATCGCATTGCCGGGCGCGGGCTTTATTGTGGACATGCCGGGAGTGCGCGGGTTGGGCATGTGGGAGGCCGAGGAAGGCATTGGCGCGGCGTTCCCTGACATTGAGCAGCTGGCGGCGCAGTGCAAATTCGCTGATTGCAAGCACGAAAGCGAACCGGGCTGCGCGGTGTTGCAGGCGGTTGAGCAGGGCGCGGTGTCTGCTCAGCGCTTGAAATCGTATAAGTTCCTGCGAGACGAAAGCCAATCGGCGCGCGATCGCAAAGAGCGCGCTCGCTGGCAAAAGCATATCAAAGGTCGAAAAAAGGGCAGATAGGCGTTACAATAATTGTTTGTGGTTTCGCGAGTTTCCGCAGACGAAAACAGCATAAACGCAGTACGAATAGACATAAAAAGAGGGCACATGAATCCGGTAATCGTTATTCCCACCTATATTGCATCGCGCAGACAGAAGGAAAACCCCAGCTTAATGGCAATATACGATCACGCTACGCCCATTTCGGGGCAGGGTGAATTGGGTCGCTGCCTGGAATCGATCGAAAAAGCGCAGGGGAATGTTCCCGTTATTATTCTGGTTGCAAGCGATCGCTCGGTGGAAAAGCAGGCGGCCGACAAGGTGCAGGCGGTTGCATCGAAGTACCCGGGCGTGCAGAGCCTGGTTATCGGCGCGCCCGAGCAGGCGTTGGTGCACCAGCGCATGGAGCAGCTGGGCCTGACCGAGTACAACGAAGGCATTGGCCTGGTGGGGTATAGCGCCATTCGCAATTTGGGATTGGTGGTTGCCGCTGTCTTCGGTTTCGATGCTGTGGTCTTTGTTGACGATGACGAGATTGTCGAAGACCCCGATTTCATGAAGAAAGCCGTATATGGCCTGGGAAAACTCACGAAAAAGGGCATTCCCATTGTTGCGAAAACGGGTTATTTCTTGGACAAGAACGGCTCGTACAAGGCGTCCGAAAAAGCGCGCTGGTACGATCATTTCTGGGATCAAAGCAAGCGCTTCAACGAGTGGATTACGTCCGCAATGGAAGGTCCGCGTTTATCACGCGCGAACAGCGTTTGCGGCGGATGCCTTGCGTTGCATAAAGAGGCGTTTTCGCGTTTGGCATTTGACCCCTGGATTACGCGCGGCGAGGATTTGGACTACTTGCTGAATTTGCGCATGTACGGTTCTGAGCTGTGGTTTGACAACAAATGGTGCGTGCGCCATTTGCCGCCGAAGACAACAAGCGAAGGAATGCGCTTTCATCAGGATATTTATCGCTGGCTCTACGAAATGCGCAAGCTGGAATACAGTCGCACGCAAATCGATCTTTTGCAGGTGAAGCCGGCGTCGCTTAATCCGTATCCTGGCCCGTTCTTGGACCACGGCGTTCGCCGTCGCATTTCATGGACGGCGCGTTTGCGCAGCTTGGCGCGCCCCGATCATCGGGCGTATTTCAAGGCGGCAAGTGCGGCGAAGCGCGAGGCCGATGCGTATGCTGCCACGAACTGCTCGAAGTACTTCGAGTTCCAATACGTTTGGCCAGAACTTATGGCGCGCATGGAGAACGATGCGTTGTTGCGTACCATGCTGGTGCAGTCCACGGCGCTGCGCCGCGGCATCGATTTGAGCGCCCAGCTTCCCCTTGCTCAAGCGACCGAAGAGGCGGGGGCTGCTGCGACAGGTGCGGCTGCGGCTGCCGGCGCGGCTGGCGCTGCGGGTGCGGGGGACTTCGTGCCGGTAAGCTACGACCCTGGTCTGACCTGCGAAATTCGTCTGAACATGGAAGACTAGAGGCGCATTTTGGATTTGCTGTTTCTTATTCCCGCGTCGCTTGCTTTGGGCTTGGCCGTGGGAATGCTCTCGGGTCTTCTGGGAATCGGCGGCGGTACCGTTATGGTTCCGGCGTTTCGCTTGATTTACGACATGAGCGCCCTTGCCGCAACGGCAACGTCCATGCTGACTATTGTGCCTACTTCGGTTTCGGGCATGATTGCGCACGTCCGCAACAAGACGTGTGTTCTAAAGGTGGGCCTTGCCGCGGGTTTGGGCGGCGCGTGCTCTTCGTGGATTGGCGTGATTCTGGCGGAGTGGTCGCCCGGATGGTGCGTTATGGCGGCTGCAGCTGCGGTTATTGTCTACAGCGCTACCACCATGCTGAAAAAAGCGCTTGCGATGAAGCCTGCAAAGGCGGCGGGCGAAGATGCAGGTGCCAGTGAAGGTGCCGGTGAAGGTGCCGGTGAAGGTGCGGCTGGGGATGCGCAGGTTGCTGGCGCGGGCGCGAGCGTTGGTGCCGGCTCGAAGGCTGCTCGCGAAGCAGCCGCTGACGGCGCATCGGTGGGCGGCGCCTCGAGTGCTTCTGCTTCCACTGCAGCTGCGAAACCTCGGGAAGCCGATGTCCCGGTAACGAAAAACATGCTGGTCAAATCGGCAATCATCGGCCTTTCGGCAGGTGTTTTATCAGGATATGTAGGTGTTGGCGGCGGCTTCATTATGGTACCGCTCTTCTTGAGCAAGTTGAACCTTCCCATGAAAAAAGCTTCGGGAACGTCGCTTGTTGCCGTGGGCATTCTGGTGTTGCCCGCCTTGGTGACGCAGGTCGTTTTGGGCAATGTCAATTGGGCAGCCGGCCTTGCCTGCATTGTGGGATCGATTCCTGGCGCTGTGTTGGGTGCGAAGCTGCAGGCGCGCATTCCCGAACGTGCGCTTCGGTTCTGCTTCGCGGGCATTTTGGGCGTTGCCGCGGTGCTTTTGATTGTGAACGAGCTGGGCTTTTTGGGGTAACGCCGCCAAGTACGTGCGTGGCGCCAATCGTCTTTTATCCCGCTGATTGGAATGTGCGTTGGAGTACGGTAGGCTCGGGAAACAGGAGCAGATTTAATCGAACAAGCCGCCCGAAGGCTATTGAGCTAAAAATAAACACTTTGCAGTGTCTTTACTGCGAAAACGAGCAGGTCGCGCGGTAAAATGATGCAATAAAAAAGCAAGGATACAAGGAACGCCCTATGAACTCGATGCAAGCAGATACTAATGGAAAACAGCAATGGATGGTGCCTTTCGGCGCGCGTCCTTCGAACCTCATGTGGTTTTTAGTGCTGGTTGTTGTCCTATCGGGCGTGGTGCTGGGCTGGCAGCTTTCCAGCGGCAGCATCTCAACGCCTATCATTGCCAGCGCGGGTTTGATGTTCACCATTTCTTTGGTGCTGGTTATGCGCAGCATGGCAAACCCCGATTCCGTTCGCGCACGTCAAACGGGTGATATGCTCAAGCTCTCCCGTCAAACGCTGGCGTGCTTGAAGGGCGGGCTGGATGAGAAATCGGCGCAAAAGCTGTGTTCGCTTCTCTTTCCTAATACCGATGCCGTGTCCGTTTGCATTACCGATAAAGAATCGGTTTTGGGCTACGAAGGCTTGGGTCATTCCAGCTATAAGCCGGGCGACCCCATTTTCGCCACCACGATTGCAGCGACCGCCGAAGACGGCGAGCCGCGTACATTGCTCAGCCACGATGAAATTGGTTTCAAGGAGCCGCTTTACGGCGTAGAGGCAGCAATTGTTATGCCGCTGCGCGTGGGTAAACGCATTGAAGGCACGTTGACGTTCTTCTTCCATTCACCGCGCAAGATTTCGTCCACGCAAAAGACCATTGCGGAAAGCTTTGCCCAGCTTGTTTCCACGCAGCTTGCAGCAGAGGCGCTGGAAGGTCAGCAGAAACTTGCCACCAGCATGGAGCTGAAAGCTCTGCAAAGCCAGATCAACCCGCATTTTCTGTTCAACACTATTAATACTATCGCATCGCTTGTGCGCACCGATCCCAACAAAGCGCGCGTTTTGCTGCGTGAGTTTGCGGTGTTCTACCGCCGCACGTTGGACGATTCGTCTGATTTGATTCCGCTGTCGCGCGAGGTTGAGCAGACTATGCGTTACTTCTCGTTCGAGATGGCGCGTTTCGGCGAAGACCGCGTGGGCATTGAGCTGGATATTGAACCCGAGGTAGAAGACCTGATGGTTCCGCCGTTTTTGATTCAGCCGCTGGTTGAAAATTCGGTGCAGCACGCTATGCCCGCCGAAGGTAAGCTCACGGTGACCATTGGCGCACGCCCCGATGGCGACGACAACGTGATTATCTGGGTTGCCGATAACGGCGTGGGCATGACCGAGGAAGCATGCCAGAACATTTTGCATCCCGAAAGCGCACGCGGCATTGGCATTGCGGTGAAGAACGTGCACGACCGCATGTGCGGCTACTTCGGTCCGGGCACCCATATGGAAGTTGCCAGCGAGCTGGGGTCGGGCACCACGGTGCGCCTGGTTTTGAACCGCGCCGCGCTTGAAGAATTCCTGCCAGAATAGCTGTTGAGCTCGAATGATTCTTCCCGAAGCAACGGCATTACGCAATTGCGCCGTAAACGTTACAAATCGGTGTAAAAACCATAGTTGCAGCGGTGTTTCGGTTGCCTACGGTCATAATTGGAACTTCAATGGTAGAATTGGCAGAATGGTTTAATGCAACGGAAGCGTTCTCGAAAGGCGTTGTGATGCACGAAGACATAAAAGAGGTTCTGTATACCGAAGAGCAAATTCAGCAGCGAATCAGAGAAATTGGCGCTGCTTTGACCGAAGAGTACGCTCCGCTGGCTGCTCGCGGCGAAAAGATTGTGCTGCTTTCGGTTTTGCGTGGCGCTGCGATTTTCATGTGCGACTTGGCGCGCGAGATAAAACTGCCGCTTGAAATGGACTTTATGGCTGTTTCTTCCTATGGCAACGGCGTGAAAAGCTCGGGCGTGGTAAGCATTATCAAAGACGTTTCTACCGACTTGAACGGCAAGCACGTAATTATTGCCGAGGATATTTTGGACTCGGGTCTGACGCTTTCCTATCTGCTGAAAAACTTGAGCTCGCGTAATCCTGCATCGCTTTCCGTGGTTACGTTCCTGCGCAAGAAGGTAGAGCCGCAAGCTGATATTGAGTGCAAGCATGTGGGCTTCACCTGCAAAAACGAGTTCATTGTGGGCTACGGCCTTGACTATGCCGAGCGTTATCGCAATTTGCCGTACGTAGGCATCTTGAAGCCCGAGGTGTACTCTGCATAAGTTTTGGTTTGCTTCGACGCACCCGCAAGAGGCGCTGGCGATTTTGCCGGTTTGATTGTTGGATTGCGCGGAAGCGAATATGCAATAACGGGAGGCCCTCCGAAACGCTGGCGAAGAAGCAGGTCAAAGGCGCGAACGACAGAAAGTGCCACCCAAAACGAATAAGAAAGTTGTAGCATGTCTAATCAGAAGAAAAACGAAAATCCGCGCGTAAACTTCTTCCTTGTGCTTATCCTTTGCTTCGCCTTCTTCTTTTTGGCGCAGCAGCTGTTTATGAATAAGGACTCGGAAACGGTCGATACGCTTATCACCTCGGATTTTGTGCAGGCGGTCAACGAAGATCGCGTGGTTTCGGTGGTGTACAACGCGGGCGAGTATTCCGTGTCCGGCAAGTATTACGTTGCCAGCACGGCGGGAAGCGAAGGCGCCGATGCCTTCAACAAGGGCTTTGAGGCGCTGAATTCCGCAGCGGGCGCGGGCGCAACTGACATTGTGGCGACCGAGGGCGTTGACGAAGCGAACTTGGGAACGTTGCATTCGTACACGTCTACCTATATTGGGCAAGACTCTCTGATGGAGCTTTTGAGCGAGCATCCGAATATCACGTATGAAGTAAAGCTTCCGTCGGCTTGGCTTGAGACGCTGGGCAGCATTCTGCCTATTCTGCTGCTGGCGGGCTTGATGATTTTCTTCTTCGTTCAGATGAATCGTTCCACAAATTCCCAGATGAACTTCGGTAAGACGAAGGCGCGCAAGGCGCAGGAAGAGCGCCCCGATGTGACGTTTGACGATGTTGCCGGCGTAGATGAAGCCGTGGAGGAAATGCGCGAGATCAAGGATTTCTTAGCTAATCCCAACAAATATAAGGCCATGGGCGCAAAGATTCCGCGCGGCTGCCTTTTGGTGGGCCCTCCGGGTACCGGTAAAACGTTGCTCGCGCGTGCCGTTGCGGGTGAAGCGGGCGTGCCGTTCTTCAGCATTTCGGGTTCGGACTTTGTGGAAATGTTCGTGGGCGTGGGTGCTTCCCGTGTGCGCGACCTGTTCAACCAGGCCAAAGAGGCAAGTCCAGCCATTATCTTCATCGACGAAATTGATGCCGTTGGTCGTCAGCGTGGTGCCGGTGTGGGTGGCGGCCACGATGAACGCGAGCAAACGCTGAATCAGCTGCTTGTTGAGATGGACGGCTTTGACAAGAACGACGCCGTGGTGCTTATTGCTGCTACGAACCGCGTGGATATTTTGGATCCCGCGTTGCTGCGCCCGGGCCGTTTTGACCGCCAGATTGTGGTGGACGCGCCTGACGTAAAGGGCCGCAAGCGCATTCTGGAAGTGCACGCCAAGAATAAACCGCTGGGTTCGGACGTGAATCTGGAGCGCGTGGCTTCGCTCACACCGGGCTTTACGGGCGCCGACCTTGCGAACCTCATGAACGAAAGCGCGCTGTTGGCGGCTCGTCGCAATAAGAAAATTATCACGCAGGCCGAGGTCTCCGAGTCCATGGAGCGCGTTATGGCTGGTCCCGAGCGCAAGGGCTTTGTTATGGATGAGCATACGAAGAAGACTATCGCGTACCACGAAAGCGGCCATGCGCTGGTTGGCCACCTGCTTGAGCATGCGGACCCCGTCCACAAGATTTCGATTATCTCGCGCGGCCGTGCGTTGGGCTACACGCTGTCCATTCCGCAGGAAGATAAGGTGCTGAACACGCTGGGAGAGATGCTTGACCAGCTGGCGGTGTTTATGGGCGGCCGCGTTGCGGAAGAGATTTTCTGCGACGACATTACCACGGGTGCCAGCAACGACCTGGAGCGCGCCACCAAGATTGCGCGTTCGATTGTGACGCAGTACGGCATGAGCGCCCAGCTGGGAACCCAGGTCTTTGGCCAGCCGAACCATGAAGTGTTCTTGGGTCGCGATTACGGCAACACGCAGGATTACTCCGATGAGACAGCGCGTCGTATTGACGCGGAAGTAGCGCGCCTGATGAAAGAAGCTCACGACCGTGCTCATGAAGTGCTTATTGCCAACGAGCAGCAAATGCACACCATGGCGGCTGTGCTTCTTGAGCGCGAGACCGTGGAAGGCGAGGCATGCGATGCTTTGCTGAACAACACGTGGGACGATTATCTGGTGCACGAGGTTGACCTGATTGCCCAGCGCGAGAAGGAAGAAGCCGAAGCGCGCACGCATGACGATGAGATTCTGGAGCGCATGCATGCTCAGCAGCAGGCCGAGGCCGCGCAGCATGAGCACGATGGTAAGGGCGGTTCTGGTCCGCACCTTCCCGAGCCGTTCTTCGGACATGTTGATCCGTTCAAGCTGGAACGTCCGCAGGAGCAGGAAGTTTCCCGGGAAACGTTGCCGCGCGCAGATCAGCAGGGTTCGGCGTCGCAGGCACAGGGTGCTCACGTGGCGGGTGCCGGTGCTGCTGGTGCTGCAGCTGCTGACGCTGCGCACGAGAAGCCGCAGGAATGCCGCGGCCCATACCAGTGCGCGCCGCAAGTTCAGGGCGAGCCCGCTGTTTCGGGTGAAGCCGCTGGTGCTTCCGTGAGTGTGCCGGCTGGTGTTCAGAGCGGCGCGGCAGATGCTTCTCAGACGAACGAAAACCCTACGTCTGAACAGGAAAAATAAGAAAGGAAACCTTCTTCATGCAGTGGAAATGCGGTTCCTATTCCTTCGACACCAAGATGCCCATTATTATGGGCATCTTAAACCTTACGCCCGATTCTTTCTCGGACGGTGGCTTGTATAACGAGACGCAAGTGGCGCTTGCCCATGCGCGCGAAATGATTGAGCAAGGCGCTCACATGGTTGACGTGGGCGGCGAGTCTACGCGTCCGGGTTCTGCCCCCGTGACCGAAGAAGAAGAGCTCGCGCGTGTTATTGATGTAGTGCGTACGTTGTCTGAACAGGGAATTTGCGTGAGCATTGATACGCGTCATGCATCGGTTGCGCAGGCGTGCGTTGAAGCGGGCGCAAGCATTATCAACGATATTTCGGGTTTTCGCGACCCTGCGATGATCCAGGTTGCCGCAAACTGCGATGCAGGTTTGGTCGTCATGCACATGAAGGGCGACGAGCCGGCGACTATGCAGCAATGTGCGGTGTACGATGATGTTGTTGCGGAAGTGCGCGATTACCTGCGCGATCAGGCGCGCATGCTTGAAGAAGCGGGCGTTGATCACGATCGCATTTGCATTGATCCGGGTCCTGGCTTTGGCAAGACCGCCCAGCAAACGCTTGACCTGGTGCGTAACTTCCAGGAGTTCGTCCACTTGGGATACCCTGTGATGGCGGCCGTTTCGCGTAAGAGCTACATTGGCGCGAAATATCAGATCGAAGAAGCGTCTCAGCGTGATATTGCCAGTGCTGCCGAAGCGCTTTTGGCCTGCGAGCAGGGCGCGCATGTCTTCCGCGTTCATAACGTGGGTGTTCATGTGGAGGCGCTGAAGGATTTGCGTCCGTATGCGCTGATTGCGCTGGGCTGCAACGTGGCGCTTGTTGCCGAACCTGGTGAAGAGCGTGAAGCAAAGATTGCCCAGCTCAACATGGCGATTGGTGATTTGTGCGCGCTTCCCGATACCCAGATTATCGATGTCTCCAGCTTCTACGAGAGCGAGCCGGCGTATTACGAGGACCAGGATGTTTTCGTGAACGCCGTGGTGTTGCTGCGTACGGGCATTCCGCCCAAGGAACTGCTGGATTATCTGCACGTTATTGAGAACAAGCTGGGGCGCGTGCGTACGATTGCGAATGGCCCACGTACGTGTGACCTGGATATTCTTGATTATCAGATGTATGTGTGCGATACCGATATCCTGACGCTGCCGCATCCGCGCATTGCTGAGCGTGATTTCGTGGTGAAGCCGCTTTTGGAGATTTTGCCCGGCCATATCCTGGCCGACGGCTCTGCGGTGGATACCGTGTCCGAAGAGCAGCGCATTGGTCGTTCGTTCAAGCTGTAAGCGCTCGGGATTTCGTGGAGGGTTAAAGGTAGAAGGCGCAGCATGGAATTCTATCGTGAGATAAGCTCGACGAACGATGTGGTGAAAGCTGCTCTGAAGCAAGGTTGTGAACAGGGATTTTGTGCTGCATCGCTGAAACAGACGGCAGGATACGGTCGTCAGGGGCGCTCGTGGTCAAGCCCTTTGGGTGGCTTATACTTCTCGGTGGCGCTTCGTCCGCAGGCGGATTTGGAGAAAATTCCCACGCTTGCGCTTCTGGCAGCGTTGGCTATTCGTCAGGGTATTGTCCGGCTGGATTTAGTGCGCAAGGGTGACGATCTGCTTATCAAGTGGCCCAACGACGTGGTTTTAGCGCAGCCTGATGGGACGTTTCGCAAGGTGTGCGGCATTTCGTGCGAATACTGCGAAGGCGGCGTGTGCGTGGGAATGGGCATTAACGTTTTGCGCCAAGCTGCTGTTCAAACGGATGGGCGCTATCTTCCTGGTTACCTGAGCGATGTTGCGGGGGCGCGCTTTCCCGAGCTTGCGGGCTTCGATGAAACAGGTGCGTTGAAAGAGTCGGGCGCGCAGCTAATAGCTCAAACCATTGTTGATATTTTAGTTGGTTTTATGCCGCAGTGGCAAGCGGAAGGTTTCGCGCCGTTCGCGGATAAATATAACAGCTGCTCCTATCTTTTCCGAAAGCGCGTTGCCGTGGCGAATATTATGGGCGACGTGCAAACGGAAGGTGTCGTTTGTGGCATAGATGCTTTGGGGCGACTTCTTGTGGAAACGCGCCAAGGCGAAATAGTACCGGTAATTGCGGGGGAGGCCCATCTTGTCTGAGAAAGTCAAAAACACATCGCGCGCTCAAAGCATTGTGCGTATTGCATTAACCATTGCCATTATGGCGGTTTCTGCGTGGATCTCCATTCCTATTGGCCCGGTGCCGTTCACGCTGCAGTGCTTTGCGGTGGCATTTGCGATTTGTGTTCTTCCCGCAAAGGAATGCTTGGCTTCCGTTGGCGGGTATTTGGTTTTGGGCGCATTCGGCGTTCCTGTTTTTTCGAGCATGCGCGGTGGCATTTCCATTCTTGCAGGCGTGACAGGTGGCTTTTTGTGGGGCTACTTCATTGGCGCGCTTGCGGGTCTGGCTATTTTGGCGGCCTTCAAGAAAATGGGGAAGGATCGCACGTTTGTTGCGTGCCTGTGCGCGTGCGTTGCGTACCTACTGTGTACGTACTTCTGCGGAACCGTTCAGTTCATGGGCGTTGCGGGTGCTTCCGTTCAGGCGGCGCTGGCGGCGTGCGTGATTCCGTTTGTTGCGGTTGATGTTGCGAAGTTGGTTGCGGCCTCTTTAGTGGCGCGCGCCGTTGATCGCGCGGTGGGCATCAATCGCATTCAAGGCGTGCCGCAGAAATAACCAGCGGACGATAGATGATGTTAAGGAGCCAGGCTCTGGTGGAGCTTGGCTCCTTTTTTGTTTCTAGGCTCGTGAGCCTGCCCGGCGCGCGCAGCGCATCGGTCAATAAACCACCCGCTATGTGGGTGCGCTATCTTGGCAGGCTCTTCTCGTCGAGCAGGAAATCGAGAACGGACATGGTTAGGATTCCGCTGTCGTCATAGGTCGGCTTCACCACATCACGCACAAGCACGATCTTGCTGAAGCTATCGGGCACCTCGCGAAGCGGGGCCTTCTCTTGGCGTTCCTTCTCCTCGTCCGGCAGGTGCAGCGCCGACTGTATGTAGTAGCGCCGTGAGCCCAGGTTCGCCACGAAGTCCACCTCGAGCTGCTTGCGCACGACCCTGCCGTCGATGCGCGCAGCCTTCTCGACGGAGCCGACATCGACCGAAAAGCCCCTTGAGCGCAGCTCGTTGTACACGATGTTCTCCATGATGTGGGTCTGCTCGACCTGTCTGAAGCCAAGCCTGGCGTTACGCAGACCGACGTCCTCGAAGTAGTACTTCTTGGGGCTGCCGATGTACGTGCGCCCCTTGACGTCGTACCGGCGGGCCTCTTCGATGAGGAAGGACTCCTCAAGATAGCCGATGTAGGTCGAGATGGTGCTCGCGGTGATCTTCGAGCCCAGAACGCTTTTGAAGGTCGCCTCGATCTTGGGAGGGTTGGTGAGCGAGCCGATGGATGAGGCTAAAACGTCCACCAGGTCCTCGAGCTCCTGGGTCTTTGCCACCTTGTTTCTGGCCACCACGTCTTTCAGGTAGGTCTCGGAGAACAACCGTTCCAGATAGCGGGACTTCTGCTCATCGGTGCGCATGCCCAAAAGAAGCGGCATGCCGCCGAAGACGACGTACTCGGCCCATCCCTGGTACCTATCCCCCTCGAATCCCTGCATGAACTCGGAGAAGGAGAGCGGGCGTACGCGGACCTCGTCGCCCCTTCCGCGAAACTGCGTCATGACATCGGTGGACAGCAGCTTGGAGTTGCTGCCAGTCACGTAGACGTCGACGTTTCGCATGCGCAGCAGGCCGTTGAGCACGCCGTAAAGGCGTGGCGGCTCGTCTTTACGCAGCTCCCCATCGGAGATCGCGTACTGCACCTCGTCGAGCATGACGTAGTACTGCGAGGTCTTATCGGCGATCTTTGCGCGCAGATAGGCGTCAAGCGCGCCTGGGTCCCGCAGGCCCCTGTTCGCCTCCTCGTCCAGCGAGACCTCGATGATATGGTCGTCGTCGATGCCGAGCTCGCCTCTGAGGTAGCCGCCGAAAAGTTCGAACAGCAAGTACGTCTTGCCGCAGCGTCTGATTCCCGTGATTACCTTGATCATCCCGTTGTGCATCCTGTCTACCAGGCTGTCAAGGTATCTGTCCCTGCGCACTTCCATGTCCGTCTCCTTCTTAGTTTCATTTAGTGATTATGTCACATGTTGCATTTTCGCTCAATGAAAATCTTAGAGCAGCGTGGGTAGGAAAGCGTCTTCGTCGCGGTAGATCACTCTGGATCGTATGAGATTCGGAAGTAGTCGAGCATCGCCTTGAACCGATCCTGCGCGGCCAGGCAGGTATCCGTAAGGAACCCTTGCTCGTAATCCCATTCCGAGAGCCCCCGGTAGTAGAAGGCCTTCATGTCGTCGGCGATGACGAACGGCACCACGCGGCTGGCGAGGCATTCTTTGAACATGACGAGCCTGCCCACACGGCCGTTGCCGTCTTGGAAGGGGTGAATGCGCTCGAAGGCCACATGGAAACCCAGGATGCTGGCGAAGGAGTGCTTTTTTCGGGGATCGTACTCCTTCAAAAGGGCGCTTACCTCCCGGTCGACGTCTTCGGGCTGCGTTGTCTTACGGCCTGCCACCTCGTTGGGTAGGCGCTTGTAGTCGCCGACGGCGAACCAGTCCTTGGCCGAGTCGGTCGTGCCCGCCTTCAAGATGCGGTGCAGCTCCTTTACCATCCCCTCAGACAGGGGTTGTTGCGCATGGTCGATGACGTAGTCGACGGCGCGGAAGTGGTTCTGGGTCTCCAGGATGTCGTCTATCCGGACGGGCCCGTTGCCGGCGCCGATCGTAGCCGTCTCGAAGATGAGCCTGGTCTGGTCAAGCGACAGCCTGCTTCCCTCGATGCGGTTGGAGTTGTAGGCGAGCTCGACCTGGATCTTGTGGTATATGCCGCCCTTGGTCCTGGACGCTTTCTCTTCCCGAAGGCGCGAGAGCAGGGGGCTGTCCGCTTGTCTCTTCGCGTTCGAGCGGGCGGGCTTTTCCGCGTCCGCGGGTATGTTCCAGGTCTTCCCCGTGAGAAAAGCGCCGGGCACGCGGCCTTGGGCGCAATAGTTTCGCACGCTCCTCTCGGAAACGCCCCAGATTTCAGCTATCTCGGCTGCGGAAAGAAACCCCATAGGGTTGTACCCCCCCCTTATCGGCAAAAAACATCGTGGGTTTATTATAGCAAATAGCGTTATTTATTGCCGTTATCGGCAAAATTCTTTATTTCTACCTGTTCAGTCGGTATTCGCGGGAAAATGCTTCCAAGTCGCGTTCCCTTCCGCACATCCCTTGTGCAGCCAAAGGCGACCTACGAACAGGGGCTCGCGATTTTTGTAATATCCACATGTTGCATTTTCGCTCAACGATAAACGCGAAACCATGTGAATCGATATGAGTGCGATTGTCAATCGGGAGACGATTGTGATGCAACGGATTGGGTTGAGAGAAAAGAAGGAATCTCGCGCCAGGCAGAAAAGGAATCTGCCGCGCGAAGGTAAACATCGGGTGCTATGCGCCCGTTTGCTTTATTGCCATGAATAATCGAAGTCGTCGGCGTCGTCTTGCCAGGGGTTAATCTGTGAAGGCGCGCCAACAAGCGACTTGCCTTCCTTGTGGACGGCATACCATAAGTCGAGTGCTTCGCGCACCACTTTGCTTGCGCTTTCTTCAGGAGCCGATGCGGCAATTTCATCGAGCCATTCTTTTTGTTTTGTTTCGATGGTCACGCTTATATTTACGGTAGACCCCTTCGCAAAACTGCGGGGTCTGCCGCGTTTCTTTTTCTGATCCTGCTCTTTTGTTGTTTGCTCGGCCGGTGCTTGTCCGTGCTCGGGTTGCAGGTGCTCGGGTTGCGCGTTTGCGAATTGCATGCGTTCGGCTTGCTCTTGCCCTTCCTGGGCGCGTCCCAACGACCCCGTTTCCATGGATTCCAGCATAAGAATACCTCTATCTTTTCTTTTGGGGGCGTGATATGGTACATATAGTACCTTGAATTAAGTATTAAAAAATACGAATTAAATAAAAAACTAAAAAATACCTGATTGAGCCCTTCTCCGGCACGGTTATTTTGCATGATAGACAGAGTCGAAGGAGGGATTCTCAGTGCAAACCACCCTACAGAAAAACACTCAACAGAAAATCGTTTTGCGATGCAAGCCGCAAAACTTCGATCAGTGGGCGGCTGCGCTTTCTTTTTACAGCGTTTCGCTCTGCGCGCCGGAGCGCCCTCTTGAAAAAGAACTTGCGCGGGCGGCGTTGAATCAAACCGATTTGTTCGTGATTATCGATGACGTGCAATCCTCGGATGAATCGCTTGTCAATTCGCTGCGCACGTACTTGGAAACCGAACAGCGCGCAACAACGCGCATGCGCATTGTGTTTGTGGCTGATCGTCGGCGCGAACTCCCTTCTTCTCTCTTTCGCATTCTGGCGAACTACGACATTTACGACATTATTGTTCCACCGAAAGATAATCTGCTTGATTTCAATCCCTACGTCGAGGTTGCTCAAGTTCTGTCGCGGCCTAAGAGTTACAGCGAAATTGTGCCCTATCTTGCAGGCGAAATCGTGAACCCGAAGCTTGTTGGCTTGACTTCCGCCGAAGCGCTGCGCGAGCGCACGCGTGCTCAAGTGCGCATTGCGGTGGCGCAAATCGATCAGCGACGCGGCGGTTCAACGCATACGTCGCTTCTGTTTGCCCGCGTGCTGGTTCTTCTGGGATATAAGGTGGCGCTTTTCATTGATGATCGCACATGGAAAAACATGCGGCGTTGCTATCCGCGTGCGCGGTGCAATGTGGAAAACGGCATGATGACATTGGCGGGCATTGACTTCTACCGCAACGAAGGATTTGCGGGCGCAAACGGATACGACTACGTTTTGGCGGATTTCGGGTGTGCGCGGTGGATTGACTTGGAGCCCGATCAGCGCGCTCAAACGCTGGGCGAGAGTTTTCGTTCGGCGTCGCTTGCGGTGCTCACCTCGGTAGTGTCCCCGTGGGGCGACCACGCATCGTTCGAGCGCGTGCTGAAAATCTGGCAAAAGAAGGGCGAACTGCAGAATTTAGGCGGCGTGAAGTTCGCGTTTTTCGGCATTTCGCATGACGCCGTCTACGAAAACTGGCAGGAAGCAGCACAGCGCTTGAACCCCAAGGCGGAGCTTTATCGCATTCCGTATTTGCCCGACCCCTTGCATTACGAGGCAAAAGAACATCATTGCCCTGAATTGATTGACATTCTATCGCCTATTTTGCGCGCGAAAGATCGGTAAGTTGGACTTTCGCAGGTTGGGCGATAGGAATGGCTGAGGGGTTTCGATGATGTTTTCGCAGGAGCAGATGGAGGAATGGGAAGCGCGCGCAGTGCCGCTTGATGAGCGCGGCGAAAGCGAGGCGTATTTTCCGCTGTGGGGCATTGTCGATGTGGACGATTACCTGCAGAAAAGCGATGCATCGCGCGCTGAACGGCAACGGGTGGCGGCATTGGAGGACGCCGGTGCTGAAGCTGAGGCCGGGACGTCGGACGCGTGCGCGGAAGATGCAGTGGGCGCTGCGGCGGGTGGTACAGCCGCGGCGGCAAGTGTTGCGGCGGCGGTGCGGCCCTCGGCGGGTGCGCGTGTTGCGTGGGGCGCGTGGTTCTGGGTGAAGCGTGTGGTGATTGCGCTGGTGGTATGCGTTGTTGGTTCGATGCTGGTGACCATGGCGCTGAATCCCGCCATGACGTTTTTCGATGCGGCAAACGCTTTGTTTGGTGGCATTGCGGGTTTGATTGAGAAGGTGCTCGGATAGCTTGGGTTTCAAACGGTTAATACGTGCGTGGAGGTGCGCGTGTTGACCGAGAGGGTTTGAAGATAGGGGTTTATGGTGGGCGTTTTCAAGAAAAGGGGAAACTTTGCAGCGCGTATTGTTGCAGCGGCTCTGGCGGCGGTGCTTTGCGTTTCGTCGGTGCCGTGTGCTGCCTTCGCGCAGGTGGTGAGTGATACCGACGCGCAGAGTGCTTCGGGTGCTTTGCAGGAGGCGCGTGTGGCGGAAGAGGCCGGGGAAGATGTTGGCGCCGTTGCGGCCGCTGGTGCTGTTTTCGATGTTGGTGTCGGAGAAGGCGCCGGCACTGCTGGTATCGGTGCCACTGGCGCAGAGCCGAGCGGCGAAGCAGTGGATGATGCCGGCTGTATCGACGCTGGCGTTGCATCCGGTGGCGCGGACGAGTGCGACGCGGGCGCGGATGCCGCCGCTGTTGCGGTCGAAACCTCCGCATTTGCGGCATCGGCGGAACTCCAGCCGCTGAGCAGTGCGAGCGCGGGTTCGAGTGAAATCCAGGACGTTTCGACGCAGGCGCTTGAAGCGCGGACAAATGCCGCTGTGCAGTGTCGCGACGATCGCATTGCTCTTGCGTCTGCAAACTACGATTATTCCGGAATGGCGCATTGCTGGTTTCGCAATGATCGTCCGACTGACTATGTGTTCACCGTCGAAATCGACGGTGTGTCGTATGAAGCGTATTGCTTGGATCCCGCTTTGCCTGCTCCAGCGAATGGTTGGTATACGTTCTATGCCACCTGGGATGACGACGAAAAAGCATACGATATCGTGCTGGATACCAAAGATGCCGAAGTTCATTGGAGCCAGGTTGACATAGGTCTAGGATGCCAAAGCGTGGGCGGTTTCCGCATCTACGCAAAAGGCGATTTCACGCTGACGAAGTCCAGCTCGAACTTGGAAGTGTCGGGAATCTATAACGTTGCTGGCGCGGTTTACGGCCTGTACTGGTATTACGCCGATGCGCAAGCGAAAAACGAGCCTGATTATCGTTTGGTGATTGGCGATGATGGCTCAAGCGATACGCTTACGGGACTTACGCCTGATGAGCGTTGGTATGTGCGCGAGCTTGAGGCGCCTACGGGTTTTGCGCTTGATCCGACGATTTATACGGTGCCCATTCGTCCGAATCAGGATAATTCTTATCACGTGACAGATGAGCCTGTCATGGACCCTAACAATGTTCTGCTCAAGAAGGTGACCGCGGATGGCCAAGAGTATTTAGGTGAGCACCTGTCTTTGGCAATGGCGGAATACCAGTTTGATTATTATGCGGGATATTACGATACCGTCGAGCAGGCGCGTGCATCGGGTGATCCTACGCGCAGCTGGGTGCTGAGGACGAACAATAATGGATATACAGGAGTTCGGTATGCTGATAAAACGTTTACTCATGATGGCGTTGAGTATCCCTACCTTGTAAGCGGAGAAGTCTATCGTGCGCCTTCGGGAAAGCCGAGTATGCCACTTGGTACGCTAGTGATCCATGAAACGAATCCTCCGTTTGGATACAAGGTGTCTTCTTCGATTTTTATTGCGCAATTAAAACAAGCAGATAATGAATTTGGTTACGAATGGGCTTTTGGAGGGGAAGGCTTCGCTGATGGCAACGTCGCGCTCGATAAAGAATCCGTTGATGTAGGCTCCCTCACTATTCTTAAGAAGAGCGCAAATCCCCAGCTTACAACGGACGTCAATGGCTATTCTCTGGCAGGCGCGCGCTTCGACGTCTACGATAATGCTGCCTGCCAAGGCGAACCTAAATATACGTTGGTTACAAAAGAAGATGGCACGACCGATACCATTGAAGAATTACCTCCCGGATTGCACTTGTACATCAAAGAAGCGATTCCGCCCCAGGGCTTCAAGGAATCTTCGGATGTGTACGAAGTTGTTATCAAGCCAGGAAAAATTTCGGTAACTACGGTAGTCATCGAGAATGTGCCCGTCTATGCAGCGCCTTCCGTTTCTCTTGTCAAGAAAGACAGCAATGGTGACCGGGCTTTTAAGGGCGATGCAACGCTCGCGGGAGCGGAATACACGTTTGCATTCTATGCAGGTAAAAGCTCGGCGCAGGGAACCCCCGATGCTATGTGGGTGGGCGTGACAAACGAAGAGGGAAGAACTTCGCTTAATCAGGCAACATTAGTGTCTGGGTCGGAATGGCTGGTCGAAGGCCAGTGCGTGTTGCCGCTTGGATTCTTGACAGTAGAAGAAACGAAAGCGCCGCAAGGCTACCAGAAATCCAACGAAGTATTTTCTGCTCAGGTTGTTTACGACGAGCAAACGCGCTCGGCGAAATGGATAAAAGGAGATGCGCTTTCGGACGATGCTCTTTTCTGCGATTCAGTTGAATTTGAGGCAGCCGAAGACATCAAGCTGTTCGGCATAAGCGTCTATAAGAAAATTCAGGGTGCACAAACAGAGATTTCCCCTGAAGGCATTCAATTCGAAATTGTGTATAAGCCCACGGGTGAAGTGGTGAAAACAATTACGATTGGCGCAGATGGAACGGCAACAACGGGTGAGCACGCCTTGCCGTGCGGTAGTTACGAGGTGCGTGAAGTTGAAGAAAGCGTTCCGGCGGGCTTGCAGCCGTATAGCGCTACTTCGAAAACAGGAAGCAATATCATCGACACGATCGACGCTCCCGATGATGGATCTTTTCCTTTGTATCAAGTGATCAAAACAGAGTGTACCGATTACACGAGCGACACACCACGCGGCGAAAAGAAAGATCATGCAACGGGGCAGCCAATCGCTGGTACGGAGTTTACACTCTACCGCTATACGGGAGACGTGGCGATTGACGATGGTGCCGTGGATGCTACCGCTGCAGCTTTTGATCCGTATCAGGATTATTGGGCTCAGCTAGAGACGGTGATAACCGATGCTCATGGCAAGTTTGCGTTCGATGCGCAGCCGTATGGCGTCTATATGATGGTTGAGACGAATCCCGAATGGCATTATCTGAGTACGTCGGAAGGCGAATACGATGGTGCAAGCAAGGATCCTCTTGCCACGGCGCGTGCGTTCGTTATCGACAAAGACCATCCGTGCGAAATGCAGCTTTGGGAGGATATCGCTATCCAACTTGAATGCGCCGTTGATAAATCGACGATTTCGGTGACGTCTTTGGGTCTGATTTCTAAAGAAAGTTCCGATGCGGAAGATACCGTTTCAAACGTAGGCATTGAGGAATATCGTTACGATGTTGCGTTTGACAACGGGAATACGAATACGTACGCCGATGAATATTGGGTGATTGACCAGCTGAATATGGTTTGCGCTCCGTTTGATCTTCGCGTAACTACGATTGTGCTGCCTACGGTTGAAAACGACTCTACACCCACCGTTGCGCTTTTGATTAAAACGAATAAAGGCACCGGCGAATCATGGGCTCCCGCAGTTGAGACTGCTTGTCACGAGTCAACGCTGTGCGACGGTTCTTCCCGTTTCAACGGAGCTGGCTGGCGATCTGCGGGAACGTATTCCTCCGATACGCCCGCGATGATTTCTGTGGAGAGCTTGGGGCTGGCTCAAGATGAATATCTCACGGGTTTGTGCTTGTACTACGGCGCCGTTGAAAAGGACTTTTCAACGTTGAGTCCCTTGTCGTATATGGTGGTTGCAACGCATGAGCTGGCCGAAGGCGTTGTGATTCCCAACACGGCAACCAGTCACATTACGCGCAATTGGGCGCAGCGTGATGATTCGGTGAATGGGTTGTCCGACGATGATATCGACAGTGTTGCTACCACGGTTTTAGGTACGTTTGAGCAGCATTTCGATCGCGGGTACTCGCCGACTTCGAGCGGGCGTTTGGGCTCTTGGAAGCCGACGTTGCCTCAAACGGGAGATGCAATGTTGTCATTTGGGTTTTTAGCACTTGCTGGTGCGTTGACATGCGCTGCTGCGAGCGTGTATATTTTTGCAAGGAATCGACGCGTGCGTGTTCAGCTTGCAGGGAAGGGGTCTGCTGTGGGTAAAACTGCTGGTAAGATGATGGGGATTATCGTGGCGCTGCTTTTAGTCGCGCTTCCCCTGGCGGGGTGCTCATGCAGCAGGCAGGGCGCTGAGTCCGCCTCATCGCAGGCATCTTCGGCAAGTGTGGGCGCGTCTTCCGCTTCGGCTTCTTCCGATGCCGCGGCTAGCGCTTCTTCCGATGACGTTGATGCTGAGGAGGGTTCTGGCGAATCTATTGAGGAGGCTCCCTCATCGGATGATTCTTCCGCATCGAACCAGGTTGGAGGCTCGGATTCCTCTTGGGCTGAAGTTCCTTCTGCTCCCTCGGGCGGCTCTTCGGACGGTGATTCCGGCTCGGGGGCTTCTGAGCCGCAGCCCGCTGCGCACGAGCATTCCTGGGAATGGGTCCCGCAGTGGGTGGACGTTGTGCACCGCGAGGCGTACGACGAGCCGGTGTACCGCTGGGCAACGTGGTGCTATAAGTGCAATGTTGAAGTCAGCGATTCGCATGGTGAGGATATGTTCTTACAGGGTGATGGTGGACATAACCTCACCGATAAAAAGGTTCTCGACCATTACGAGCACCACGACGCCGAAACCCACCAGGAGGATCACGGCTATTACCGCTGCTCCACCTGCGGCGAAACGTACTAGCAAGGGGGCAATCATGACGCAACTCATCTCAGCCCGCGGCGCGCATGCCGCGGGTGGCGCCGCAGCGCGCGTTGTCGCCGTTGCGACCGCGGCCGTCGTCGTTGTTTCCCTGCTGGGCCTTTCAACTCCGCCCTGCGCCGAGGCAACCAGCGCGCCCTCCCTAACGCAAACGCGCACCGTCACGTGGCTCTCCACCGATGAGCAGCCTGACTTCGTGGAAGCATTCGAGCAGGACGGGCTGACGTATTCCCTGGCAGGAACCGAAATCGTGCAGCTTGAAGCGCAGTTCGGCACGGTGCCAGCGCAACGTTCCGTGACCGTGCCGTGCGAGCCTGCTGATCTGGATGCGGCTCGTAATTCGTTTGAGCCGTCGCTCGACGTGGACGAAGACGGTTACGCGGGCTCCATTCCGTTGGTACAGGTGACGTACGCTCCCGTGTACGCGCAGCGCTCGTGGGAAGTGAACGAGCTGCGTGATTTCGCGGGACTTCCCAGCAACGACGCCGTACAGATTGCCGCCGAGCTCGCGTTCAATAACCCCGAAACGGGAAACGACCTGGTCCTTCGCCTGGCATCGCTGTCGTGGTCCATCGATGCGCGCGACGCGAATGGGCTCCCGTCATCGTACACGGCCCACGCGCTGTATCGCGGAGCCGATACCGCATCGGCACTTGACCATTATGACGTGACGGCGTTTTACGAGGGCGACGTGCAAGCAACCGAGCCGGTCATCACATACCAGGCCACGCTGAGCTACCGCGCGCCTGTCGCCGAAGCTCCGGACGGTGTGGACGATTCCGACGGGCTGCCCCTTGCAGCCATCGCGGCGGCTGCGGCTGCCGTTGCCGCAGCTGCAGCGGCGTTCGGCGTGTTCTTCTGGCGCCGGCGCCGCGACGTGCGCGTATGCCGCGTGGAAGGTTCTGCATGCGAAGGCGATTCTGCAGGCCAGGAGCGCGATGGCGATTCCAGTGCTCCGAGCGGTTGCAAGCGGGGCGGCCAGGGAAGCCAGGGCGGCCAAGGAAGCAACGCTGCGCGCGAAACGCTCAAGGTGATCGCCCGCGTTTCCTCGAAGCGCGCGAAGGATGGATCGCTTGTTGTGGAGCTTCCGCCGCACTTGGATGTGTCGGCGCAGCGCTACGCTCTGATGTTGGCGTCCCACAAAGCGGACGGCGGCGTGCTGAACGTCGTGCAGTGCGGTCGCCTTGTTACCGCCACGCGCGCCGATAGCATCGTGTACTTGTAACAAGCATCGTGGGAGCACGGTTTTCCCGTGCTTCCACGGGCAATCGCTCATTTTCGCGAGTGCGGAAGTATTCTTTCACTCTTCGGCGATAATGCTTCTACCTGGGAAATCGCACTTTTTCAAGGGAATCAAGGTTGTAAGTGCGTGATGCGCGTATCGTGGGTGAGGTCATGCAGTAAGCCATGTTGGGTGCCGAAGGAAACGGTGTCCTTCGACCTCATGATAAAAACGACCCACTTTTCTGTGGGTTTGCTGCAGCTAACTTTTTTGCGACCTGGGGAAACGCTCATTTCTCGTTCCCTCCCGCGCCAAAAAGCACCGAAAAATACCCCGTTTTTATCATCGACCGGTTAACCCGCTCCGCCGCCCCGCAACTCGAACCGCCCCGTCACCTTTCGCCTCCCTTCGCTACTCCAACCGGTTGCTTCCCCGCCCTCTGTCGCCTTGCCGTCAGCCCATGGTTCTTGCGTCGCGAGTCTTGGCGCCCTTGTTGTAGCCTGCGCCGCCGCCTTCCACTGTTCTAATCGCATTGCGGCTACAACAAATTGACAAAAACGGCCCAAAAATGCTGCAACAAATTGACAAATTGCAACAAATTGACAAAAATAGCCCCAAAACCGGGCAACAAATTGACAAGGAGTTGCTGTGCTTAAACGAAAAGCTCTTGCGCAAATGGAAAGCTGGTTTGCGAACCGTACTCATCAAGCTCTTTTGGTGACGGGCGCGCGACAGGTGGGTAAGACCTATTTGATTCGCGAATTTGCGCGAACGCACTGGGAGAATGTTGCCGAAATCAATTTTTATGAGAACAGCGAGGCAAAAGAGGCTGTATCGTCGGCTAAAAACG
>CAKTXN010000004.1 GCA_934630905.1 uncultured Eggerthellaceae bacterium
AATTGCCGATTCATAGAGGACATGAAACTGCAATCACCGCTTTTGCACGTTAGGGCCTTGGAGGCCCTTGCGGATCCTGACTGCGGGTGGTTCTATCGTGCGAATGCGTCTGGGTTTGATGCCATACCGGGGAGCCCGATTGCGTATTGGCTAAGCAGTGGATTTTTGCATTGTTTCAAGAAACATCAGAAGCTTGGTGAAGTTGCTGATCCAAAGCAAGGGTCCACCTTGGGCGATAATGCCAGATTCCTGCGTCTATGGCATGAAGTCGGCACAAATAAAAGAAAATGGACACGCTGCATGAAGGGAGGACCGTATAGAAAGTGGTACGGGAATCACGATTATTACGTAAATTGGGAGCATTCAGGTAAAGAGATTAAAGAGACAGGCCGAGCTACTATTCGAAGCGAAAAGATGCTCTTTCAAGAAGGTATAACCTGGTCAAATATCTGCACGGGGATGGCTTCGTTTCGATATATGCCTGAGGGTTTCTTCTTCGAGAGTACCGGCACAGTATGCTTTGCAAAAAAACGAAACTTATTGTTTTTGCTTGCGTTCCTGAATTCCTCGGTTGCATCTTACATCAATAAAGCGATCAATCCGACTCTTCATCTGCAATCCGGCGATGTCGCAAAATTGCCTATGGCGCCCGATGCGGGGCATGATGAGGTTGCCTCAATCGTCACAGATTGTATAGCTCTTGCGCAAAACGATTGGGACTCATACGAAACATCTTGGGATTTCGAAAAGCATCCGCTAGTTTAAATGTTAGGAGGGCCAGTGCCCTCCTAACTAAGCTAGCTAAACTAACGGGTGGTGCATAAAGTCTAAAGACGTTTCATACCCATCCCAGTCTGTCTGGCATATTTTGATGCAGGATTCTGCAAGTTCGATAACCTGTTCATTATTTGTCCTAATGTCAGGAAGCGTTTTCATGACGCCACACTTATAATTCAATGTCGGCATAGTCAACTCTGATATTAACCCATAAATTGAGGTGTTAATAGCAGCAATTGCTTCGATACAGTTTTCCCCAACAAGAACTTGTCCGCCTGCATCAAAAAGGCAGCCAGCAGGATAGAATCTAACACCAATACAACCAGAGGAAACCGCCGTCCATGTTCCTCCTTGCTTGAACCACAATGATTGACTTGGCCAGACGCAACCCGGCTGGTGTTTCATTTCGTTCCTAAAGATTTTATCGAATGCAATTACATAGTCTGAATTACCGTACCATTTTCTATATTGGCCACCTTTACAATACGGAACCCAACGTCCTGCGGCATCAATGTCTTCCACACACGTCGCATTGCGCACTAAAAGATTTTGGTTGGGTTCCCACCATAATTTCAAAAATCGATCGTTATTCGCCGTGTGAATACCTTCTCTGAAAGCAAGCGACTTATCAAAGGGTTCGCATTGCGTAAATATACGTTCAATCTTTTCGCTCGCCCAATATGCAATCGGGCTCCCCGGAATGGCGTCAAACCCAGAGGCATTCGCACGGTAGAACCACCCGCAGTCAGGATCCGCAAGGGCCTCCAAGAGCCCTGCCTGTTTCTCTTCCTCGGAGCCCATGTCCACAAGGTGGAAATACGAGCCCCTGGCTTCGTATTTCGCATTGGCGAAAACGGTTGCTGTGGTTGAAACCACTTCGCCTCCGATTGCACCGAAAGCGCGTGTGCCAAGGTGCGCCATTGATGAGATTGAGTGGCTATGTAGGATCATGTCTCGTAGCTTCTCGTAGCTTCCCAGGAACATCCAGGACTGCATGGTGACCATGGCGGAATAACCTTGGTCGTTGCTTAGAGTGAAGCCTCGGTCAATGAAGCTCGTGCAGAGGTCGCGATAGGCTTCGAGGTAGTGTTTCTTCGCCCATGCGCCCATCCATTTGCCCAAGCTTGAACTTCCCATATACGGCGGATTCGCAACCACCACGTCGTAGCGATCCGCCAAAGGCAGCAGTTCCGCCTGCAACTGCTCCAGCTTCTCCATAGCCGTCGCGGCGAACAGGGATCCATCTTCTGCAAGGGACGCCAGGTCCCCTGCGATGTCGTCAAGATCTTTCTGGCTGGGCTTGAAAAGGCTACCGCACTCGTCAAGATGAGAGGCAACGTCAAGAAGCTCAAGATTAGATGCAACGTTTTTCAACAGCGCCTTTTCCTCGCTGTCGAATTCTATACGCTCAAGAACAGTGATTCGCGGAGTTACGCCTCTGCGCAGGAAACGCGAATCCAGCTCGCAGGCTTTCATGGTCACAGCAAAGCTTGCCATGGCAGCAGCGCGAGGGTCAATCTCAAAGCCTGCAAGGTTCTTCTCGACAATAAGCCTTGCTGCGTCACGATTGGAATACCCCGCCTCTGCATACATGCGGGACAGCAAATCGAATGCGTAAACCAAAATATGACCCGAACCACAGGCGGGGTCAACAACGGAAATCTCTTCAGGAGAGGTAATCTTCCTAAACTCGGTCTCGGCATCTTCGTCTGGTTTCACGAAATACGGCATGCTTTCGGGCAAGGCGCTTTCGGGCCTGTTAAGCACCCAAAGGCGGCCAAGGGAGTTCTCGGTCAAATAACGAACAATCCAATTGGGCGTGAACAACTGCGTTGCTGGAGCAATGGCATCACGCTCCGCTTTCTTGCCTTTTTTGAAACTGGCGAACACCTCGTCTTTGCGTTCAGAGACATAGTACTGATACATCCAGCCCACAATCTCAACGCCTTCGCGCCAGTCGTCCTCGGGGATAGAGGTAACAAGCCGCTCGACTACCCCGCCTTGCCGCAAAAGACCATCGGGCAGCAGGAGCTCCATGGCAGAACCCACCTTGTCAAACACAGATGGCATGCAGTCGGCCAACTCAACGCACTGCGCAAGAAAGACAAGACGAAAAAGAGCCTCATCATCTCCTGCCTGCACCAACTCTGCCGCCTTGACAGGGTCAAGATTCTCCAAGGGAAGGTCCATAGCCTCTGAGAGAGCCTGGGGTTTGAAGCTGCCGTCCTGAGAACTGAGCACACGAATGTGGCTTGGCAGACGATCATTCACCTCCATGAAACGAATAGCCAACAGCCTGTTGAACCAGGTATAGGCTGCGCGTTCCACAAATTGCTCATACCCTTCGCGACCAACCGCCTTAAGAAGCTCTCGTCTTTGACGGCGTTCTTGGGCGCTTAACACTCGGCCGTCAATGGAATCGACGTTTGCATCGGCATCGGAAGAGATATCAAAGAAAGCACAGCGCTTCTGCACCGCAGAAATAAGTTCACGGCGCGCCCAAGTTGCATAGTTTTTAATTGCTGTATCGTTCATTGTTGCTCCTATTTAATCTTGGCCAGCACTTCGTCGAACTTTGCATAGTTGACCTTCACGCCGTCATCCAAATCAATCTCAATCATCTGGTCGGCAAGATGATGCATTTTTTCCTCAAAATCGGAACATTCCTTCAACTGCTCGTTGAGCTTCTTCAGCTGGCGCTGAAGCTGGACCGCCTGGCTCTTTTGCGCGCTCTGCAGCTGTTCCTCTATGTTTGCAATCTGAGTGCGATAACGCTCCTGCGTCTCGTGCACATAATCGGTGCGAATGCGCGCAAGGGTATCGGGCGTGTAACGGTGCATGTAGATAAGGCATTTGAAGCCATTTTTCTTGCCGCTGTCGAACATCCAGTAAATGGGACGTTTCTTGTAAACCTGGCAATGGTCCTTATAGAAGTCCTTTAAATAATAATCCCGAATGACATCGCGAGAAGGCCTTCCCTCGCCGCCTAGAGCATCCGCAATATAGCGCAGGTTCTGCTCAAGGGTTTCCTCGCCATAGGCCACCCTAACGAAATCCACCGTAAAAGCCACAACATCATCGTCGAAGTATTCATCGTCCGTAAAAGGCAAAATACCATCCTTGTCAGGCATGAATGTAGGATTGGGAATCCGAGCAAGATAGTCAGCAACGGTTGACCCCTGATCAGCCAAGATAAGACCGTCCTGGTCAAGCGAATAGCGGCCCATCATGCACCCCACAGCATAGGACAAAAGGCTGCGAATCTCGCGTTGGAGGTCGGCTTTCCGCACGCTCACATACTTGTCTTCAACCTCAATCGGCACTTCTCCCACCATGTCGTAAATCTCCGCAAAAATGCGATTGAGCTCTTCTTCATTCGCTTTAAGCCTGTTGAATCGCTCTTCGCACTCTGCCTCCCAGGCAGCGAATTTATCAGCAATAAGTGTCGCCATATCTATTCCTTATCCCCTTCTTGAGACGAGTTGATCCTTGCCATGTGGAAACGCAGAACATTGCACGTTTCACAAATTCCGTATTTCTCCTCAAGCAATGGCTTTAGAATGCACTGAGCAGAGCATCAAACGACATGGGACCATTCTGGGTGCCCTGCTCCACAAGCTTCATTGTGATATCGTATCGCTTTAGCGGAACTTGAACGCCATCGATAAGAACAAACCCCTTAAGATCCGCGCTTGTAATAGCTTTCCGCAATGCCTGCCCAAGTGTTTCATCACTCAAAGCATCAGCAAGGGGCTTTCTGTCAGCTTTACGAGTGTTGGCAACCTCCATGAGATAGCCGAAAACAATCGAAGACATACCTGTGATATCGCAGAACTCTTCTTCGGACATATTGTATGTTTCAACAAAATATGCATAGCGGTCCTCAATGAGCTTCGGCCTTCTACCAAGCTCACGATTAACAATCTGACGGATTCGTTCCTTGGTCATGCCAAACTGCTTGCCAACTTCATCCAGCGTCTTGTTAGAGAAACGGGCCCTTAAGATAGAGGCGGTTCTATCGTCAAGCGACCCAATCCACTCCTCAAACCCGCAGCCACGGACAGCAAAGCTACCTGCTTCCTCGTTGAAGTCCCAGCCATATTTAGCGGCAACGGCACGAGCTGCCGCCGTCCATTGGGAAGCAGCAGGAATAAGCAGCTGACCAGACAGAAGGGCATCCCTGGTTGTAGCATTCTGAGCAAAGGCTTCAAGAAGGTATACCCGTCGCTCTTCTGTTGCAATTTCATTCCAGAACGCATTTGCGATGCCTGCTGCTCCGGCTGCAGCAAAGGGGAGCATGAACACAACGAAGGAGTCGCGATTGACGAACTTGCCTTCGGGATCAATGGATTCATAGGCGTCGGCAACAGCAGCAATGCTCTCCTCGTCGTATCGGGAGCAAAACTCTTGCAAGGGCATCGGCCCGATTTCAATCTGGGCAACTCCAAACGAATCGCGCCAGGACTTGATTGCATCAAGCGCAACCTGGTATTTCTTGAGACCAAACCCTCGTATCTCAAACAACTCGTCCTGGCTCTTGGCCTCAAACTGAGAGACAGTCGAAATACCCGACCCAACTAGCCTTTTCAACGTTGGCTCATGAGATAAAATGTCAACCAACCGAGCATCGGTAGGCTTTTCGCGACTTGCTGCATCCTCTGAGGTAGTGAATTCCGAAGCAAGTTCCGGCGCCTTGACCACAAACCCCAAGGGATCAAACAAGTACTCCTTGGAGCCAGAAAGAGTCTGCAGAGTAGCAACCTGCTCGGCGTTTTTAAGGCAAGGCGCGTCAGAGACACCTTGTCCCACTGCAGCAATCAAAACGGAACGCACGTGGTCAGAAACATCAAGGTCGTCGAAACGTGATATTAGCTCGCCAATCGTAGCAGCTCCCGCAAGCTTAGCTTTGGTGATAGAGTTCTTTTTGCATGGAAGCGCATCGACCAAAGACCAGGAAAGTAGTGGGCCAGATTCCGTGGATAGTTTCTTCGTCGGCTCTACAACAGCGCTTTTAGCGTCATCGAATTCAGCGTATTCGGGCCAAGGTCGCTCGAAAGAGTCGTCCGTGGGAACATCGTCCGCGAGTTCTGGCCATGGCCACTTGGGCATGTCATTTGCGGGGACATCGTCCGCAAGTTCTGGCCACGGGCATTCAGGGCAGGTTTCTTCCTCAACATTTAAGTCATCAGTCTGCTCTACGGCATCCACGGCCTCTTCGGACTTGATTGCCTCTTCGGGTTCGATATCGCTTTCCGATATTTCACCAATATTAGCCTCGCACGAAGGAAGGCACGTTTCCCCGGGGTTTACGCCGTCTGATCCTCCGTTTTCAGAGAGCAGCATGATTCCCTCATTGGTAACAGAGACCCTTCCCTCTAGAACCAATTGATCCACCGCTGCATTTAAATCGCTTTGCTTATCCCTTGCCACAAGCAATCCAAGCAGATCTGGCTGCATAGGACCGTCTGCCGCGCCAAGAATCGTAAGAACTTTTTCCTTCAAATCCATCTGTTTATCCCCACTCAATACGATTACTGGCCCAAACGCACGCCAACATGGCCGTCCAACTCGGCCATCAGCTTTTTCTTAACATCAGCCAGATAGGCGTCGACCTCCTCCTCGCTATGCAGCGACTTCGCGGGAAGAACCGCACTACGGCTCAGCACCTTGATCTTGGACTGGGGTACAGGAGCAGGCTCAACAATAGCTCCGCCCGTATCAGTAGACGAGCCGGCATTCTTCACTGTCTCTGCCTTTATCTTTGCCTGAGCGACCGCGTTGTCGATTTTCTTCAAGCAAGCCTCGTGCCAAGCAATTACCTGGCTACTCAGAGTATCCAGATTGGAGCAAGTTTCTGCACCATTGATAGAGCTATGCTTACGAGCAACCTCCATCTCGGCATTGTTCACAATGTGATTTACCTCAGCACGAGCAGCTTCTCCCTCGGCTTCCGCATATTGCTTAATCTCATTAAATGACGCATCCAAGCGACTAAGAAGGTCATTACGTTTTGCGACAACAAGCTTTCCGTAAACATCCTTTACGGTTTGTGTCAGCCTGGGAAGATCCTTGATTTGATCGTAGGGTTTCGGGGATTCAACAATGGCTCGAACCTTTGCAAGCGCCTCCTGAACATCAACGTCACCATCAACGTATGCCCTTTCGTCATGCATTGTGACCACAATCTTATAAGCCTCTTCAAAGATGTTCGCCTGATTGGCGTTAAAGAATCGCTCGACTGCCTCAAGATCCTCAACATTGTCCAGAATGTCATCCTCATTGCGATTGAACTCTCGAAGGAACGATTCAGAGTCAGCCTGCTGGCCCAATACTGCATTCGCCAGATCAATGGCTTGTTCAACCTGGCTTTTTCCAGGGTACGGAATTGACCCGCGATATTTCGCCTGGAGCAAATCGCAATAATGCCTGATCCGCCCGTTCAAACAGTCCTTTACGGCCTGGACAAGACCGTCCTCATCGCCTGGAATCTGAATGGCGCTATCGACCTCGCGCAGAAGGTTCTTGGCCTTGGAGGTAATAGCAGCCGGCATAGCTACACGCTTCTTAATGACAGCCTTGTCAATCTCGCTTTGCTTGCGCAGATAATCCTTCATCTTGGGGTCGGTTGGCATAACCTGCTCGCCGCCATAGGTAACCATGGCGCGTTGACCAGCTATAAGCTTCGCAGCGACCGCAGCAATATCAATCTCGCGCCATCCATAAGGCTTAGCCTGGAACGCGCGCTGCACATCACCCATGCTCGTGGGCTGATGCGTGCGCGCGCGTGCCTCAAGATACTTATCCAAGGCATCAATAGCCTCTTCATTGGCTCCGCCCATGCCGTCAATGCCCTGCTGATCGCGTCCCAAAAGAACGTCACGCAGCTGGGCATCGTTCTCGATGGGGACGCTTATCATGCCGGCTTTGGTGAAGGTGCTGTCAACAAGCTCCTCCAGCACGGCCTCGATCTTCTGTTTGGCGTTTACGGCACCAAGCTGCATGGTATGTCCGTTAACAGACACGCGCGCCTTCACTATGGCGTCTGCAATAAGAGCTTCAGCCTCCGCGCGATTGCTTGCAGCTTCCTTATTCTTCGAAGCAATGATACGCTGCTTTGTTTCGGGAAGCTGCTGAACGTTCTGAGTCTTTACGTATTTCGCAATCTTTGCCGCGTTATACAAAACATCGTAGTAGTCATTAGCGGTATCGAGAACAACAAGAGCTTGCTCGGTGGACTTCAAGTCAAGCTCAGCATCGGTCGCCTCGCACAACTCGGCGTTTGCCATGGTAATGATGTTGAGCTTCATACCGCCCTGGCTCATTCCGTGGATGGTATCGTCCACGAAGCGGTCAAACGGGAAGTCATTGGCCCCTTTACGAAACTTGCGCGCAGTATAAATCTTGTCGAAGATAAGAGACTTAATGGATTCAATCACCTGGGAGGGATCGACCCGAACATCGCGGATTTCGCGAGCAACATCTTGTTCTTCATCGGTAAGAAAACTGTAGCGCTCCCCGTTGCGCGCCACGTAGTTTTCGCGAACCAGCCGATCCAGACTCAGCTTAACGCGCTCACGAAGAGCAACCTTATCAACGTCTATGCTATCGATGAGCAAAATAGCAATATTTCCGATAGTTGGTTTAACATCGCTGATGTAATTAATCAAGTAAAGGGTTTTAAGAACGTCCAAGTCCCAAGGCTGAATGATATAGTCTCCCTCGGCGGCTTTGCGACAACGCTCAAAAACCTGCTTAATACCATGATCGAGCTCTTTTTCGAGCGTATCGAAGAAACGCCAAAATGGAACCAGACAATCTTGGTTGCCGTCTTCTACAGCCTGCGCGGCCTCCTGGTAGCTAGACAGCATTGAACGCTCACCGGTTGACAGGCTCTTCCCCTGATAACCGTGTTTACGGATCTCCTTCAAAACGTCTGGCATGAGCGTGAACTGATACCCGACAAACGGAAAGCTCTCTACAAACTCGGTCTCGGTTGCATAGCCCTTAAGGTCGCCACGAGAATCCTCGAAAGTGAATAGGTTCTTCAGAACAGCTGATTTTTCTTGATACTCCCCAGCCAGTTCAATTTTGGCGCTCTGAGTCTTTTCGAGCACGCGCCTCTTGATGACCTCGTCTACGCTGGAAGAAGAGAGGCTGAGACGAGTAGAGAAACGGCCTTGGATTTTCGAAAAGTCCGTTGAAACGACGGGCATCATCTCGTCGATGGCTTCCTGGCTGGTAACCACCATCCAAACACGGCCACCACACTTATCGCAAAACTGCTCAACAAGGGTTTGCAGGTTAAGCATGCGGCTCTCACCGCTGTTGAGATACTGTCCCATCTCGTCGACCATGAACAAAAGACGGAACTGGCCGCCGCACTCGTCCTCACGTCTCTTCGCGTACTCGTTGATATCGTTAACCAGCTCGCCAAAGTCTACGGTGACGTTATCGGCGCTGTCGGCCCAGTCGGTAACGCTCTGGATGCTCAGACCCACAGCACGGTTTGCTGCCTGCGCAACCTCTTCGCCAAACATATCGTAGCTCTCACGATCATCAAGCCAAGAAGCGCCAGAGATTTCCTCGTAGGCGGCACGGAATTCTGCCGTTTTGCCGCGATCGTCAATCATCTTTTCGAATCGTGCAAGTTTGTAGTCACGTCCGTAAAATCCCAGATGTTCGTAAAAGACTCGGGCAATAGAGCGCAGCACAGCCGTCTCAGAAGTGTCACCTTCCTTGTAGCCGCCTCCTTTTTCGTCAATATTGAACAAGATTGTCTCCGCCGTGACACGCTCTGCAGCGCGGCGAATCTTGGCGTACGTCATAGGGTCGTCGAACTTTCCATCAAAATAAGAAACAGTGCTCTTACCGTTGACGTTTCGGTTCTCAAGCAGATAGCTGAGCATTTTCAGAAAATGGGATTTACCAGAGCCAAAGTACCCTTGAATCCATACACCAGTGTTTCGTGCGGGATTATCCAAACCACGTTCGTATGCTTCGAAAAAGTCGTCGAAATGGCGTTGGAGCTCACGCGTGACAACGTACTCTTCAAGCTCCTGGGCAATGGTGTCTTCTTCACCAACGCTGATGACGCCATTGATGTAACGATCGATGTCTCGTTCGAACATCTTCTGAATCTGCATGAATGCCCCTTTTCTAAATCAGGTCGAAAGCCCTGTAGTAGTTTCCATCTTTAAGCTTGCCAAAAAGGCTCAGCGAGCCTCCATCGTAGGTACCCGGATAAACTACGACCACCGGCACGTCGCGCATGACGCTATGCATGTTATTAAGAATATTGTGCACCCGCATGAAAGGGTAAACCTCTCCAACACCAGTTAGGAGCAGCACATCGCCCGGCTGATGTGGCTGCCAATCCATGGTAGCCACAAAGGCCTCGGGTGTTGCAATGCGCTGAATCTGCTTCAGAAGACCGTCCTTGCCGCGTTTGACCTCCTGAACAGGAAGTTTCTCAAGAACCCGCTTTGCTTCGGCGATAGCCAGGAAAACATCGTAGAGGTTGCGCACAACGATATTTGCCCTGATTTTTCCATCGCCCAGCTTGCCAAGATCGGCGTCTGCAACAAGCCCCTTGAAATAACTTCTTGCTTCAAGCTCGAGGGTTGGATCATAGCAAAACGTAAAGATTCCTGCCTCGTTACCAAGACCTTTATTGGTCAGAAAATCTGCATCATTAAGGCGTTCGCGCAATGCCACGCATCGACGCTCGAAATCCTGCTGCTGCATTGGTGTAGCCATTTAGAATGCCCCCTGACAATTGAAGGCACCAAGGGCTTCACCATCGCCTTTTTCCTCAATCGCCTCTCGAACCTCAAAATCCAGGAAGATAGGAATAAGCTCATCGCTGTGCGCATTGGCAAGCATTCCACATTCGATGAGGCACTTGCGTAGAACCTGCTTAATCTTCCCAATAGTGTTGTCTGTAACATCGGCAATGTTTTCGTAGTCCATCTGAAGACGCGTCATGTACGCACCCATCTCAGCAGCGCCCAGAGTATAGTCGAGTTCTTGGAAATGCCGGGCGACTTCGGTTGTCATAAAATGTCGAACCAAGGGATAGGTACTCATCATTGTGTAGAGATTGGCTTGAGCGGCAGCCTCGGGATCTCCCTTTGCGATGATCCGAACAATGGCATCGCTCTTGACGGCATTGATTCTCTTTATGCAAACACGCGCAATATTGCCAACCATGCGCTCAGTTGGGTACTGAATCAAGTTCTCGGACTTTACCTTCTCGATGATTTCGCCGTCAGAAAGCTCATCGAGCTTCAATTGGCACACAACGCGCATCTCGCGAAGCAAGAACTGCTCGCGAGTGATGCACGCTCCCTCAAGCCTTGTCACCGTCATCCACCCCCCTGAGCAACCCCATGTTTGCAACGATGTCGGCAGCTAGCACTTGAGTGATATAAGCAGAAATACTCACGCATTTTTCTTCAGCAATCTGCGTGACGGCATCTTTCATCTCCGGAGTAACTGCAAAAATGATTCGCTCGCTTTTTTTGCCATTCAGGACAGTCTTTCTCAGAACCTTCTCATCAGGCATGCCATGCCCCTTTCAAACGGCATAATCTTTATATAAAACATCATACCAGCATTAAGGATATTCCGAAGAAGAACCAAAGATTTGCGGTGTGCAATTTATGCAAACAAAGCAGAGGTCCTCTGTCGCAAGCTCCACCAGATGCTGTCAAAATCCAGCCAAAACGCCCCACCCTTTTGCCGACAAGCGGACAAGATGCCTGAAACCCGGGTAAATCGGGCCCCTTGTTGGAAAAACACCCTCGAAATCAGGCAAATCGACGATATTCGGTGGTCAGAGCGCCTCCTGGGATCGCGTTTTGGTTCCAAAAAAAGACCTCTTGCGTGGGCGCGGAATCAACTGACAGCATAATCCCAGTTCATAGCGTTATGAGAAAAAGCGATAAAAAGTCCGCCGAAAGACTGCTGCCTACCCCTACCCTCTCAACCACCGAATATCGTCGATTTACCCGAATTTGTCCCCTGTTTCCCAACAAGGGCAAGTCCCAGAGCGCAATCGCGCGTACCCATTCCGCCCGCATGCGCTCGGGGCATCTCTCGGCCACCTTGAAAGTGTCGATGCAGTCGTAACTCCCACCCCGCACGCGGCATCTTGTCGGAAATCGGGCGCAAAAACGCGCAGATTCACGGTACGGGGCAGGTCGAGAACGCAGACAATGCGATTTCGAACCTTTCACTCCGACCTCGCCCAGCAAAACCCCAGGTCGCAAGTTTCAAACTGAGTCAGCGGATGTAGGAATCCCATCTCCACCTGCCCCGTACCGTCGATTTGGACGTTTTCAGACCGAAAAAACGACAACATGCCACCTCGAGGCCCAATCACAAGCACTCAAAAGCCCCAGTACGCCGTAAAACCAGAAGGCGCTCCCAAAGCTCCGCCACACCGCAAGGCCACTGCGCACGCGCCCCGAAACTCCACCACACCACAAATCCGCAACGCACCACCCGAAGCCCCGGTCACACCGCATCGGAGCACAAAAAATCCGAGGCACGGACAGCACCTCGGATTCGAATGCTCGATTGTTGGCAAAAAAGCGGCAGCGGCGAGCAATCGTAGCGACAACCTTTGCCAGCCCCAAAAAGCAGGCGAAAGCGAACCTAAGCCAGCTGCTACGAAAACGCACCCCTAGCAAAACCGACTACACCAGTCGCGCTCCAGCGTCGGGACCGGGGGTAATGGAATACACTTCCTCGACGTGCATCCAGCACACACCCTTGGAATAATAGTCGTAACCCATGGAGCTCAGAATCTGATGCACTTGCGCAGCAATGGCTTCGTAGCGCGGACCCTCGTTTTCATACACCACGGTGCCTTTTACCTGATAACCATGCGTTTCGTCCCACACGCTCACGGACATCTTCGGGTTTTCTCGCAAGTTCGCCAGCGTCTTATTCAGATACTGATCAGAAATCATAACCGTCTCATCGTCGTACGCTTGCTTCATTGAGCAGCACACCACGTTGGGCACACCGTTGGCATCGCACGTAGCTACCGCAGCAGCATATACGTTGTTGATCAAATCAATGCAATCTTGAGGCATTTTCGCCATAACGAATCCCCTTTCATCTGCGATCTCGCTGTGCGCGCAAGCTGCGCAGGCGTATAAAGCACCGCGTGAACCCGGCGGCAAACATCGCAATGCGCGAAGCCTTTTCCCACCACTTGCGCAAGTCGCGTCTGGAAAACACGCATCTCCTGCCGCACATTCTATCACGAACCATCGGGGAATCGCCGCATCGCGGCACCCTTAGCCCGCAGCACACGCCGTCCAAGACCTCCGATGTCTTGCAGCAAAAACGAGAGAAGTAACAAACGCGTACCCAAAGCACGACATGCAACTCAGCAATAAAACGCGAGGCTATAATTTCCGCATCAACATAAAACACCATCAAACGAAAGGCAGCCGGAACCCATGACAAACAAGCATTATTCAATCATTTTCAGCAGCATAACCGGCAACACGAAACTGCTGGCCAACGCCATCCGCGAAGCACTGCCCCAAGAAAACTGCGACTATTTCGGCACCAGCTCCAACAGGGAAAACCCCACATCGGAGCTTCTTTTCATTGGCTTCTGGACCGACAAAGGTACCGCAGACGAAAACACCCTGAACCTGCTGAAAACACTCCAAAACAAGAAAATCTTCCTGTTCGGAACAGCAGGTTTCGGCGGAAGCGAAGAGTACTACCAGAAGATTCTGACCACCACGAAAGAATCCATCGATGCCAGCAACACGATTGTCGGCGAATACATGTGTCAGGGCAAAATGCCCCTGTCCGTGAAAGAACGCTACGTGAAAATGATCGAAGAGCACGGTCACAAGCCAAACTTGGACACCTTGCTTGAAAACTTCGACAGCGCGCTTTCACACCCGGATGCAAACGACCTGGAAAAGCTGAAAGAGCTGGTAGCGGCGCAATAACGCCGACAGGCGACCGTGACACCAACCCTCACCCGCGCGAGGTAGCGGGCAAAGGGACAACAGCACCAGCGCAGGCGCGGGTGCAAATGCTCCGCAAAACCAACGCGGGCAGCCCAAGAGCATGCAGCTCAGCAGCACGAACGCACCAGCGCCACAGCAGCTACTACGCAAAAACCAGCCGTCCGCGCATAAAAATATGAACGCCCTTCGCTTTTTTGAAGGGCGTTTTTTGAAGCCTCTCACACCCGCACCCCGAACCAAACGAGCGTGGTATCATACACCGATAATCACAAGCAAAATCGTGGCAATTGAAGCAAAAGCCAACGGATATAACCCGAAAAGTAATCATTTATGCAAGTATTGACGCAGCTGAGAGAAAAAATCAATAACCGGCCCCGCAAAGAGCGCCCGCAGAAAATGCACAAGCCCAGCTTCCTGGCGCGCGTTGTCACGCAATGGTGCAACCGCCTGCTGGGTGCCGCGCGCGATCGCTCCTTCCACGAGGAAGATCAGGAGTTCGAGGCCAACCAAACCAGCCGCGACTACATTTGGAACATTATCGGCATGGGCATGTGGGGCGTGGTCTTCCCCACCTTGACCATCATCGTCACGCAGCTTTCCGGCGCCGAGCAAGCAGGCATGTTCTCCATGGCCTACGTTGTTGCAATGCTGCTTTTGATTGTGGCGCATTTCGGCATTAGAACGTACCAGGTCAGCGACGTCTCTGAAACATATGCGTTCTCGGAATACCAGATAAGCCGCGTTATCACGTGCTTGCTGGCCATCATGATAGGCGCCACGTATTGCGCCGTACGCGGCTACGACCAAACAATGAGCACGCTATGCGTAAGTCTGGTTGTCTACAAGGCAATCGACGGGCTGGCCGACGTCTACGAAGGCCGCCTGCAACAGGTCGGCAAAATGTACCTGGGCGGCGTGAGCGTTTTCGTGCGCGCGCTGCTTTCCTTCGTCTCCTTCACCATCACGCTGCTTATCACGCGCTCGCTTCCCACGGCAAGCGTTGTCATGGCGGTGTTCGCCGGCGCATCCACGCTTTTCTTGACCATACCGCTTGCCTACTTCGAAACCGAGCAATCGGCGCGTCCCCGATTCAGAGCCGTGCTTAGCCTGTTCAAGCAAAGCTGGCCTCTGTTCGCCGCGCTATTCATGTATTCGCTCATCGACAACATGCCGAAATTCGTAATGGAAGGCATGCTTGGCTACGACAATCAGCTCTACTACAACGTTCTGTACTTCCCCGCTATGTTTATCCTGCTCACGGGGCAAACCGTCTACAAGCCGATGCTCGTAAAAATGGCGAAGACGTGGCACGACCCAGAAAAGCGCCGCCGCTTCGACTTGATTATCGTTGCCGCGCTTTTGGGCATTGCCGCGTTCGCTTTTATCGTGGTGCTCCTGATGCACTGGGTTGGCCTGACCATCTTCAGCTTCCTGTACGGCATTGACTTTACCCAGTTCAGAGAAGCATCCACCATCATGGTTATATCGGGCGGCATTATTGCGGGCATCGACTTCCTGTATCAGGTGATCACGATTCTGCGCCGCCAGCACGATGTCATCATCGCGTATCTGGTAGCGTTCATCCTTGCCCTGTTCACGCCCATGCTGCTTATCCACTACGCCGGCCTAAACGGCGCCGTTACCAGCTACCTGATTACCATGACCGTGCTGTTTATCCTTATGCTGTGGATCTACTTCCGCATTAGGTTTGACAAAACCCTGGGAAGCGAAGCAGAAAGCGCCGAAGAAGAACCCGCGCAAAGTCCGCTTGATGAACGCGTGGCAGCACGCCGGGAAAACCGTCAGGCGCGCGGGGGCGAATCAAGGGCCGCAACGACCGTCTCGGACACTGCATCCGCACGGCACAGTACTCCCCACAGCGCATCATACGAAGCACGACGCAGCGCTCGCTTTGGCGCCAATAACGGCAGCAGTGCTCGCCATGGCGGCAACGTTGGCAACGCCAGCAACGGCGGCGGCAACGCAGGCATGCAGCGCACGGCGCGCCACGAAGCTGTGCGCAACGCACAATACGGCATCCGCAACAGCACCGGAAACGCCACCGAAAACGGCAACGCGCAATCTGCGCCCCGTCACGGGAACCGCCGCCAAGACCAGTAAAGAAAGCGGCACTTCCAAAGAAGCGCCGTCGCAATAAAACCGCAGGTCAAACGCCCAATCAATCAGCCGCCACCAAACCGCTACCGAGACACCCGCTTATGCAAATCAGAGGCAATGCGGTCAATCTCGGCGCTGTAATCGGCGCACGTGCGCAAATCGTGTCGCACTCCATCATCAAGCGCGGGATTGTTCTTCTTGTAGCAAACTTTATGCTCGAAACTCGCCCACGAATCCATGCTGAGCGTGCGCATTTGAACTTCAACGGGCATCATGCGTTTCTCGCTGTGCAGGAAGATAGGCACGCGCACGATAAGATGAAGGCTTCGATATCCGTTTGGCTTGGGGTTGGCAATGTAGTCCTTCTTCTCCAAAAGCTCAATGTCGTCCTGACCGACAAATGCATCCGCTAAATCGTACACTTGGTCAAGAAACGTGCAGATAACACGCACGCCCGCCACATCGAACAGGTTCTCTTCAATACCTTCCGGCGTAATAGGGTATCCCTTGCGAATGAGCTTCCCCACAATGCTTTCAGGCGACTTCACCCTGCTTTTGATGTTCTCAATAGGGTTGCCCTCGGCAAAAATCGACAAGTCCTGGTTGAGCACGCGGAACTTTGTTTCAACCTCCATCAGCGCGCACCGATAATACCCCATGAGCTTGCGATACGCGTGCAGCTGCTCGGTTGCCCACGCCGCTGTGACCTGGGGTGCCTGCACTGATAACGCATGACGCAACTCATTGAGCATCGATGCGTCATTCGAAACCAGCCCCGTGGCCAACCCCGCTATTGAATCGATCGCCGATGTTTCCGACGTTTCCGTTACCATTGCTTATCTCTCCTTTTCATCAAAAAGCATCGCCTGCATCATCCGCGAAAGGCACCGAGAAAAAACACCTTGCGCCGCCACGGCGAAGGGTGTTGCGACGCAGCGCTGCCACCACTGCGAAGCCCCAAAAGCCGATCGCGTGCCGCCGCCACGGCGAAGGGCGAATCCCCTACCGCGAGACGCTCATGTACGCCGGGCGAATAATCTTGCTTGAAGTAATCAGCTCTTCAATGCGATGTGCGCTCCAACCCACAATGCGGGCCACGGCAAAAATAGGCGTGTACAGCTCGCGCGGGATACCCAACATCTCGTACATAAATCCGCTGTAGAAGTCGATATTGGGGCTGGTCACCTTGCCGTTACGACGGCGTTCCGATATAAGCGCCGGAGCAATCCGTTCGACCGCCTGGTACAAGTCAAGATCCTTCGTGCGCTCTTTTTCCTTAGCCAGCATTTCAACGTAAACGCGGAAAATGCGTTCACGCGGATCGGAAAGCGTATAGACCGCATGGCCCATGCCGTAGATGAGGCCCTGATGATCAAACGCCTTCTTGTCCAAGATTTCGCCCAGATAGGAGCGAATCTCGTCTTCGTCTTCCCAATCGCGCACGTGCTCGCGAATATCATCCATCATTTCGGCCGCTTTGATGTTCGCACCGCCGTGGCGTGGGCCCTTGAGCGATGCCATTGCCGCAGCGAACGTGGAATACGTATCCGAGCCCGAAGACGTAACAACACGCGTAGTGAACGTGGAGTTGTTACCGCCGCCATGCTCCATATGCAGGATAAGCGCCGTATCCAAAACCTTTGCCTCTACAGGGGTAAAAGACATATCGGGACGCAACATGCGCAGCAGGTTTTCCGCCGTTGAAAAATCCTTGTTGGGGCGGTGAATGTACATGCTGTCGTAATTGACGTAATGGTTGTATCCGTTATAGGAATACGCCGCCAGCAGGGGCATGCGCGCAATCAGCTGAATGCACTGGCGGATTACGTTTTCCACGCTCGTATCCACGGCGCGCTCATCATAAGCGGAAAGCGCCAGCAAACTTCTGGTAATGGTGTTCATAACGTCGCGCGAAGGCATATCCATAATGGTGTCGCGCACGAAAAACGGCGGCAGCTCACGACAGCTCGCAATAACTTCCTTGAAGCGTTGTTCCTGTTCAGCAGAGGGAAGCTCGCCCGAAAGAAGAAGATGCGTAATGCGTTCGAACCCCAATTGGTCACCCAACGAAGTAATAAGTTCCTCAATGGTATGGCCGCGATACCACAAGCGCCCTTGGTCGGGAACTTTTTGGGCACCTTCAACTTTTGACGAGCTGATTTTCGAAATATTCGTAAGGCCGGTCAAAACGCCATTTCCACGTTCATCGCGCAGGCCCAGGTTAACGCCATATTCCTCGTAAAGACGTGGCGAAATGCTATCGTTTTGCAGACAGGTGGCAAGCAAATCCTGCGCGTAAGCGGCACAGGCGGAAGCATCATTCTGAAGCATTGCCATCTCCTTCCTCAAGCTCAACTTCAATAACAGTTTCCATCTGCTTCATGAGATTCAGAAGGCTCATAAGGTTGCTAATGCCGAAACGCTGGATAACGCCGCTGTAATATTTAGCCAAGTGGCTGCGTTGCGCAACCAGGAATTCTTGACCCGAATCAGTCAAGGTCACATACGTGCCTTCGCTTCCATCGCCGTCGTGACCCCAATTGATCAGGCCGCGATCGCGCAAATGTCCAATACGCGATGATGCCCGCCGTATGGGGATGTGCATTTTGTCCGATATGTCGCGCAAGTACACACGGCCGCCATAGATGTCGGCTAAAGACGACTCCTCTTCAATCACCAAAAGGGCAATATAATCAATGAGCTCCACGCCGGCGCTCAAGCCCGACTTGCTGAAATGGTACTTGCGCAAGGCAATTTCGTCGCAGATTTTAAGGATGTCGATATCCTGAAGCGGGATGGATGGATGCGATTCTTCCCTGACAACACCCTTATCGCTTGTTGCAGCAAGGTCCGGTGAATTCGTGGTCGTATCGTCCATCGCAACGCCCCTCTCTTCGCTATAGTATTGCTAAGCTCCTAAAAAATGCACTTTATCAGCCACTTTGGCTTTACCAGCTTGTTGGCTCCATCAAGTATTCAGCCCCGAACAGTTAATCAACGGCGCAAACTTCACGCAGCCGCACCAGGGCGCTTAAACCATTGGTAAAAAGATACCATGCTTAAAGCCACGTTCAGTCAACCGTTGCATGACGCTTTTGCAACATCAGCGAAACGCACACCCCGAGCGGCTTCCACGCGCCGCAAAAGCTACGATTGCGCAATCTTCAGCTCGGTTGCCTTTTCTGCCAGCGCCGCAATGCCACCGGTAACCGCAGCACCGGTAAGCATCGAAATGTTCTCTATGGGAAGCTCGGGATCGGTCGATAGCAAATGATGATACACGGCAAGAAACCCAGAGCAGAAATATGCGATGAAAATATCCAGATAGGGACCGAGTTCTTCTGACAGGCCCAACGCGTTATTCTCTTTGAGCACGTCCGCCAAAAACGGCTTCAAACGATCCACCAAACGGTCGGTATTGACGCATTCTAAAATCTTTGTCCTTCGGTCGAAGTTCAGAAGGATCTCTTCGCACAGCACCGACAGAAAAGCCCCCGCGTCAATGCGCCCGTCTTTGTCCAGCGGAATCGAACGCAGCGTTTCACCGACATTTGCCATTTCCCTGCGAAGGAGCTCATCGACAAGATCGTCGATGGAACCGTAATGCAAGTAGAACGTCTTGCGGCTGATTCCCGCGCGCTTCGTAAGCATGGTCACGGTGATTTTAGAAAGCTCTTTTTCGGAAAGCAGCTCATCGAACGCCGCAAAGATCTGAGCCTCTGTTCTTTGAGAACGCGGATCGGACATGGGTTTATCAGACGTTTCGTTCTTCGCCTTCTCTTTTTTCTCTTTTGCCGCTTTCGCCTCTTTTGCCACCACGAAAATCGCCCCCAGCAAATTGTCAGAATCGTAACGTTTTTATTTAATACACGCTTTTTGCTACTTTGGTAATTGAAGTTTCTGTTTTTTATCAGTACATTTACACTGTGTATTATGCCACAGTGAGTATTTGTAGGCATGAAGAATTTCAGGTCTTTTGAAAGCAAAGGAGCATGTCATGAAAGCCACCGACCAAATCAAGCGCGCTGCCATGATGAAAACCGTGGACTATTTGCTGGCCGATCCTGAGAAAAACATCTGCAACATCATGAACATGCTGGACAAAGTTGCGCCCGCAGATGTCTTCCCCACCCAGCGTGAAACCTTCAAGAAAGTCATTGCCGAAAAGAACAACTGGTATGAACTGATCATGAAGATCTTCGATTTGAACCCCGAGTTCCGCGACGAGTTCCTGAAGAACTTCATTGTCGATGGCAACCTAATGGCATGGCCGAAGCAGGAAGAAATGCGTGAGAAGCATCAGTGCAACATTCCGTGGGCCATTCTGCTTGACCCCACAAGCGCCTGCAACCTGCATTGCACCGGCTGCTGGGCTGCCGACTACGGCCACAGCCTGAACCTGACGTACGAAGACATTGACTCCATTATCAACCAGGGCGTTGAGCTGGGCACTCACGTTTACATCTACACAGGCGGCGAGCCTATGGTACGCAAAAAGGACCTCATCCGCCTGTGCGAAGCGCATCCCGACTGCGCGTTTTTGTGCTTCACCAACGCAACGCTTATTGACGAGGAATTCTGTCAGGACGTCCTGCGCGTGAAGAACTTTGTACCCGCCATTAGCGCGGAAGGCTCCGAAGAAACCACCGATGCACGCCGCGGTGCCGGCACGTACCAAAGCATTGTGAAAGCCATGAAGCTGTTGAAGTCCCACGGCCTGCCGTTCGGTATTTCCGCATGCTTCACCAGCCAAAACGCCGAAAGCATTGCCAGCGAGGAATACTTCGACTGGTTGATTGAGCAAGGTGCTTTGTTCTGCTGGATCTTCACGTACATGCCCGTTGGCTCCGATGCCGCGCCCGAGCTTATGCCCACCGTTGAGCAGCGTATCCATCTGTACAACTTCGTGCGCGAAATGCGTTACAAGAAACCCCTGTTCACGCTGGACTTCCAAAACGACGGCGAATTCGTGGGCGGCTGCATTGCTGGCGGGCGTCGCTATCTGCACATCAACGCCGCGGGCGATGTTGAGCCGTGCGTGTTCATCCATTATTCCAACGCGAACATCCACGAGAAGTCCCTGCTGGAATGCTTGGAGTCCCCTATTTTCATGGAGTATTACAAGAACATGCCGTTCAACGACAACTTGCTGCGCCCCTGCCCTATGCTGGAGAACCCGGAATGGCTGCCCAAGCTAGTCGAAGCTTCTGGCGCAGAATGCACGAACTTGACCGCGCAGGAAAGCGCGTGCGAGCTGTGCGCGAAGTGCACCACGTTTGCCGAGGAATGGAAGCCTGTTGCAGAGCGCATGTGGGATGACCCCGCCGATCCTCGCTTCGAGGCGCGCAAAGACCCCAACATTGGTATGGCGAAGACGGACTTAACCCGTTTCGAGGCACTTGGCCGCACCATCAAGCGCGACTAGCAAGAAAAAACAAGCAGCTGAACAGCGCATACAAAACGGCTCAGAGCTAAAACGAACGAGCGCGTCTTCGCCTGTTATCGGGTGAGGGTGCGCTCGCGTTTTACTTCCATTTTACAAACCTTTGAAAAGCAGCTTACAAACACGCCGTATACTCAAAAGCAAGAAAATGCAAAATGGATAAGAATGCACAAGAGGAAGCATTATGAAGCAAGGGATTATCGACATCGGTTCGAACTCAATCCGACTGACCGTTTACGAGGTAGAAGGGCGCGCCTTTCGGATTCTATTCCGCGAGAAAGTGATGGCTGGCCTTGCAAGCTATGTAGAAGACGGAGCGCTCAGCGCAGAGGGCATCGAAAGCGCCTGCAGCGGCCTGCTGGAATTTCGCGCCACGCTGGAAACGCTGGGAATCGATAACGTTGCCGTATTCGCAACGGCATCGTTGCGCAATATCTCAAACACCGAACAAGCACTCGCAATCATCCATGCGGCAACCGGTTTTTCAGTGGATGTCATCAGCGGCGAAGAAGAAGCGCTTCTGGGCTATACCGGCGTCATGGAGGACCTGCGCATTGAAAGCGGCGCATTTCTTGACGTTGGCGGCGCCAGCACAGAAGTCGTATCGTTCGAAGAAGGCGTTATCACCAACTCCGCCAGCTTCCCTATTGGATCGCTGAGCCTGTATAAGCGCTGCGTGAAAAACATTTTACCTGGTGAAGGCTCCCTTCAGAAACTGCAGGGAGCCATTAGTCAGACCATTGACCCGCACGAGAACAACGTTTCTCCCCGCGTGTTGGTGGTGGGCGTGGGTGGAACAGCGCGCGCAACGCTAAAGTTAGCGCGCCATTACTTTAACTTGCCCAAGAACAGGCAAGGGATAACGGCTGAACAGCTTGATGAGCTCACCGCGTTTCTGTGCAGCGGCACAAAAGATGCCACGAATCTGATTTTGCGGCACGAAGCGGACCGCATTCACACGCTTATCCCCGGCATGCTCATTCTGCAGCATGCATTTCACCTGTTCAGCGCCCAGCAGCTGATTGTTAGCAAATACGGAGTACGAGAAGGTTACTTATGTCAGAAAATACTCAACGCGAATACGCATACACCCAAAACCGAGAACTAAGCTGGCTGCGTTTCAATCGTCGCGTGCTTGAAGAAGCATCTGACGCAAGCGTACCCGCGCTTGAGCGCCTGAAGTTCATCTCGATCTTCTGCAGCAACTTGGATGAATTCTTCATGATTCGCGTGGGCAGCTTGTTCGACATTACACGCATCGACCCGCTTAAAACCGACAGCCGCACCGGCTGGACCGCCGACAAGCAGCTCGACGAGGTCTACAAGACTATCCCGGGATTGCTGACCATGAAGGAGCATATCTATGCCGATGTGGCACAAGAGCTTGAGAAAAGCGGTATTTGCGACGTGTCCTTCGACGAATTGACCGCCGACGAAACAAAACGCATCAATCGATTCTTCCGCACGGACGTATTGCCCGTAATTTCGCCTATCCTTATTGGGCCGAACCATCCGCTGCCCCACCTGGTGAATAAGCGCCTATACGCCGCCGCATTGCTGGAACACAAGAAAGAAAAAGCCGTTGGAATCGTGCCGCTTCCGGGCAGTCTGCCACCGTTTGTCATGCTGCCCGATGGCAAGCGCTACATTCGCACCGAGAACACTCTTCTGCATTGGCTGCCAACCCTGTTCGATGCGTACACCATAAAAGAAAGTTGCGTTCTGGCGGTCACGCGCAATGCCGACATCAGCTTCGATGACGAGAAGTTCGAAGACAACGAAGAAGATTATCGCCATCAGATGAAAAAGCTGCTCAAACAGCGCGATCACCTGGCAATTGTGCGCCTGGAGCTGAGCTGCCCCGTGTCAGAGGCGTTCCGCGAGAAGCTTATTTCCCTGACGCGCGTAAAACCGCAGCAGATGTTCGTGGACCGCTGCCCCCTTGCCATGGGTTACGCATATGCCCTGGCCGACAGCCTGACCAAAGATCTTGCAGCAAAGCTTTCCTACCTGTCCCACAAGGGAAGATGGGCTATAGACCTGCATCAGGGACAATCCATCATGGCGCAAGTGCAACAAAAAGATCACCTGCTGCACTTCCCCTATGACACCATCGATCCGTTCTTGCATCTTTTGAACGAGGCCGCTGAAAACCCGAACGTTCTTTCTATCAAGATCACCATCTACCGCCTGGCAAAGACCTCGAAGATCGCGCAGGCACTGTGCCGCGCGGCAGAGCACGGCAAAGAAGTGCTGGTGCTTATGGAGCTGCGTGCGCGTTTCGACGAGGAAAACAACCTGACTTGGGCGCAAATGCTCGAAGAATCGGGCTGCCAAGTGGCATATGGCACCGAGGGCTTCAAGTGTCACAGCAAAGTGTGCCTGATTACGCTACGCAAAGGCAACAAGACAAGCTACATCACGCAAATCGGCACAGGCAATTACAACGAGAAAACAAGCGCACTCTATACCGACTTGAGCCTGATGACGGCCTCGCCCGAGATTGGCGAAGACGCTTCGGCGTTCTTCCGCAATATGCTGGTAAACAAGCTGGATGGCACCTACGAGCAGCTGCGCGTTTCGCCTTTGGGCATTAAAGAACTGCTGCTTGAGCAGATTGACCGCCAAATTGATCTGGGACAACAGGGCTACGTGTGCATCAAGGCAAACTCTGTGACCGAGCGCGATATCATTGATAAGCTTGCGCAGGCATCGCAGGCGGGCGTAGAGGTTCAACTCATCATTCGCGGCATTTGCTGCATTTTGACCGGCGTACCCAAATACACCGAGAATATCCACGTGAACAGCGTTGTTGGACGTTTCCTGGAACACAGCCGCGTGTACCTTTTCGGTAAAGGCGACGATGCTCTGATGTATATTTCGTCGGCTGATCTGATGACACGCAACTTGAACCGCCGCGTAGAGATTGCCTGCCCCATCAATGATCCGCGCCTGCGCTGCCAGATTACCTGGATGCTTGAAGCACAGATGCGGGACACGGCAAAAGCAAGCATCATCCTTTCCGATGGCACGTATTGCCGCAAGAGCAGCGCCAACGCATTCGATTCGCAGGCATTCTTCATGGAGCATCCGCTGCAAGAGGCAACGGGGTGTGAGGAAAACGATAGCGATGCGCCTTGCGGTATGTCAGCGCACCTGAAAGCCCTGAAGGCGCTGCCCGGTAAGCTGATTTCGCGCCTTCGTGGGTAATGTTGTTGAAAAAATGACCCGAAAACGCCCAAATTCACGATACAGGGCAGGTGGAAATGCGACAACAGCCGCACCCATCTGCTCTGTATCTCAGTGACCTGGGGTTTTGCATGATTGCAAGGCGCTCAATACCCTTGAGCGTGGAATAAGCACGCGAATCGGCACCCCGACCTGCCCCGTATCGTTCATTTGCGCGTTTTTACGCCAAAAAAACGACAACATGAAACTCGGGCGGCATACTTACGGCAACATCGCCCGTCAAATGCCCGGAATTGCCAGCGGCGTGCCCTCTACGTTGACAACCTTGAACGGTATATCGTACGTATCGGTGAGCGCTTGGGAGCTTACGGCATCCAGGCCGCCCTGCGCCACCGCCACGCCATCGCGTACCAGCAAGAATCGGTCGCAAAAACGCAGCGCCAGGTTCACATCATGCAAAACCAGAATGGTAGCCAGGCCTTTTTCTAACGTCAACGCACGAATGGCCTCAAGAACCTCGAGCTGATTCTTGGGGTCAAGCGCGCTGGTGGGCTCATCCAGAATCATGATTTCCGGCTCTTGCGCTATAGCGCGCGCAATGAACACTTTCTGACGCTCGCCGCCGGAAAGCTCGTCGCAATAGCGATTCGCATACGCCTCTAAGTTCAAGGAAGCAATGGAGCGCGAGACGATTTTTCGATCACGTTCCGTAATTGACCAGGTAATATGCGGTTTCCTTCCCAAAAGCACCTCATCGTAGACGCTCAAGTGCGGAACCATCTGCTGCTGAGCAACGTACGCAATATGCTGGGCAATCTCGCGGCGCGACATACCCGATAACGGCTTATTGCCCACGCGAATGCTTCCCGCTGCGGGACGTGTGATACCTGCGAGCAAGTCAAGCAGTGTTGATTTGCCGGCGCCGTTGTTACCCAAAATGCCTAAAACGGAGCCTGCTTTTGCTTGCACGCTCAAGTCGCGAAAGACCGGCTGCGAACAATGGGGATACGCGTAACTCAGTCCTTGCGCCACCAACAGTGAATCCACCTGCGCAAACGCATCATGATGATGCACAGGAATCGCATCGCCAGCATGACTTTCGCACGCAGAATCTCGTTCGATCACGCCTTCCTGCGCAGACGCTTGTTCCGGCTTATGCTCGTGGGGAACGTCTCCGCCCTTATGCACGTGATAGTGGCTGTGGACCGTTCCGTCGGCGTGCTGGTGCGTATGGGCGTGGACAACGTTCGGTTCTTGGGACGGGTCAAGCAAAGGCTGCTGGGGCTGCCCGCCCAAAGGCTGCTGGTTCCGCCTGCCGTCCTGATCCAACGCACGGCCCTGGTCGCAGCCCTGTTGAAACTTTTGTTCTTCGCTCATCGCTTAAACCCCCGATACAAAAGCACCAGGAAAAGCGGTGCACCCAAAAACGACGTGATTGCGCCAATCGGCAGAATAATAGGGCTGATAACCATGCGAGCAAGAAGGTCGCTTCCCAGCATGATTACCGATCCCAGAACAAGCGACGCCGGCAAAAGATAACGATAATCGTTTCCCACAATGCGGCGCGCGATATGCGGCGCAATAAGGCCAATGAAATTGATCAGACCCACAAACGACACAATGGAAGCTGCCATAAGCGACGCCACCGCAACCCCCAAAACGCGCGTTTTCTGCACATCAACACCCAGACCGCCTGCCACGTGACCGCCGTTTTGCAGCGCGTTGTAATTCCAGCGGTTCGCGAAGAAATACACCGCACACGCAACGTTAACCACCGTCATGAACCCGAGTTGAGACCAAGTCGCGCGGCCCAAATCGCCGAATTGCCAGAAAATCACACGCGTAAGTTCAACGTCGCTTGCAAAGTACTGCAAGATGGTAGACGCACCCGACCACAGGGCGGACAAGGCAACACCTACCAGGATAATGCTTTCTGCGCGCATTTGCCCCAACTTGGAAAAGGCAAGCACGACCAGGCTTGATACCATGGCGCCCACAAATGCGAAAATCGCCGTGGTACCCATATTAATAGCCACAGCCGTGCCGCCCAGCGCGGGTACCACCACCAAAATGGCAACGGTTGCACCGAATGCCGCACCTTGCGAGATACCCACTGTCGATGACGAGGCCAGCGGGTTTTCCAACACGCTTTGCAGCGCGGCACCCGCCAGCGCAAGACCGGCTCCCGCCACAATACCGCAGGCCACGCGCGGAAGGCGAATCGACTGCACCGCAGCAACATCGCTTGGCTGCCCTGAACCGAACAGCGCGGCAACTGCCGTGGGAATGTCGATATTCGATGCACCGCTTGCAAGCTCTGCCGCCGCAATAAAAAGCAGTATGACCAGAAGTGCAACAAGCGCAATCTTGTTACGCAGTTCCACATGCTTCTGGTTGCTGGCAATTCTGTCTGCCGCTTGCGCTATGGCAGCATCGCGCGGCAGAGCTTTTCTATTTTCCACGTGACCACTAAAATCCTTCGCGCTGATAGGCGTCGTAGCAATCAAGGCAAACGGGCTTGCCGTTTTGGATACGCAAGCCGTATTCGGCCGTTGACTCGCCACACACCGAGCACAGTTGGGAATCAAACAGTCGTGCCTGCTCCGGCAAAGCAGCGGCAGGCTTGACTTCAAAAAGCTGGTCGTACGGAGTGTTTACCAGGAAGTTCATATACTCTTCGCGGCTTTTTCCCTCGCCCAAGTTCGGCTTCAAAACCAAACGCGCGCTTTTACCCGTAGTACGCGAATAAAAGCTGAACGCCATCTTCCCGCGAAGGCGAGGAATAAGGTTCGACTTGCCATACGTGCAGCTCAACAGGACCTGAATGGCATCAACGCAGCAAGCATCGTTTTCCGTCACGCAAACCAGTTCCTCATCGATGGCAGAAAACGCATCTGCGCTCAACCCCAACTGATCAATAGCCCCTTCCACTGCTTTGAAACCAATGGCAAGACCTGGGCATTTGTGTCCGTGAAATTCCGCCGCCTTGTCCCAATACTCCAATGAAAGCATGTTTACCTCCCCGACTAAATAGTAACTTTCAAAAATTTGTAACACCATAGTAGCGGTTATGTGCTACGATTTCAACCAAGGTGTTACGATAATCGAGCAACAGTAACGCTCGTCAGACAAGTGAGAGGAATGCAATGAAGAAATCAACACGATTTGCCGCTGCAGCACTTGCAGTGATTTGCGCGGCAGCAATCAGCGTAGGAGCCCTTGCCGGCTGCTCAAGCAACGCAAGTTCAAGCGGATCCGCTGCGGCATCCAGCAGCCAAGCGGCAACGAAAAACGTTACCGACATGCTCGGGCGCACGGTAGAGATTCCTTCCAACGTTGAGAAAGTCATTGGCATTGGCAGCGCGTTGCGTTCTATCTGCTACATGGGCGAAGTCGATAAGGTTGTGGGCGTTGAAGCTTCCGAGCACGAAGACAGCATTAACTGCGCATATCGCCATGTGAACCATGAGAAATTCGCCAATCTGCCCATTATCGGCGAAGGCGGCTCAAAGGGCGTAACGCCTAATGAGGAGGCAATCATCAACGCCGCACCGCAAGTCATTATCTGCAACAGCGTGTCAGCCGACGAGGCAGACGCTCTGCAGTCAAAGGTAAAGATTCCCGTTGTGTGCCTCAATGTGCCGGAGACGTTCTTCGGCGAGGACTATCAGAAGAACTTCACGCTTCTGGGCGAAGTTTTCAACAACGAGAAGCGCGCAAATGAGCTGATCAGCTATATCAACGGCATCAACGACGACCTGAAAGCGCGTGTAGCAAAATCCACCGCCGCAAACACCAGCGCTTATGCTGCGGGCGTCTCGTTCCGCGGAAGCCACGGGTTCGAGGGAACGGAAGCAGGATTCCCGCCGTTTGCCGCATGCAACATCAAGAACGTTGCCGATGTTGACGGCGCAAAAGGCCCCTACTCCATTGATTTGGAAGCCATTTCCAGCGCGCAGCCCGAATACATCTTCATTGAAAGCGGCAATCTTTCTTTGGTAGCCGACGATTACAAGAACAACCCTGCCTACTTCAACGCGCTCAACGCCGTCCAGAAAGGAAACACGTACACGCTGATTTCCTATCGCTTCTATGCGACAAACGTTGAGCTGGCGCTGGCGAACTGCTACCAGGTAGGTAAAGTAGTATACCCCGATGCTTTTGCCGATGTTGACCCCACCCAAAAGCTCGATGAGATTGCGCAGTTCTTCCTGGGCGCTCCCATCGCAAGCGATTTGGCAACAATGGGCTGCGAGTTCAAGCAGGTCGATATCACAACCTTGTAAGTTAGCTCGTCTTAAAGCACTCTCTTTTTCGCGGGTGCTCAGATATCCCCTTACCCGCCTTTTGATACCTGAGCACCCAACCACGGTCCCAGGGCGGTACCGACCGCCTGGATATAATCCCCACATGAAGCGGCTCCGCCCCATCGGAACCGCTTCACCTTTTTCGGGAAGAAAAAGCGAAGCGGGCGCCTGCCCGACAACCGCAGGACCCAAGGGCGAAGTGCGCGCCGGGAGGCCCAAGGGCGAAGCGTGCACCGGGAGACCCAAGCACCCCACGTGCTTGCGCCCTGCGCCGCAAAACGGCTGCTAGACTGCTAGATTTTCGCGGAACCCGTCATTCCCTTGAGCACGGCGCTCAAGAATCCCTGGCGCTGCTTTTCATAGGGAACGCCACCCAGCAGCAAACCCTCCACCGCAAGCGAGCCAATGTTTTGCGGGCCCACCGTATAGGGATTCCCCGAAAGAAGGGCCATGTCAGCACGTTTTCCCACTTCAAGCGAACCACGTTCTGCTTCGTCAAACGTCACCCAGGCGCCGTTATACGTGCACATGCGCAGCGCCTCTTGCGGCGTAAGCGACTGCTCGGGCACGCTATGATTGCACGCGCGCTGCATCCATAAAATAGGGTCGGGATCAGTGCAGGGCGCATCGCTTCCCGCCGAAAGGACGATTCCCGCATCAGCAAAGGCGCGCAGCGGATTAAGGTGCGCCGCACGCGTCTCGCCCAAAATGGACGCCAAGTACGCATCGGGCTCTTGCGGCCAATCGATGAAGCTCATTTGCATGGGCAGCTGAATGCCGTATTCCGCGCAAATCGCCATGCCGGCTTCCGTAGGCAAGCACGCATGAATAATGCCGTGGCGGTGATCTTTGCGGGGGAAGTCGTCGAGTGCCGCTTTCAGCGCACGAGTTGCCTGGTCAAACGCAGCATCGCCAATAGCATGCATCTCAATTTGCAACCCTGCGCGATTCGCTTTCTTGCAAAAATCAGTCACAACCTCATCGCTGTAATACAGCACGCCGCATCCGCCCTGGGCATCGGCGTACGGCTCAAGCAGTGCGGCATCGTGGCTTCCGAAACAGCCATCAAGCGCGCAGGCAAAACAGCCACCGATGCGCGGCAGCTTGCGACTGATTGCCACATCCACATCCAGCGACTGGGGAAACACGCGCACCTGAAAACCCGATTGAGCGCTCTTCCCCACCCACTTCTCCAAGCTAATGTCCAAGTTGCCGGTAAAGCCAACGCCGCTTACGGTATGCACCATGCCAATGCCGCGACTGGCCAGAAAATCCATTGCACCTTGGATGTTTTTCACCAGTTCAGGGATAGAAAGGCTATTCGTAATGTAATCGCTCACCGCGAAAAACGCCTCTTGGTTCATCTCGCCCGTATCGGGATGATAGCCACGCAGGTTTTTCACCTTGTCATCGATTTTCGCCAAAAGCGCACTGTTCACCACGCAGGCGTGGCCGTCGTATTTCACCATGAAAACCGGCTTACCGGAACACGCCTCATCCAGCTCCGAACGAGACAAAAGACGCCCCTCTTCCACGGAATAAGGCGAAGCGCCAAATGCAACAAGCGTTTTCGATGTGCACTTCCGCGCGAAATCGGCAACCATTTCCTTGATTTCGCGGTTCGAGCGCGCATGCATAACATTTAAGCCCGCGTTGAACGTTGCAAAAGACGCCAAATGCTCGTGCGTGTCCGCAAACGACGGACATAGCACACGCTCACCCAGCTGTTCGCACGGAGCATTAGCAAAGCGTTCAGGCAGGTCATCGCCTACATAAACAATACGCCCCTGGTCTTCCACCAAATAGCGCGCCACGCTATCATGCGCATCTACCGTCAGAATTGTGCCCTCATAGACTTTCACACGTGCCTTCTTTCCTGCGGTTTTACTTAGCATGTTCAGTTTATCACCATTTTCGGGAGTTAATGAACACGCTCTTGCCACCGTACCAAAATACGGAACCCAAAAAGCGCACCCCGCCAATCGAAACATACCCGAAACACCACGCTAACAAACGTGCAAATTCAACGTCATACACTAGCTTGGAAGTACCCTGTAAGGAGCAGTTTATGGAAAACCAAACGTTGTACAGCCCAACATTCGAGCATGATTCATGCGGCATTGGCGGCGTTATTCAAATAAAAGGCATCCGCAGCCACGCTTGCGTAGAAGACGCCTTGAGCATTGTGGAGAAGCTGGAACACCGCGCGGGCAAGGATGCCAGTGGCGAAACCGGCGATGGCGTAGGCATCATCTTGCAAGTTCCCACGCGCCTTCTGAACAGCGTTGTTGTTGAAGAAGGCCTGATGCAGGCACAGCCCGATGCAAATCCCTTGGGTGACGCGGGTGACATTGGCGTGGGTATGATTTTCTTCCCGCAAGACGACCTGAAGCGTCAGATGCTTATGCATAAGCTGGAGCGCATTTGCGCGCGCCGCAACGTTCCCTTCGCCACATGGCGCAAAGTCCCCACGAACCCCGATATCCTGGGAAAGAAGGCGCGCGACTGCATGCCCGCCATCTATCAGGCGCTGGTCACGCGCCCGAGCAACGTAAAAGCGGGCCTGGACTTCGACCGCTTGCTTTATCTGGTGCGCCGCGAGTTCGAGCAGTCGGCCGCAGCCGAAGGATGCTACGTGGCATCGTTTAGCAGCCGCACCGTGGTCTATAAAGGCATGTTCCTGGTAAAGCAGCTACGCAAATTCTACTCTGACCTGCAGGATTCTCGCTGCGAGAGTGCCATTGCCCTGGTGCATTCCCGCTTCTCCACAAATACGAACCCCAGTTGGCAGCGAGCGCATCCCAACCGCGTGCTGCTGCACAACGGCGAAATCAACACAATTCGCGGCAACCTTGATCGCATGAACGCGCGCGAGGAAACCATGAGCAGCCCGCAGTTCCAAAACGACATGGAATGCGTGATGCCCGTGATTGATAGCGCGGGCTCCGACAGCGCCATGTTGGACAACGCGCTGGAGTTCCTCATGTTTTCCGGCATTGAGCTGCCGAAAGCCGTAATGATGCTGGTGCCCGAGCCTTGGAGCAAGAACACGAATATCTCGGTGGCGCGCCGCAACATGTTCCATTACTACGCCACCATGATGGAGCCTTGGGACGGCCCAGCGGCGCTGCTGTTCACCGATGGCGAAGTAATGGGCGCCGCACTTGATCGCAACGGCCTGCGCCCCGCACGCTATTACGTGACCGATGACGACCGCCTGATTCTTTCTTCTGAAGTGGGCGTTCTTGATATTCCCGATGAGCACATCGTTACCAAGCAGCGTTTGGAGCCAGGCCGCATGCTGGTGGTGGACACCGTTGCCGGCGTGGTGAAAGACGACGAAGCAATCAAAGAGGGTTACGCCGCAGAGCATCCGTATGGCGAATGGCTTGACTGCCAGCTTATCAAGCTGGCAGAGCTGCCCGAGCCAAAGCGCGCGCTGCATTATTACAATACGCACGAGCTGGCGCGTTTGCGCCGCGCATTCGGCTATTCCTACGAAGACGTGTACTCCGTGCTGCTCCCCATGGCGAAATCCGGCGTTGAACCCACTGCTGCCATGGGCATCGACACGCCGCTGGCCGTGCTGGACAAGGGTGAGCGCCCCCTGTTCGATTACTTCAAGCAGATGTTTGCCCAAGTCACCAATCCGCCCATCGATTCCACGCGTGAAGCCATTGTCACCGACACCACGGTGTACGTGGGAAGCGACGGCAATTTGCTGGAGGATCGTGCGGAAAACTGCCGCTTGCTGCAAATCGATTCGCCTATTCTGACTGAAATGGAGCTGGAAAAGATCAAGGCACTTGACGAGCCGAACCTGAAATCCCAGGTCATCAGCTTGCTCTATTACGAGAATACGCCGCTTTCCACCGTGCTTGACCGTCTGTTCCTAAGCATCGAGAAAGCCTACCACCAAGGTGCGAACGTTATTATCCTGTCTGACCGCGGCGTGGACGAAAGCCATCTTCCCATCCCTTCGCTTCTTGCGGTTGCAGCCGTTGAGCAGTACCTGGTCAGCACGAAAAAACGCACTGCTATCTCGGTAATTTTGGAAAGCGCTGAGCCCACGTGCGTACACCACTTCGCCACGCTTTTGGGCTATGGCGCCCGCGCAGTGTGCCCCTACCTGGCTCACCAGTGCATCCGCCAGCTCACGCAAACGGGCGCGCTTGACCGCGACCCTTCCGTTGCCATTGCCGATTACAACCGGGCCGTGCTGCAAGGCGTGGTGAAAGTTTCGGCGAAAATGGGTATTTCCGCACTTCAATCGTACCAAAGCGCCCAGATTTTCGAGATTTTGGGCCTGAAGAAAGAAGTAGTTGACCAGTATTTCGCGAACACAGTAAGCCGCATTGGCGGCATTGGGCTGACCGAAATTGGCAATCTTGTTGCCAAGCGGCATCGCTCTGCGTTCGACCCGCTGGGCCTGACCGAGGATTTGAGCCTGCCCACCGTAGGCGACCACAAGATGAGCAACACGCCGGGCGCGCGCGACCACATGATAAACCCCCTGACCATCCGCCTGCTGCAGCATGCGGCGCAAACGGGCGATTACGAAAGCTTCAAGCAGTACTCCGCGCTGGTGGACGATGCCGTAATGCCCCACACGCTGCGCGGTTTGCTGTCGCTTAACACCAGCGGATGCCAGCCCATTGACATCAGCGAAGCTGAACCTGTGGAAAACATTGTGAAGCGCTTCAAAACGGGCGCCATGAGCTACGGCTCCATTTCGCAGGAAGCCCACGAGTGCCTTGCCATTGCCATGAACCATTTGGGCGGCAAAAGCAATTCTGGCGAAGGCGGCGAAGACCCCACGCGCTTGGGTACCGAACGCAACAGCGCTATCAAACAAGTCGCAAGCGGTCGTTTTGGCGTGACCAGCGAATACTTGGTGAGCGCCAAAGAAATCCAGATCAAGATGGCGCAAGGCGCAAAGCCAGGCGAAGGCGGCCACTTGCCCGGCGGCAAAGTATGGCCCTGGGTTGCGAAAACACGTTACTCCACCCCGGGCGTCAGCTTGATTTCGCCACCGCCGCACCATGATATCTACTCTATTGAGGACTTGGCGGAACTCATTTACGACCTGAAGAACGCAAACAAGAATGCACGCATTGCCGTGAAGCTCGTGAGCGAAGCCGGCGTGGGCACCATTGCCGCAGGCGTGGCGAAAGCAGGCGCGCAAACCGTGCTGGTCTCCGGTTACGACGGCGGCACGGGTGCTGCACCGCGCAGCTCTATTTCCAGCGCCGGCCTGCCTTGGGAGCTGGGAGTGGCCGAAGTGCACCAAACGCTTATCCAGAACGATTTGCGCTCTCACGTGCGCATAGAGGCCGACGGCAAGCTTTTGACCGGCCGCGATGTTGCCGTAGCCGCCATCTTGGGCGCCGAAGAGTTCGGCTTTGCCACCGCGCCGCTTATTGCCATGGGGTGCGACATGATGCGCGTATGCAACCTGGACACTTGCCCTGTTGGCATTGCCACGCAAAACCCGCAGCTGCGCAAGAACTTCCGCGGAAAGCCCGAGCACGTGGAAAACTTCATGCGCTTCATTGCCGAAGAAGTTCGAGAGATCTTGGCATCATTTGGCATGCGCACCCTTGATGAACTGGTCGGACGCACCGATTTGCTGGTAGCCGATCGCGCATGCCCCGGCGAAAAAGCGCGCAATATCGTGTTTGACCGCATCCTTGCAAAAGCAAGCGATGAGCCCGTGCTGTTCAACGAGGCCGACGCATTCGATTTCAAGCTGGAAGAAACGCTTGATGCACATTATCTGCTGCCCGTGCTAGACCAGGAGAAAAGCAAGCATCGCGACCGCGGCAAGCAAGGCGCCTGTAATACGGCAGCATCCCCCATTCCCATTAGCAGCACCGACCGCGCTTGCGGCACGCTGTTCGGCGCAGAACTCACACGTCGCTTCGGCACCAGCCTTGAACCCGATGCCTTCCACTTCACGCTGCAAGGCGGCGCTGGACAAAGCTTTGGCGCGTTTATCCCCCGCGGCATGACCCTTGAGCTTGAAGGCGATAGCAACGATTACCTGGGCAAAGGGCTTTCGGGCGGACAGATTATCGTATACCCGCCCAAGGGAAGCACGCGTCCGGCCGAAAAGAACGTAATCATCGGCAACGTGGCGCTCTATGGCGCAACAAGCGGACGCGCGTTCATCAACGGACGCGCGGGCGAGCGCTTCTGCGTGCGCAACTCCGGCGCGGTGGCCGTGGTAGAAGGCGTGGGCGATCACGGCTGCGAGTACATGACCGGCGGTATTGCCGTGATCCTTGGCAGCACCGGTCGCAATTTCGCAGCGGGCATGAGCGGCGGCGTAGCGTACGTTTTGGACGAACAGCACGACCTGTATCTGCGCACGAACAAGCAACTTGTTGCTATTGAGCAAGTAGAAGACCCCGATGACATTGCAACGCTGAAAGCGCTCATCGAAGAACACGCGCGCTTGACGGGGTCCGCGCAGGCAAAGCTCCTTCTTGTTGATTTCGAGGCGCGCATCGACCGCTTCAAGAAAGTCATACCGCATGCATACCAGAAAATGACGCAGCGCATCAACCGCAATATGCAGCAGGGCATGAGCCCTGATGAAGCCGCCACTAAAGCGTTTTTGGAAAGGGACGAATAGCCATGGGAAAGCCAACTGGATTCATTGATTACGCGCGCCAGGCTGCACCCGACCGTCCTGCAGCTACTCGCATTGCCGATTTCGAATTCATCCACGGATGCCTTGATGCCCCAGCACGCATGCAGCAGGCGGCGCGTTGCATGGACTGCGGCGTTCCGTTTTGCCAGACAAGCACCACCCTTGACGGAAAACGGGTGGGCTGCCCGCTGAACAACCTGATTCCCGAATGGAATCAACAGCTGTGGAGCAACAACCTGCCCATGGCGCTCGATCGCCTGCTGAAAACGAACTGTTTTCCCGAGTTCACGGGATACATATGCCCCGCCCCGTGCGAGCGCGCGTGCTCGTGCCGCAAGGCAACGCCCACAGCAAGTGCCGTTTCCATAAACGACAACGAGCGTTTCATCATTGACACCGCATTTGACCAGGGGCTTATGCAGCCGCAAGTTCCCGCACGCAGAAGCGGCAAGACCGTTGCCGTTATCGGATCGGGTCCTGCCGGTCTTACCGTGGCGCAGCTTTTGAACCGACGCGGGCACAGCGTTACCGTATACGAGCGCGACCAGCGTCCCGGCGGCCTTTTGGTATATGGCATTCCCAACATGAAACTGCCAAAAAGTGTGGTTGCACGCCGCATTGCGCTGATGGAAGCAGAAGAGGTACGCTTTGAATGCGGCACCGACGTGGGAAAAGACATAAGTCTACCCACGTTGGCGCAACAATACGATGCCGTAATCTTGGCTGTGGGCGCACAAACACCGCGTGCCGTGAATTTCAAGGGCAGCGCAACAGGCACCTGCTTCGCGCTGGATTATTTGGGAGCTGCCGCACGCGCCTATCTGCGCGAAGCCGCTTGCGATCCCACGCTCAATGCGCATGGGAAGACGGTGGCTGTTATCGGTGCAGGTGACACCGCCAACGACTGCATTGCCACCGCGCTGCGCCAGGGTGCGCGCGATATCGTGCAGCTCATTCGTCGCCCTGCCGCTGATTACGGCGCAGCCACTGATTACGCCCACCAGGAATCGGAAGCGAAATTCGAACGCGATATCCGCTGCTTCGAAACTCAGGCTGCCGCCGTACACGCAAACGAAAAAGGTGCGCTGACAAGCATCACGCTCTCAACGTCCCAAGGACCTACCGACATCGAAGCGGAGCTGCTTATTGTTGCTTCAGGCTTCACCGGGGCAGAAACGTACGTAACGAGCGGCGTTGACCTGGATGAATACGGCAACATCTTCCAAGCAGGCGATATGGCAACGGGCGCATCGCTTGTTGTCAGCGCCATGGCACATGCGCGCAAAATCGCGCGTGCGGTGGACATATCCCTTACGGGGTACTCCACCATCTAAACCGCCCTATAAAAAGGGAATCGGCAATAACCGATTCCCTTGTTGCTGTTGCCGCCACAGCCCCAAGCCTCAAGCAGCGGTAGTCGGTTTTATTGCTGGCGGCTTTCCAGCCGTTGCACCTTCCCAATGCTGACGTGCGGAGCTTCTATTCCCCTGCGAACAAATCGGTGGAGAAATAGCGCTCACCGGTGTCGGGCAGAAGCGTAACCACCGTTTTGCCCGGCCCCAGTTTACGCGCCAAACGACGCGCGGCAGCCACATTCGTGCCCGAAGAAACACCCACCATCAGACCTTCGTTGCGTGCTAAATCGCGTGCTGTCTGAAGTGCCTCTTCATCGCTAATGATGCAAATGTCGTCATAAACTTCCTGATCAAGAATGTCGGGGATCAGACCATCGCCAATGCCCATCTGCATATGGGTGCCCACTTCGTGACCTGAAAGAATGGCGGCATTTTCGGGCTCGGCCGCCCAAATTTCAATGTCGGGATATTGGCTTTTCAGGGTCTGGCCAATGCCCGAAATCGTGCCACCCGTGCCTATACCCGAGCAAAAACCATCAACGGACCCTTCCATGTCCTCGATGATTTCTTGCGCAGTGTGGTACTTATGGGCGTACAAGTTATCGATGTTCTCGAACTGCTGCGGAACATACACGTTGGGGTTTTCCGCCGCCATGCGATTCGCCGTGTCAATGCATTCCTGAATGCACTTGCCAATGTCACCGTCATCGTGAACAATGATCACGTTGGCACCGTAATGACGAACCAGCTTGCGGCGCTCTTCGGAAACGCTATCAGGCATGATGATAGTCGCTTCATATCCGCGCACCGCAGCAACCAGCGCCAGGCCAATACCCTGATTTCCGCTGGTAGGCTCAACAATAATGGTGTCGGGCTTGATGTCGCCGCGCTCTTCGGCGGCCGTGATCATTTGATAAGCGGTACGGGTTTTCACGCTGCCGCCCACGTTGACACCTTCGAACTTGCCGATAATCTGAGCGGCACCGGGCTCGCAAAAACTATTGAGGCGAATGAGCGGCGTGTGACCCATGGCCTCTAATACGTTGTTGTAAATCATTCATTTCTCCAACGGATAGAGCTTTTTATACGGTACAAAGTGTAGCACTCTCGCTGGCGTTTTCGCGAAACACGTAGCCAGAAGGCAAATCTTGCTGCGCATTTTATGCGCTGAAACGATCAACAGCAGTCTGCAACCATCCACCCGGCAAGCTCCCGCCCCTTTCGCGCGCCGGAACAACGCCACTCGCGAAGCGCATAGTTACTCGTAGAGTTTTTCGGCGGCATTGAATTTCCTATTGGCTTTTCCGGGTAACGTCAGTCTCGTCGCCCAATAGATAATCCTCAATTCGCGAAGCCGCAGACCGAACCATCTCATGCTCTTTATAATCAACCAAAAGACCCAGCACCTTTTTCAAACGTTCCTGCAGAGTAAGGCAGAAAAACGCCACGAAAGGATACGGATCGTCCTCCAGCTGAAACGCACGAATAGCCGTAATATAGCGAGCCCTACTTTCGGCTTGGATGTTAATTGGCTCGTATCCAGCCTGCATGAGTAAGTAATTGCTCATAAGCCGACCCGTACGTCCATTTGCATTGACAAAAGGATGAATACTCTCAAACTCCAAATGAAACAAAGCGGCCGTGACAACGGCATGTTTCTTGGACCTCAAAATTGACGTAACCAGGCTCTCCATACGTTCTGGCACATAAAGAGAAGGCGCTGGCTGAAAAGAAGTTCCCGTTATTTCCACCTCTGTTGTTCGATAGAAACCCCGCGTCATGGGATCCCGTGCCTCGGCATACACAAGTTCATGCGCGCGTTTTATAAGCTGTTCGCTAAAGGCGGACCCTTCTTCTATCGTCTCAAACAAAAAACGCAAAGCAGCAAAGCCGCCTTCTGCCTGATAGATGTCGTCTTGGGGGGCGTCTACGGAAATACCCCGATAAACAAGAGCAGTATCACCAAGCGATAGCGTGCTTCCCTCAATATTGTTGGAATTGTAAGTTGACTCGACCGCCCAGCCTTCCATTATGCGGGAATACGCATCGGGCTTTTGCTTTTTCGCCGCGGCAATCTTTTCCTGCAACGAGTCGATATCCGCAAGAACAGGGTCAAGATCCCGTATTTGCTCAAAACTCATATGACACCCAACCCTTATGTCCAAACATCCCTATAACGTGAAAAGAATATCACCGACAACGAACGCTTCTTCTGGCAATCACCCTTCGCGCAAAACCAACCGAAGAAACATTCATTAAAAACAAAAGAGGGTCAAACCGACATCGTGTAGGTTCCGCAATAGACCCCGCTACTCATAAAGCTTTTCAGCAGCTTCAGTGAACTGCTTCGCTGCACGGTACCAAATATAGAGCCACTCGCCCACGGGGTTGCCCATGGCTCCCTTATACATGGCCCATACGTACCAATACCAGCCCACCACACCCACGGCGGCAAGACAGTGGCGCTGTTCCTGTTCCGTAGCGGGGCGCCCGAAGTACAGCGGCAGAATGTCCAGCGTCTCTTCAATGCTGTATCCCGACCCTTGCGCCACAAAATTGCCCAAGTCGCAAGCGGGATCGCCCATTGCAGCATACTCCCAGTCAATCAGACGCATTTCATTGCCGCGCACCAAAAAGTTCGGACCGTAAAAATCGTTGTGGCACAGCACCGGCTCACCGGCGTCTTCGCGCATCTTTGCGGCAACAGCACCCACACGCGCGGCAAGCGACTCGAAATCGCGCGGCAGCGGATAACTCATATCCCGCAGAATCTTCGCAATAGCGGCGCCTTCTTGATAAAAATCAAAGGAATAGGGGCTCACCTTGCCCGACGTATGCAGTTGTCGCGCCATTTGCAAAGCGCGTTTCACCTGTTCACGGTTACCATAATCAAGCTCAGAGCAGCCTTCAATGTAACGAGAGATTTTCCAACCCTCTTCCGGCTGTTCGTACACGAACGTATCATCAAGGCCCAAGTCCTTCGCAACTTGCAAAGCGAAAGCCTCCGCCTTACGGTTCACAATTTCCTCGGTGCCCTTACCCGGATGACGATAGATGTACTTTTGATCCTTCACGGAGAAAAGCGTGGACAAGTTCGTAAGACCCTCTTTCACGGTCGTCACAAAGGTTATGTCCTCGCGCGTGCAATCAAGCGTTTTGCAAATGTTGTCCAAAATGCGACTATCCACGTTAATAAAGAAATCGCGGTCAAATGCCACCAGATCCGCTACGGTATCGAATTCGTAAATCACGTCATCGGGGAATTGCTTCTCGTATATCTCCAGCTCAGAGATATGATCGGATAAAATATCATCCCATAGCTTATCGCGCGTAGAAGAAACATCGTACTCGGCTTCAATAATGTCCATCAATCGCCGCGAAAGCGCCGCATCAAGATACGCAGGGCCGGCATAGTAGCGCACGGCACCCGATGCATCTTCGCGCGCAACTTTGAGCACCCGGCCCGCCTTATCGCATGACACCACGTATTTTCTTTCCACATTCGCACCGGACACCGTGGAAAGATACGGACGGTACACATAGAGCGAGAAAACGTTTTCGGTGTAATACTCATCTGAACAGCATACGTACGTGTTGCCCAGGTATTTGCGCGCGCTGAAAAGCGATGCATAATTGCCACGCTCGGCATACTGCGGGTTCACGACAATACGAACACCGAATTCGTCCTCCAAGTAGAAGAATTCTTCTTTCATGTAGCCCACAACAACAGTAACATCATTCACGCCCGCTTGACGCAGCTGGCGAATCAAACGCTCAATCAAGACCTCACCACGTACTTCAAACATAGCCTTGGGACGCTCGAAGGAAAGTGGCGCCAAACGGCTTGCCGTTCCCGCAGCAAGGATAACCGAGCTTTCCACACGATATGGCTCAAGCGCCCGAATGCCCTGCTCGGTAACGCATCCTGCCTGGTCAAGGAAGCCTTTTTCACGTAACTCTTTTAGCGCTTTATTCGTTGATCCAAGAGAAATACCGACGCGGGCGGCAATCGCCCGCTGCGCCTTGCCAGGAAGCTCCTTGCAGGCAAGCAGCACTTCGAACTGGGGTTTATTCAAGATTTCGTGCTGCTTTGCCATACTGCCTTCCGTTCGTAGTCGTTTAAGCCCCGCCATGGGCGTAAGAACCGCACACTGTGCGCAAAGCAAGCGGTTTATGCGGGCAGGCTCGTTTTAATACGCTTTCGTCGCTTCGCCGCCGCGAAAAACCCGCTAGCAAACCCGCCCCTACTTTTCCCTTCATTATACCGTGCGTTCATAATAACCCAACAGCCACCATTTCATGAACACACGAACGGCAAGAATAATGCTCGATTGACATATTCCCTGGTCGCACGATGAAGGCAGAATCAACGCATCCGCACAGCGGCGGCGCACAGGATTATCCGGAAAAATCGGAATGTTTCCAGTATGTTACTCGTTGCGCACACCTACGTTAAAAGCTGTAACAACACCCCAACGACGCAGGCTCGTGTCCTACAATAAAGACCCGGTTGAATGTGCATTTGTGCGTTCAGGCGGGCCCTCCAGCCAGTCGCAACAAAGCATGTTCCTTCGAAATAAAGGCTTCGCGGCAAGAGAAAAGGCTGGTCATCCATGACAAAATTCGTATTCGTAACAGGCGGCGTTGTGTCCTCGTTGGGCAAAGGCATTACCGCTGCATCGCTGGGGCATCTGCTGAAAGCGCGCGGGTATTCCGTAATGATGCAAAAGATGGATCCCTACTTGAACGTTGACCCTGGTACCATGAGTCCGTTTCAACATGGCGAGGTTTTCGTTACTGAGGATGGTCACGAATGCGATCTTGACCTGGGACATTACGAACGCTTCATCGACGAGAACCTGCTGTGCGAATCGAACTTCACGCAAGGTTCCATTTACAAGGAGCTCATTTCCCGTGAGCGCCACGGAGATTTCCTGGGCGGCACGGTGCAAGTAATTCCCCACGTGACCGACGCCATCAAAGGCAAGCTTTACCGCATTGCCGAGCGCTCTCAGGCCGATTTCGTTATTACGGAAATCGGCGGCACCGTGGGCGACATTGAATCCCAGCCGTTCATTGAAGCCGCGCGTCAGTTCAAAAAAGAGCAATTCCCTGGAAACGTCATTTTCGTGCATTGCACGCTGGTGCCTTACATTGCCGCAGCTCACGAGATAAAAACGAAGCCCACGCAGCATTCCGTGAAGGAACTGCGTTCCATGGGCGTGCAGCCCGATTTCATTGTGTGCCGCAGCGACCACGAAATCACGCTGAAAGTACGTGAAAAAATTGCAGCATTCTGCGACGTTCCTGTTGACAACGTTTTGGCCTGCGAAGACAGCCCAAGCATCTACGAGGTGCCCATCAAGCTGCACGAGCAAGAATTCGAAGCAAAAGTGCTGGCGCATGTGGGACTGAGCATTAGGCGCTGCAACCTGAAGCCTCTGCAAGCGTTCCTGAAAGCAATGAACTCGTGCACTGATTCGGTAAAAATCGGCATTGTGGGCAAATACACCAGCCTGCCCGATGCCTACCTTTCCGTTATCGAGGCGCTGCATCACGCAGGCGTCTATCACCACTGCAACGTGGATGCCCAGCTCATCGACGGCGAAAGCCTAACGAAGGAAAATGTTGACGAAGTGCTCTCCGACATGGATGGCATTCTTATCCCCGGCGGTTTCGGACAGCGTGCCTTCGAGGGAAAGATTCTTGCCGCCCAGTTCGCACGCGAGCATAATGTGCCGTTCTTGGGCATTTGCCTGGGTTTGCAGGCAGCAGTCTGCGAGTTCGCACGCAATGTGGCCGGCTTGGAGGGCGCTACGTCTGCCGAATTCGATGAATGTGCACCGTATCCCCTTATCCACATTATGCCTGAACAGGCGAACATCAACGACAAAGGTGGCACCATGCGCCTTGGCGCCTACCCGTGCGTGCTGGCTCCCGACACGAAATCTGCAAGCGCTTACGGAACGCTGGAAATTTCCGAGCGTCATCGTCACCGCTACGAAGTGAATAACGATTTCCGCGATCAGCTTACGCAAGCAGGTATGGTCATTGCCGGCACCAGCCCCGATGGCCGTCTGGTTGAAATGATCGAGCTGCCCGACCACCCCTGGTTCGTGGCAAGCCAGGGGCATCCAGAGTTCAAGAGCCGTCCCACCAAGCCACATCCGCTGTTTTTGGGCCTGGTCTCCGCAGCCCTTGCCCGCCAGAAGCAAGAAGCCTGAACGGTGACATCCAACAGGCATTCCACAAGATCCAAGAGTCAAAGCAAAGGAACAACATTGAGTACCGCTTCAGAAAAATTGCTGGCAAAGACTTCAAAGCCCATAACGCAGCCCGCATTGTTAGTGCTGGAAGACGGCACAACATTCCAAGGCAAAGCATGCGGGGCAGTAGGCGAAGTGTTTGGCGAAATATGCTTCAACACTTCCTTGGAAGGATATCTGGAAGTTATCACCGATCCGTCATATGCGGGACAAATCGTGGTCATGGCATATCCGCAGATTGGAAATTACGGCCTGAACTGCGACGATTGCCAGTCTGCACGCCCTGCGTTGCGCGGACTTGTTGTGCGCGATATGTGCTATGCACCTAGCAATTGGCGCAGCACCGAAAGTCTTCCCGATTTTCTGCGCAAGAGTAACATTGTGGCCATCGAGGGTATAGACACACGCGCTTTAGTACGTCACATTCGCGAGCAGGGAGCGCAGCGGGCAGTCATTTCCACCATCGACGCCAACCCCGAAAGCCTGCTTGAAAAAGTGCGCGCCAGCGCATCGCTCGTGGGCGTGAACCTGGCAGAAACGGTATCATGCGATGAGCCGCACGCCTTCGCCAACCTACCTAAAAGCCAAGCATTTGCCCTGGCCAGCCCTGCGCAGCCGCGCTATCGCGTAACGGTGTACGATTGCGGTGCCAAGCTTTCAATCCTGCAAAACCTGGTGCGCACCGGCTGCGAGCTTACCGTTGTGCCGTGGGATACTCCCGCCGAAGACGTGCTTGCCGCGCATCCCGATGGTGTATTCCTGAGCAACGGCCCGGGCGACCCCGATGCCGTGACCGAAACGTTTACCCAGGCAGAAAAACTGCTGGGAAAAGTGCCTGTTTTCGGTATTTGCCTGGGACATCAGATGATAAGCCTGGCAAGCGGCGCGTGCATGGAAAAGCTGAAATATGGCCATCACGGCGGCAACCAGCCCGTTATGAACCTGGTTACGAAGCGCGTTGAGATCACGGCGCAAAACCATGGGTTCGGTCTGCTCTTCCCCACGTTGGGGCCACTTGTCCCCGAGCTGTCGGGCGGCTTCGCAGAACATGTTGATGACCTGCGTTTTTGGAACGATCACAACATTGCTCCCGTGGTTGATAATCCGCGCTTCGGGCGCATTCAACTCACCCACATCAACTTAAACGACGGCACCGCCGAAGGCATTGCGTTTTTGGACATTCCCGCATTCTGCGTGCAGTATCACCCCGAAGCAGCGCCCGGTCCCACGGATGCCCACTACCTGTTCACCGCGTTCGCGCGCATGATGGACGGCATGAGCGCATCCGATGCCCTGAATATTGACATTACCGCAGATAGACTTGCTGGCTGGAACTTCGGACGCGATGAAAATTCGGACGCGCAATCCACCAGCTCTGCACTGAAGGAGGCCAACCGTGCCTAAACGCGAAGACATCAAAACCATCCTGGTCATTGGATCGGGCCCCATTGTTATCGGTCAGGCATGCGAGTTCGATTATTCGGGCGTGCAGGCGTGCAAGGTGCTTAAGGAAGACGGCTTTCGGGTGGTGCTGGTAAACAGCAACCCCGCAACCATCATGACCGACCCCGGCCTGGCCGATCGAACGTATGTCGAGCCCATCACGCCTGAGTTCGTGGAAAAAGTCATTGCAAAAGAGCGCCCCGATGCACTGCTTCCCACTTTGGGCGGGCAAACGGCACTGAACACCGCAGTTGAGCTTGCTCACGCGGGTGTGCTGGATAAATACGGCGTGGAAATGATTGGCTGCGACCTGGACGCAATTGAGCGCGGCGAAGACCGCAAGCTGTTCGAGCAGTGCATGGCGGAGCTGGGCATTGAAACGGCACGCGGCCAGTATGCTTACTCCCTAGAGGATGCGCGCACCATTGTAGAGGGCCCCGCGGGCCTGGGCTATCCCGTTGTGCTGCGCCCCAGCTTCACGCTGGGCGGCGCGGGCGGCGGCATTGCGCACAACTGCGAAGAACTTGACCTTATCGTAGGCCAGGGCCTGGAGCTTTCCCCTACCAGCGAAGTGCTGGTGGAAGAAAGCATCGAGGGCTGGAAAGAATACGAGATGGAGGTCATGCGCGATAAAGCAGGAAACGGCATTATCGTGTGCTCCATTGAAAACTTCGACCCCATGGGCGTGCACACGGGCGACTCCATTACCGTTGCCCCTGCTCAAACGCTCTCCGACGTGGAATACCAGCGCATGCGCGCCGCTTCGCTTGCCATTTTGGAAAAAGTGGGCGTGGAAACCGGCGGCTCTAACGTGCAGTTTGCCGTGAATCCTGAAACCGGCCGCATGATTGCCATCGAAATGAACCCGCGCGTGAGCCGCTCTTCGGCCTTGGCATCAAAGGCAACGGGCTTCCCAATTGCCAAATTCGCAGCTCAGCTTGCTGTTGGCTACACGCTTGACGAGATAACGAACGGCATCACCAAGGCAACGCCCGCGTGCTTTGAGCCCTCCATTGATTACTGCGTAGTAAAAATCCCCCGCTTTGCGTTTGAGAAATTCCAAGGTTCCGACAACACCTTGACTACCCGTATGAAGGCCGTGGGCGAAGTCATGGCAATTGGTCGCACGTTCGAAGAATCGCTGGGCAAAGCGCTTCGTTCCCTGGAAAACGGACGCATGGGCCTGGGCGCCGATGGCAAAGGCGCAAAGCTTGAAGAATCCCTTTCCGCAGATCAGCTGCGCGATGCTCTGGTACGACCCACTGCCGAGCGCATTTTTTATCTGGCAGAAGCGCTGCGTCGCGGCATGAGCTGCGAAGAAGTCCACAAGCTAACGCGCATCGACCCCTGGTTCATTGGGCGCGTGGCCGACGTTTGCGCAATCGAAACGGCGCTGTCTGCCATGAAGCTCGAAGAAATGGACGCCGATGCCTTCCGCGTGGCAAAGCAATACGGCTTGTCGGACGTGCAGCTTGCCCACCTTTTGGGCAGCGACGAGAAAACGGTGCGTGCCGTCCGCAAGATTCTGGGCGTGCGCCCTGCTTTCAAAACGGTGGACACATGTGCCGCCGAGTTCAGCAGCAACACGGCATACCATTACAAAACATACGACGCCGCCGAAACGGAGACTGCCCCGAAAACACGAAAGCGCATCATGATTCTGGGGGCAGGCCCCAACCGCATTGGCCAGGGCATCGAGTTCGATTACTGCTGCGTGCATGCCTCTTACGCGCTTTCGGCAGAAGGCTTTGAGACCATCATGGTCAACTGCAACCCCGAAACGGTCTCCACCGATTACGACACCTCCGACAAGCTGTACTTCGAGCCGCTCACGTACGAAGACGTGATGGACGTTGTGGAAGCCGAAAACCCCGATGGCGTGATTGTTACCCTTGGTGGACAAACGCCGCTCAAGCTCGCACAGGCGCTGAAAGACGCTGGCGTGCCCATTATCGGCACCAGTCCTGCCGCCATTGACCTGGCCGAAGACCGCGATTTGTTCAGCCACATTTTGGATGAGCTGGAAATAACGTATCCCGCCGCCGGCATGGCAAGCACGTTCGAAGAGGCCTGCAAAGTGGCGCAACGCCTGAGTTTCCCGCTTCTGGTACGCCCCAGTTTCGTGCTGGGCGGACGCGGCATGGGCATTGTCTACAACACCGACCAGCTGCGCTCCTACATGGCGGAGGCAACGAAAGTTTCCCCTGATTACCCCGTATATCTTGACCGCTTCTTGGAAGATGCCGTTGAGCTTGACCTGGACTGCCTGTGCGATGGAGAGACCGTTTACGTAGGCGGTATTTTGGAGCACATTGAAATGGCGGGCATCCACTCGGGCGACTCCGCTTGCTGCATTCCGCCGTTCACGCTGAGCAAGAACATGCAAGCCCAGTTGCGCGACATCGCACGTCGTTTGGCGCTTCGTTTGGGCGTATGCGGTCTGCTTAACATTCAATTTGCCATTAAAGACCAGGTCATTTATGTAATCGAGGCAAACCCGCGCGCAAGCCGCACGGTACCGTTCGTGTCGAAAGCAACTGGCGTACCCCTGGCAAAGATTGCTGCGCGCATCATGACGGGCGAAAAGCTGGCAGACATGAACCTGCCCGCCGATGACCGCACCTTCACTCATTTCAGCGCAAAGGAAGCTGTTATGCCTTTCGGCCGCTTCCCCGGCACCGACGCCGTGTTGGGACCCGAGATGAAGAGCACAGGCGAAGTCATGGGCATTGCCAGCAACTTCCCTGCCGCGTACCTGAAAACCCAACTGGCCGTGGGATACGAGCAACCCCATGGCGGCATGGCGTTCATCTCTGTTTGCGACAACGACAAACGAAGCATTGGGTCAATTGCGCACACCATTGCCCGTCAAGGGTTCAAGCTGGTGGCAACAAGCGGAACGGCGGCAACGCTGCGCGCCGTAGGCTTGGAATGCCAGGAAGTCAGCCGCGTAAGCAGTACGCTACCAGGCGAAATGAACGTCATGGATCTTATCAATGCGGGCAAAATCAACTTGATCATCAACACTCCTTCAGGCGACGAGACCCAATCCGACGGCTTCATTTTGCGCACTGCCGCCGTGCAACATGGCTTGACATACGTGACCACACTCGCTGCAGCTCAGGCCATGGTTATCGGCATGGAAGTTGCCTCGGAGCAAAGCTTGGACATTATTGCGCTTCAGGACCTTCCCCAATGGGAATAGGTCCGAGGCGCGCCGTGGTCAACAGGCTTAAGCGCCACAAACGCCGGGCCGCTGCCGCAAAGCGCGCCGCATCGTCACAAGGGCGCTCTGAATGCGCCGGGCATCCCGCAAACGAACGACGCAGCTCGCAAACGTTGAGACACTTTCGGCCTTTTTGTCAACCCGCAAGCGTTCTCCCTTGATTTATCTGACGCTTTTTGTTTTCCTGAACAGAAACGTTATTTCAGCAAGGGGGAACGCATGAGATATGCACTGACAAATGGCATCCTGCTTGATGGCCGCAAAAACATGGAGCCGCAAGAGGGGCTTATCGTTACGGTGGAAGACGGTAGCTTTGGTCGCATTGCACCGGCAAACGAGTTCGACTTGACGGATTACGAAGTTATCAATCTTGAGGGCGGCTACCTGATGCCGGGCCTTATCAATATGCACGTACATTTAGTGGTTGACGGCAAAGCGCCGAAATCGGAAAAGCCCACGGATTACCGCAAGCTTGTGCAAAGCCTGCGCGACAAGAAACTGGTTAAGAAGTTTTTCCTGAAATCCGAGGCCCAGCACGCCAAGACCCAGCTGCTTTCCGGCGTTACCACGCTGCGTGCCGTGGGCGGCATTTACGACTGGGATGCCATCACGCGCGACCGCATCAACGCAGGTGAAATCGCAGGTCCGCGCATTCTTTCATCCAACATGGCGGTGAGCGTGCCCGATGGTCACTTCGCCGGCTCGCTGGCAACAGAGGCGCGTACTGCCGAAGAAGCTGCTCAACACGTGCGCGAAATCGCAGCAGGAAAGCCCGATCTTATCAAGCTCATGATCACCGGCGGCGTAATGGATGCCACCGAAGAAGGCGAACCAGGCGCGTTGCGCATGCCGCCCGAGCTGGTGAAAGCCGCATGCGATCAAGCCCATGATCTGGGACTTCCCGTTGCGGCACACGTAGAAAGCGCCGAAGGCGTGCGCGTGGCGCTGGAAAACGGTGTGGATACCATCGAGCATGGCGCCAAACCGACGCCCGAGATCCTGGAGCTGTTCAAGCAGCGAGGTGCGGCGCTCATCGCCACGCTCTCACCGGCACTTCCCTACTCCGAACTGCCGCTTGACGTGGCGAAATGCGGTGAGTTGGGCCGCAAGAACGGCAACGTGGTGTTCCGGGGAATCGTCGATTGCGCCAAGGCATGCCTGGAAGAAGGAATCCCCGTGGGTCTGGGCACCGACACGGGCTGTCCCTTCATCACCCATTACAACATGTGGCGCGAAGTGCGCTATTTCGCGCAATACTGCAACGTGAGCAATGCGTTCGCGCTGCACACCGCAACGCTTGCAAATGCTCAGATTCTGGAAATGGAAGAAGAAATTGGCAGCATCGAGCCTGGTAAATTTGCCGATTTCATTGTGAGCACGGAAAACCCGCTTGATGATCTTTCAGCATTGCGCCATTTGAAGATGGTCGCACGCGATGGAAAGATTATCCGTGATCCCGCACCGAAACCCACGAAGGGCGTCGATGCCGCACTGGATTCGCTTGAGCAGGGCAAATAATCCGCACGTGCGCTGCACGAGCCAAGCACGTATATCGTTCGAAGAGGAGATGGCCTATGAACCCGCACAGGGCACTTAACCTATACTTGCCGGATATAGAGGAGTTTTGGCATAATAATAAAAAATCTGTCTCTCGTTCCTGCTAAAGGGGTTTCCATGACTGAAAAAAAAAGCGAAATCGAATCCTGGATGTCTTATTGTGATAGTCTTGATTGTTCTTGCCGGCATTATTGGTGCTAACGCATCTGGGGATAAGACGTTTGCGGTTCCTGACGTAACGGGTATGTCATACGCGGATGCAAAGAAAGCACTCAGCGATGCTGGCTTCAGTAGTACACCCGAGAGGGTTAGAACAAACGGTGAAAAGTTTGGTGGAGTACCGTGGTTTGATGAGTGTCCAGTCGTTGAACAATCTATCTTACCCGGAGAAACGATTAAGATTAGGGATAGTATCGTTCTAACGTGTTTGACTGCCTCCGAATGGGCTTCGTATGTTGGGCAAGAGGCGGGCGAAAACAACCTGCGAACCATTAGAGCCGCCTGGGAAGAGAACGAAATAAGCGCAAAAGAGACTTATGCTGGAAAGCACTTTGTTATAGCTGGACAAGTAAACAAAATAAGCTCTGGCGGCAATCTTGCGCATATAACGACAAATCCAGTTATCACGGTTTTTGTTAAAGATGGCGCTGATACTCTTATTGTGTACGCAGAGTTTTCAAAGGACGATGAGGATCAGCTCCAAAACCTGTCTGCGGGAGATGATATCTTGATTGCCGCAAAATGCTCAAATTGGGGCAACTGGGAAGATTGTGTTCTGGCAGGATAGCTGTAAAACAATAACTGCGTAGTTCTCGACTGTGACAACTTACCCGACCCCTGCCACATTTAAGCGAACCCAACGATTACGCAATGATCGGAAAGAAGGCGATTTAGTGGAACAATCCGCAGCAAGCAGAGAACTTGAGGAGTTTGCGAGAAACGTTGAAGGATCATACGATGACTTCGTGTTGTTCATGGGCCTCATCCCTCAGCGAAAGGGTGTTGACGAAAAGCTTGCCCAATACGTGCGGGACCACCCGAGCGCAACACATGACGATGTGATGTACCGATATTGCGAGATGGCGATAATCGGACGAGATTAACGAACCCGCTTCGGCGGGTTTCTTTATGCCCCGGGCACGGTGTGAAACTAGGGTAGGGAATGCCTATGCGCACGGATTCGGCTTTGAAATAATCAATGACGTCCACGTTCAACTGAACGGTTATCTTCTCGCGCGGTGCTTGTTGTCAAAAGGCCCTTCGTTTCGGGCAAATCGACGATAATCGGTGGTCGGAAATTTGACATTCTTCCTATCGTTTTTAATGTATTGCTTTGACCTGGTATTATGCTGCAAGGAAGAACCGATTCAATGGTGTCGATTTCTTCAGGTGCGATAATTACGGCGCTCGGGGCGATTGGACCACCGAATATCGTCGATTTGCCTGAATTTGCACCCGTTTTTTCAACAACCGCTCTCTTGGGGTGGGCTTTTCGGTGCTTTGAACGCCTTGAATGTCTTGAACGCTGCGCTGCGGCAAACCGGAACAAACTGGAGAGAGTTTTTACTATAGAGTGGGAATAAGTCCGTAGTGGTTTGCAGGTTGTAAAAAATAGCCTCTAACCTGCGGTTTTACAAAATTTTAACCGACTAAAGAATCAGCCCGTGATGCCGATTTGAACGGTTTTATGGCTTCAAATCGGCATCACGGGCCATTTTTGTGACTTCACGTTATTCTAAAAACCACTTTTGACCTGTGGTTTTGTGTTCACTCAACTAAGGTGCAAGCCATCTGCGACTACTCACCACGAATAGTTGCGAAGAAGGTTGAAAGCATCATCGATATATGCTGTTTTTTGCCATATTCGCAGGTCAGTGGCTTGTTTGCCGACGAGAAGTGTTGGATGCCGTTTGCCGGGGTGACTCACAACTCGAATGTTTAGCCAAAAAGCGTCTCTTTTGAAAAGTGGACTCATTAATGGGGTCCGCAAAGCGCGCTGGGTGCTGTGGCTGCCCTGGGCGCGGGTTGAGCATCGCACCCAGGGCCAAGTAGCTAGTGTGTATTACTCGCGGACAGCGTAGGTCACGTTCGCACGAGTACCCTCGCGAGCGGGCAGCTCGAAGAGGTGGAAGTGGTTGTCGAGGCAGCGCTTGAGCTCAACGCTGTAAGCAGACTCGGGATCCTGGTCGTCACCCCAGGCAATAGCCTTGGTGGGACAGTAGGACACGCAGTACTGCGGATAGCCCTGAGCAATTTCCCTCGCGCACATGTCGCAGCTCTTCTGGTAGATGGGCTGCCAGTTCATGCGCAGGTTCGGGTAAATGCCCTGCGGACGGTCGATGCCTGCGCCAGATCCGTTGGTGCGGACGGTGATGCGGTAGTCATCGTCCGCCAGGTTGTTTCCCATCTTGCATGCCATGGAACAAGTCCAGCAGCCGATGCAGCGCTGAAGGTCGATTAGAGTTTTCTTTGCCATGGTTTCTCTCCTTCCTATGCGCTCTCGTACTTGCGGATGCTGCAGACGGAATCCCAGTAACAGTCGGTGCTGCCCTGAAGCGTGGACATCGACTCGATGAAGCCGTTGCCAATGTGGCCGCAGTCGATCCAGTCGTTCCACCACTTGTCCTCGACGGCACCCGTGGAATCGTAGTTGGGGCACTGGTGAACCATCTCGGCGTAGGTGCCCTCTTCGAAATGACGGGCACGCCAGCCGAACCACACGTGAACCGTTCCAGCGGGTACGCACTCATCGATCTCGAGGCGCGTGATCACGTGGCCGCGATCGTTGTAAACCTCAACCATGTCGCCGCACTTCAGGCCCAGCGCAACGGCGTCCTTCGGATTGATGCGCGTGGAGGGCGTGCCGCCAGAAAGCTCCACGGTGATGGGGTCGTCGGTGAAGCTTGACTGCATGAAGAAGCGCTGACGGCCGGTGAACAGCTGGAAGGTGTGCTTCTCATCCTTGCCCAGGTAGTTGGTTTCGAGGGGCTTAGGAAGGGCGAGGTCGAAGTCCTTCAAGCGCTCGGCGTAGATCTCGAAGCGGCCAGTGGCGTTAGGGAACACCTCGGCGGGGTTCATCCACGGGTTCCACGGGATGGGCGGACAAGCGCCGCGAATGATCTTCTCTTCTTTCAGGCGCTCGTAGGTCACCTTCGGCTGAACGCCTGCGATAAGCGGATACTGGGTGTCGAGCATGACGTCGATCCATTCCCCAACGCTCTTTTGGAAGTAGTCGCCCAAACCGACGCGCTTGGCGAGCTCGGACCAGTAGAACACCGGATCGCGCGGATCAACGCCTTCGGGCGGGGTGATAGCCGGCTCCTGAAGGATGATGTGGCCGTAACAAGCGCCGCTGATGATGTCTTCGCGCTCGAAGGACATGCAGTCAGGCAGTACGTAGTCGGCGATCTCGCCGGTGTCGGTCATCCATACGTCGTAGTCGACAACGAGTTCCATCTGGTTGACGATGTCAAGCCAGCGCTTGCGATCGGGCTGCTGGTGGACGGGGTTGCCGCCTGCAACGAGCAGGGCCTTGTAGGGGCTGCCGGGGGCTTCGGCTTCGGCAAACCACTGGTGCATGCGAACCGGTTTGGACTTTGCGGACTCAACGGTGCCGTCGGGAAGAGAGATGCCGCTCTCGTTGAAGGACAGCGGCCAGCCCTGAAGCTGCAGGCCCTCGATGACGCCAGCGCCCTGGCGGCCGTACTTGCCGGTAAGGATGCCGAGCAGCATAAACAAGCGGTAGGTCTCGTTGGTGTTGCGATAGCGCAGGCCATAACCGCTCAGGATGAAGGCCTTCTCAACGGTAGCCCAGTCGTAAGCGAGCTTCTCGATGACATGGACAGGAAGGCCGGTTACCTCGGAGGTTCTCTCCAACGTGTAAGCGGCAGCCCGGTCCTTGAGCAGCTGAAGCACGGGGGTGAGAGCGATGCCCTCCCACTCGTAGTGGCCCTCGAGCGCCAGGTTGGTGCCGGGCAGCTGACCGCCCTTGGGGGCAACGGCCGCGAAGGCGTCGGCGTCCTTGTCGAAGACGATGTAGTTGCCATCGACGTCGCGAGCGAGCATGCCGTCGTCATCGCGCACCATGTAGGCGGCTACGGAGCGATTGATGAGGTAAGCGTTGTCCTGAAGGTCGTTTTGCAGGATGTAGTTGATCATGCCCATGGCCAAATCGCCGTCGGTGGAGGGCTTGATGCCGATGAACTCCTCTGCGAAACCGGCGGTGCCGTCGAAGATGAGACCGATGTCGATGATCTTCGCACCGTTCTCGCGGGCGCGAACGAGGTTCTGGGCGCAGCGCATCTGGTTCTCGATGGGGTTGCAGCCCCAAACGTAGATCAGGTCGGAATCAACGATGACCTTCGGGTCGATGAGGACGTGGTTGGCGGTGGTGCCTACGTGGTAGAACTCGGCATAGAACGGACCATTGTCCAAACCGATGGACTCCATCGGGTTCGTAACGCCGAATGCGTTGCCGAAGCGCTCGGGCATGAGCGTCTCCATGCTGTAGGCAGACGGAACGCCGGCGCGCAGGTTCCACATGGCAACGGATTCTGCGCCGTATTTGTCGCGCAGCTCGCACAGCTTCGCGCCGATTTCGTCAAGCGCCTGATCCCAGGAGATCTCCTCCCACTTGCCTTCGCCGCGCTCGCCGATACGCTTCAGCGGCTTCTTAAGACGCTTGGGATCGTAGGGCTGGCGGCCGGCCAGGCATCCCTTCTGGCAAATGTGGCCGTCGATTGCCTCGGGGCCCGTGTAGTCAACGGCTTCCATGCGGACGATCTTGCCATCTTTTACGATTGTCTTCAACGCGCAGTAGTCGTGGTCACCCCAGCCGGGACACGCGGTGTAGACGAAAGGCTCGCCTTCTTTGAGCATGGCATTCCTCCTTTTGCTTCGCTTCCGATAAACTTGTGTTGCCGATGGGCTGGCTCGATCGGGTCGTGGCGTTAATCCTGATCGGGCGCCCTCTTGCGAAATGATTTTAGAGACTGAATGCATCAAAGAGAACTGAGCAAACATTCTATGGATATACAATATTTTGTTGTCTATGGTATACTGGCGAAAAACGCGGTTCATCTCTACGGGAAACGACTTCGCGCATGCTAAAAACAGCGGGGCGCACATGTCGCAAGGGCATCGCAACAGGGGGTTCACATGAGGCTCAAGGCGTTTGGCTATTTCATCGAGCTAGCGAATGCTGGCTCGTTTTACGCCGCTTCGAGAAACCTGGGGATCTCGCAGCAGGGACTGAGCCGAGCCATCGGGGCGCTTGAGGAAGAGCTCGGTGCCGTTCTGTTGGAGCGTAGCAGAAAAGGAGTGCACCTTACCGAGAGGGGAAAGATTTTTCTCGGCTACGCGAAGAAGATGCTTGCCCTGCAAGACTCGATGATGGACGAATTGCGCTCCTTCGGCGGAGACGGATCATCTTCCGAGAACAGGATCAAGGTGTACGTGAGCTATTACTCTGCGCAGATCGCAGCTATGGATCCCGATTACGTGAAGATGTTGTCCCAAAGCTCTTTCTACGTCGAGGAGCCCTTCGAAAGGCTTATGAGACGCGCGGTTTCGTCAGATGGAAGCGACCTCGTGTATCTAGACGTCCATCCGTACTCTATGCAGAAGATCCTCGATAACCCGGACGTTCAATATGTCCCAACGCTGAAAACCCAGTTTGGAATCCTTTGGAAGGAGGATTCCGAGTTTGCCGGCAGGGACCTCATCAGCTGCTCCGAAGTGGCGGATCGGCCCATTGCCGTCAACACTTTTCGCGAGATGTTGTACTACACGGAATGGCTATTTCGCGATTGCCCGCTGCAGGACATCAGGATGGGCACCGCAAGCTCGAAGATGCTCCTCGAGTACGTTAAGTCCTCGGAGAGCGCCATAGCGATATTCGACTCGTTCAGCTATTTCCTGGCGAAGAGATTCGGGTCGGATTCGGCAGCGGGTTTGGGTTTCACGCCCTTCGTCACTTCGGACGCCACGTGCAGTGTTGGCTTCGTCTTTCCGAAGAAGGCGGCGCTCTCCACGCGGGCGCAACGGTCCACGCAGCTGCTCGCCAGGTTCTTGAGAAAAAACTGCGAAGAGTACTTCAAAGAGTATCCGCTGGATTAATGCGACCGCTGTCGGGTTTGTGGGTGCGCACTTCGCGAAAACGTGACAAATTACCCCACCTTTTGTCAACAATTTGCGCAACCCGGCCTAGATGGTCGCCTCGTAACCGTGAGAACCCGCGTCAGCCAAGAAGCATCCACCGCGCAACCATGAAAATTCATGCCATGAAGAAGCATTCACCGAGTGCTTGTTGAAAAACAGGCCCCGAATTCAGGCAAATCGACGATATTCGGTGGTTATATTTTGAATTCGAGGCCGTTTCGCGACGACCCAAATCACCCACCCATATAAGCTTACGAATAGCACCTGGTCAGAGCGGTGCAGAAAAAACTTTCACGGCTGCTGGTTTTCACTCGGGAACAAAAGCGCCCCTTCGACCACCATTTATCGTCGATTTGCCCGAGTTTGCACCCGTTTTTCCAACAACTGCTCTCTTTGGGTGGGCTTTTCGGTGCTTTGAGCGCCTTGAATGCCTTGAACGCTGCGCGCATCTGCCGCGCGCTCAAGAACGTCTACCGAGGAGGCCTTCCGTCTTCGAAAGCGAAGCGCCAGTAAATCTTCGGAAGCTTTCCCATCTTAGTGCGAACATCAAACCCTAGCTCGCCGCCCAAAGCGGTGAGTCTCTTCATCACCTCACCAATACCTCCCGAAGTCGTTCTCACGAAATCAAGGTCCTTGTTGTAACGGTAGGGCTCAGGAAGGAAAAGTTTATGAAAAGCGGTTCCTCCTCTAAGAACAAGCTCTTCTCCAAGCAAATCATCGTTGGCAATTTCAATCATCGCCTGGGAAAGGAGCAGGTCCTGCTCAATCTGATTCTCGTTTTGCCAGGGGTGATCAACCCCCCATTGAGTTATCTCACTGCGATACATCATATGTCCGGCTCGACCTCCTGATTGATGATAAGATTCCATTTTGAGTCCAGCTTACCTAATCGCTGTCCACCAGGGGAAAGAAACGATGTGGAGCTATCAAGCGAAGCGCAATACTGTTCCACATCATTCGGAGCACCTTCGCCGAATACATCAAGTAACCACCCAATGCGACGCATGGCAGCATCAGGAAAGAGATGTGCATCGGAAACCAATGCAGCAACAAATCCTGGATTCTCCTCAGCGATTTCGACGACAATGTTAGCGACATTATCAAGCCCTCCACAGACATCAATATCACTTGCCGCCATCAACATAGTGGTTCCCGGCGAAGCGATCCGCACCTTTGCCCGGGCGCGGCTTTGATTCGATACTGTCACCATACCAGCATAACTACGAGTAAGGAACTGCAGACGGGATCGTCCAAATGCTCTGTCCCTTACCTGCCGGATTGTTGCCACCTGGAAGTTTTGGACGGCATGGTGCGATGCTCCATGAAATGCGGCAGCAGATAACCAGCCAACGCAGTAATCAACCTCGAGGAACTTCATCATGTAGTCGATATAGAGGGATGGCTCAGGGGCCTTCCACGTCCGATACTCCGCAGGAATAGGAATCCACAACCCCCGGGCTGGAGAGAAAATCTCTGCTCTCTTGCGAAGTGACGCCATGCGCTGGGGCACTTGATTTACGGGCACATCTATGAGGTGGGATATCTCGGCAGTCGTAAGGCTGCCAATACCATGAGCTATTGCCCAATCAGCAATATTCGTAGCACGCACAGATTCACCTGATATGTTTTGAATGTATTGATTCATAATGCGTATTCTAACAAATATCGTTATGTTATGAAATAACAATCAACACCTTTATACGTTAAACGTGAAGAATTCGGAACAACTGCAAGTTGGAATGAAAGCAGTTTAGTTGAGCTCCCAAGGAAACCCTTCCTTACCCATAGGCTTCCTCGGGGAGCTCACCATCAATGACTGCGTGCGGGAAGCCGTCTCGGTCTTCCCAATTCGCGAAAACGTAATCGTACTTTTCGAGAGCATCGTCCTCGCTCGCGAGCCAGATATGCTCGAATTCGTCAATCGACGCGGTTGGCACCACCCAACCGAACATATCCCAGCAATGCTTTCCTCCGATGACTTGCTGGTCCACATCGGCCATATCGAAGAAGAAATTCATACCGTGATGCGAAAGTTGTGCGTTCAGCAAGTCAACCGACTCGATTATGTAATCACTGCATATGTGAGTTAAATCTTCCTCGTACCTTATCCCAAAGTGCACCATAGTAGCCATTGACCCCCCTCATGTTCAATCGGATCGGCTCGCACGCTCTTCTCCAAATCGACAGCAGCGGTATCGTCTCCTGCACGAAGGCAGCAGATGCACGTATATGCTGAGACGATTACTTGCGACGCACTTTCCTAAACGCGCCTGCGCAGTGGTTTTTCGCACGAGAAGCAAGACGCTCAACTTTGTCGGAATAATCACGTGCCGGACGCGTTTCAATCTTGAAGAAGACGCTCGCAAAGCGCATAACGATAATCGAAACCACGCCGATAAGGGCAGCATAACTCGCAAGCACGTCCACTTGCTTTGCCGCCAGGTAGATAAGCGCACCCAGAAACGTTGCCGATGCGTAGAGCGTGCCGCTGATGAAAATGCGTGGCGGCCGCAAAAGTACCAGATCGCGCACGCATCCGCCACCCACAGCCGTAATAGTCCCCAGAATCGCCGCAGGTAGAACGCCATAACCAGCAGTAAGGCCCTTCCCGGCGCCAATCACGGCATACAGCGCAATGCTGATGGTGTCCATGATATCCATGGGCAAGTCAAGCTTGCCCAGAAGGCGCGCGAAGAAGAACACCGGCACCGCACTTACCATGCAAGCAGCAATAAGCTCCCAATGCTGGAATGCGTAAATGCCGTAATTCTGCAGCAAAATGTCGCGCACGATACCGCCGGAAAGACCCGTGATGCACGCAAGGCATACCACACCGAAGAAATCGTAATTATGCTTTACGGCATGGATCGAGCCCGAGAGCGCGCCGGTAACAGTCGCCATCAGCTCAAGCCAAAAGGGAATCGTCAATGCGGCTTCCACGATACACGCTCTCCGTCTTCGTTAGCTCAGAGAAACGCTACGCCCAGGGGTCGCGCTCAAACAGCGGCGTGCATTCTCTGCGATCAGAATACGGGTCGTAGCCGTCGTCGTCTTCGTTTTCCGCGCGAAGGAACTCACGGTTCGGATCGGAGAAGTTTTTAGGCACAGGCTTCGTTTCCCTTGGAGCCGAACTGGTATCTTTATCTTGAAAGGCCATACTCTCCCCTTCTTTTTCTTTGGCGGCATTATACGCGAAACGGTGGCCTCACCTAGCAATGAAGCGCGGCACGACTGCCCGAAGGCGTGCTTTCCACCACAATCTGTCGCTCGATTGCCTCTTTCAGCTGATCCACGTGACTAATGACGCCGATAAGCCTATCATCAGAAGCCAGCTTGCCCAACACTTCGAGTGCTTTTTGGACTTTTTCTTCATCGAGCGATCCGAAACCTTCGTCAATGAACATCGCGTCAATCGAAACACCGCCTGCTGCCTGCGCTTGGATCACATCCGAGAAACCGAGCGCCATAGAAAGAGATGCAAGGAACGTCTCGCCGCCGGAAAGCGACTTCACATCGCGTTCTTTTCCCGTGTCGCGGTCGAACACCAACATCTCCAGACCTGCCTGGCTGCGCCGGTTCGACGCCTCCTCGCGATGGCGCAACGAATAACGGCCTTCGGAGAGCACCTGCAATCGCTGGTTGGCGGCTTGCAACACCAGCTCGAA